>NZ_JBITLX010000005.1:0-229177 GCF_044465625.1 Actinoplanes sp. NPDC049599
GGTCGTGCTGGCTCTGACGGCTGCCGGTGAGACGTTGGGTCTGGGCAAGGTGTGGGCGAAGCTGCCGATCGTGCAGCGCCTCCCCTGGCTCAAGTAACCACAGCGGACAACGGTAAGGGGCGGCACCCGACAGGGCGCCGCCCCTTCGCCGTTCGAACAGCCCGGAGGCCACCATGACCACCAACGCCTCACACACCCGGCCGTCCCGTGCGGCCCGCAGCCTCGGCTACACCGTCGCCGCCGTCGTGAACACCACGCTGCTCTATCTGATCAACGCCCGGCCGGGCTGGGCCGCGGTCCCGTTCCTGACCGGGGACACCCGCAAGGTGCTGCTGCTGGTCAACCTCTCGCTGGTCGTCGGCATCGTGACGAACCTGGTGTACGTCAGCCACGACGGGCCCGGGTGGCGGGCGGTCGGCGAACTCGTGGCCAATGGTGTCGCGTTGGCTGCGGTGGCGCGGGTGTGGGCGGTTTTCCCGTTCGTGTTCAGCAGCCCGGGGTGGGTGCTGGTCGCCCAGGTCGTTCTGGCGACTGCCACGATCGGCGCCGCCATTGCCGTTCTGGTCCAGGCTGTTGCGGTGATCCGGCAGTTCTTCCGGCGGCATGGGCCGGCGCGTTTCTGCCACTGACAGCTTTGTGGTTTCGGGGTTTGGTGGTTGCGCTGGGACGGCGGGGGGGGGGGGGGGGGCCCCCCCCGGGGGGGGGGGGGGGTGTTGCGGGGGGGGGGGCCCCCCCCCCCGGCCCCCGCCTTGCATTCTCGTCCGCTGCGGCTGAGGGATGGGTCGCCGGCCTTCTGAGTGCAGCTCCAGGTGTGCGGTCACCTTCTGGTGTGGGGTCTGGCTTCCGCGCTGTGGTTGAGCCGGGTGGGTTTGTCGGGCAGGCCGGGCTTTGGTGGTGGGCAAGCGAACATTCCGCGCCGGTTGCGGTCAGCAGGCTGCGGGTGGGTGGTGGGTCGCTCCCGGGCTGCGGGCTGCGGGCTTCGGGTCGGGGTTCGGGGTTCGGGGTGGGTGGCTTTGTGGGGCTTGATTTGGGGGGTTTTAGCGTTGGGGTGGGGTTAGGTGGGCGCGTTCGCCTTGGGCGCCGAACAGGGTGAGTAGTTCCGCGGGGTGGTTGGTGGCGCTGCCGAGCCAGTGGGGGAGGGTGGTGTCGAATTCCGCGGCTTCGCCGGGGCCGAGTTCGTATTCGCGGTCGCCGAGCACGAAGCGGACCCGTCCGTCGAGCACGTAGAACCACTCGTAGCCGGCGTGGGTCTGCGGCCTCGTGGTGGGGGCTCGGCCGGCCGGGGGATAGATCACCTTGTAGGCCTGGATGCCGCCGGGGCGCCGGGTCAGCGGCACCACCGTCAGGCCGGAGCGCCGGATCGGCCGCAGGTGGATGCGGGGGTCGCCGGTGGGTGGGGCGGCCACCAGGTCGTCGAGCGGCACGCCGTGGGCCCGGGCCAGCGGCAGCAGCTGCTCCAGGGTCGGGCGCAGCTTGCCGTTCTCGAGGCGCGAGAGCGTGCTCGCGGTCAGGCCCGTCTCGGTGGCCAGCCCCGCCAGCGTGATGCCCCGCGCCTGACGCAGGGCCCGCAGGCGGGGACCGACCCCGGCGAGCACGTCCCGTTCGGCGTCCGTCATCGGCTCATCATGCGGATCCGCAACATTCCTTGCAAGCCGGGAACGGTCGCGGCGAACCTGGGTCCTGTCCTGTCCTGCCCGCGACCCGCCCCGATCGGAATCCGATGCCCAGCAGCGCAAGCCCACCCGGACGCCGGCGCCGGACCGCGGACCTCGGCCCGCCGGAGACCGGCGCCGGCGAGCAGGCCACCCTGCTCGGCGTGCTCGACTACCTGCGCGCCGCGGTCGCGGGCAAGGTCGCCGACGTGCCGGAACCCGCGGTCCGCGCCGGTGGCGTGCCCTCCGGCACCAACCTGCTCGGGCTGATCAAGCACCTGACGGCCGTCGAGCGGTTCTACTTCCTCGGCGAGCCGATCGGGAACCTGCGCGGCACACTGCGGCCGGCCGCCGGCGAGACCGTCGACGGCCTGCTCGCCGCCTACCGGCAGACCGGCGTACGGGTGAACCAGGTCGTCGAGGCCTGCACGGACCTGGCCCTGCCGGCGCCGCGACCGCCCGGCCGGGGACGCGGGCCGTCGATGCGGTGGGCGCTGGTGCACCTGATCGAGGAGACCGCCCGGCATGCCGGTCATGCCGACATCCTGCGCGAACAGATCGACGGCAGCACCGGGCGCTGACCGCGGGTTGCCACGCCGGAGCCGGCCGGCGTGGCAACCTGCCCGCTACGTCACCGGGCCTGCGCTGCACCCGGGCGACCCGAGACTCGGCTGGACACACATTCTCGGGGGCATGTCTTCCGCCCGGCGACGGCACCTCGTCCCGGCGGCCGGCATCGGTACGGACCAGTTGTGGTCTGCCTTTCTGTTCCGCCCCGACCATCGAGGCCGAGGAGCGCACGCCAGATGACCGCACCGCAGGAAGTCCGATCCGATCAGCGGGCCCGTGCCAGGGTCCGGGCGTTCCGCGTCGCCACGCTCGTCGCGGCGCTCGCCGCGGCCCTGACGGTCGCCGGCCCGCCCAGCCCGGCCGCGGCCGCCGCCCCGCAGGTCGCGCGGCAGTGGACGTCGCTGATGTTCCACAGCCTCACCCCGAGCCCCGAGTACGTCCGGCTCCGCGCGACCCTCGCCGAGCAGCGGGCCACCCTCGCGGCCCGGGGCACCCGGCTCACCCAGGGCCGGTCCGCGCACGCCGCCGCCCAGTCGACGCTGACCACGGCCGTGACCGCCGACGCGTCTGCCCGTACCCGATATGCGATCGCCGCCGTGACCCTGAGCAGCGCCCGGAGCACGCTGGTCCTGGTCTCGCAGCAGCGGCCGCGCAGCGGCGCCGCGGTGGCCCGGGCGAAGACCACCATCACCAACTCCGCGCAGACGGTGACGACCCACCGCGCGGAGGCCCGCCAGGCCGCGGCGGCGCTGAAGTCCGCGCAGGCCGCGGCGCGGACCGCCACCGTCACCCTGGACAAGGCGATTGTCGCCTGGCAGACCGCCTCGACGACGGTGCGGACCAACCAGCAGAAGCTGATCAGCCTCGACAGGTCCGACGAGTATGCCGCCCGGGCCGCCGCCATCAGCCGAGCCGTCGTCACCGGCATCCGGCCCGGGTTCACCGTCGCCGACACCACCACCGTCTCGGGCATCACCGTGCACAAGAGCGTCGCCTTCGCGTTCCGGCGGATGCTCGCCGACGCCAAGGCCGACGGGATCGTGCTGGCCGGCGGCGGCTTCCGCACCAAGCAGCGGCAGATCGAGCTGCGCAAGATCAACGGGTGCCCGGACGTGTGGACCGCGCCGGCCTCGTCGTGCCGGGTGCCGACGGCGATCCCCGGCCGCTCGCTGCACGAGCTCGGGCTCGCCGTCGACCTGACCTCCGGCGGCCGGTCGCTCACCGCGAACAGCCCCGCCTTCCGCTGGCTGGCCGAGCACGCCGCCGATTACGGGTACGTGAACCTGCCCTCCGAGCCGTGGCACTGGTCGATCACCGGCGGCTGACCGGGGCCGGCGGGGTCAGAACGTCACGGGCAGCGAGCCGAGCCGGTGCCCGACCGGCGGGGTCGGCTGCCAGTCCGGCACCTCGTACGCGGGCCGCAGCCCGGGGCAGCGCTCGAGCAGGATCCGCAGGCACTCGTCGGTCTCCATCCGGGCCAGCGCCGCGCCCAGGCAGTAGTACGTGCCCATGCCGAAGCTGAGATGCCGGTTGCGCTTGCGGGTGATGTCGAAGGTGTCCGGGTCGGTGAAGACCTCCGGGTCGCGGTTGGCGGCCATCAGCGCGAGGTAGATGTGCTTGCCGGCCGGCACCGGATGCCCGGCCAGCTCGACGGGCTCGGTGGCGACCCGGCCGATCACCCCGGCCGGGCCGTCGCAGCGCAGCATCTCCTCGACCGCGGAGGGCATCAGCTCCGGGTGCTGCCGCAGCCGGGCCAGCTGGTCGGGGTGGTCGAAGAGCAGGACCAGGCCGTTGGCGATCAGGTTCGCGGTGGTCTCGTGGCCGGCGAAGAGCAGCAGCACGCAGTTGGCCACCGCCTCGTCCTCGGTGACGATGCCCTCGGCCTCGGCGGCCAGGAACGTGCTCAGCACGTCCTCACGCGGCTCGCGGCGCCGCTCGGCCGCGATCACCCGCAGGTAGTCGTGCATCTCCAGCATGCTGCGCTGGGCCCGGCGGATCTGCTCGACGTCGCCGTTGCCGAAGATCGGCACGATGTCGCGGGACCAGGCCTGGAGCTGCTCGCGGTCGCTGGTCGGCATCCCGAGCAGCTCGGCGATCACGTTGGCGGGCAACGGGTACGCGAGGTCGCGCACGACGTCCATCTCACCCTTGCCGGCGACCGCGTCGAGCAGCTCGTGGGTGAACGCGCGGACCCGGGGCCGCAGCCGGTCCACCATCGCCGGGGTGAAGTAGCGCTTGAGCAGCTGCTGGAAGCGGACATGGTCGGCCGGCACGGTGTGCCCCATCCACATGGTGATGGCCCGGCGGACCGGCTCCAGCTCCTGCTGCTCGGCGGGCGTCAGGCGCTGCAGCACCTGGGCCATGTTGGCGCTGTCCATCCGCTTGTCCCGCAGCGCGGCGTTGACGTCCGCATACCGGGTGAGCAGGTACGCGTCGAGCTGAGGCAGCCGGGCCAGCGGGCTCTCGGCGCGCACCCGGTGCAGGAACGCGTGATGGTCGGCCATCACCTCGGGGGTGAACAGGTCGTAGTCCCGCATCTGGCTACTCATGAAGCCGATTCTGGCCGAGGCCGGAGATCAAACTCTATGTCCGAAGCGGCGATGGACGGCAAAATCCCACCCGTACGGGCCCACGCCGGATCAGGCGATTGTGGACAATGCACGACCGGCGAGACCGAGTCCGACCAGGACGATGAGAGCGGCGGTGACCGAGGGCGCCGCCGTCTGCCAGCGGGCGAGCAGACGCCAGCGGCCGGCCATCCGGTCGCGGATCCGGATGAGCAGCAGGCCGGCGGCGGTGAGCGTGGCCGCCATGCCCAGACCGTAGGCGATGACCAGCAGGACGCCGAACACGGTGCGGCCGAGCGCCACGGCGGCGAGCAGGACGATGAGGGCGGACGGGCTGGGCACGAGGCCGCCGGCGACCCCCAGCCCGGCGATGCCCCACTTCCCCGGCCCATGCCCATGCCCGTGCCCGGCGCCGTGTCCGTGCCCGGCGTCGTGTCCGTGCTCGGCGTCGTGGGCGTGCGGGTGGCCGTGGTTGTTCGGGTGGTTGTGTTCCTGCCCGGTGTCGCGTCTGTGCCGGGTGTTCTGCGCATGCGCATGGCCGCGCTCGTGCGCGTGGTCGTCTTCGTGCCCGGCGTCGTGTCCGTGCTCGGCGTCGTGGGCGTGCGGGTGACCGTGGCTGTGCGGGTGGTTGTGTTCGTGCCCGGTGTCGCGTCTGTGCCGGGTGTTCTGCGCATGCGCATGGCCGCGCTCGTGCGCGTGGCCGTGTCTGTGCCCGGTGTCGTGCGTGTGCGCATGGCCGTCGCCGGGCGCGTGTTCGTGCTCGCGCACGGTGTCGTGTGTGGGGTCGTGGAATTGGTTGTGGGCGGGGCTGGGGCTGGTGTGCGGGGACGGCATGGTGAGGGCGCGGCGCCGGCGGCGGACGGCCGTGAGGAGCGCGCCGGTGCCGATCCCCGCCACCAGCACCCCGCTCGCGACCCCGAGCCAGCCCAACACCGCCTCCCCGGCGACTCCCGCCGCCGTGGTCAGCAGCAGCCCCAGGATCAGCACGCCTCCGGTGTGGGTGAGCGTCACCGTCGCGCCCACCGCCACCGCATCCCGGGCCCGGCCCCGGCGACCGGCCAGGTAGGCGGCCATCACCGTCTTGCCGTGGCCGGGCAGCGCCGCGTGCGCCGCGCCGAGCGCGAGCGCCAGCAACACGGCCAGCAGACCCACCAGGGGAGTGAGCCGCCGCCCGCCGACCAGCTCACCGAGCTGCCGCTCGGCGCTGGCCAACGGCCCGGTCAGGCCCGGCGGGCCGCCACCGGACCCTGCCACGGTGGTGCCGGATGCCGCCCCGCCGACGCCAGGCGCCGCCGAGCCGTTGCCAGAGGCCGCCCCGGTGCCGGCCGCCGCGACGTTGCCGGGTCCTGTTGGGCCGTTGCCGGGTGCCGAGCCGGTCCCGGGTGCGGCCGAGTCGGTGCCGGCCGCCGCTACGTTGCCGGGTGCCGGGCCGTTGCCGGGTGTCACGGTGAAGGTCGCCGAGCGGACGTCGGGCGGCGACGTGAGCAGGTCGTCCGGGTAGCGGCGCAGCTCGTCGCTCACGCTGGTCACCGGCAACGGCGACCCGTCGAGCCGGACGTCGGCGTCGGCGTCGGCGCCGGCACCGGCACCGGCACCGGCAGCCACCAGCTCACGCCAGCCGATCCGGTCGTCCCGGAAGCGGTTGGTCACCGAGACCTCAACCGGCCGGTCCAATGTGGCCGGTGCGGACAGCCGGCACTCCAGGCGACTGGTCCGCAGCCCGCCCGCCCCGGCGGCGTAGTACAGGCCGGCATCTCGGACCGTCCAGCGTAGACCGATCCCGGCGACCGTGACGGTCAGCGCGGAGACGGCCTCGGCACACGACCCCGGCGGGTCCTGCAGGGTCGGCAGCTCCGCCAGGTCAGCCACCACCGTGGCGTCGATCCGGTCGGGGTGCAGGGTCAGGCCGGTGTACCGGTTGACCGAGAAGTTGCCCAGCGGGTGCGCGGACGCCGGACCGGCCGGCAGCGCCGCGAACGCCGCCGCCGCGAGCACCGGCAGCAGCAGGAGCCGTCTCATCGTCGTGCCTCCAATGCGGCCAGCGCCCGTGCCGCGACCGGGCCCTCGGTGGGCGAGAAATGCGGGTTCAGGTCGCGCACCTGGCGCAGCGCGACGAGCGCGCCGGGCCGGTCGCCGACCGTCAGCAGCACGGTGGCGAGGTGATATGCGTACGCGGCGTTGCGGGGGCCCATCCGGGTGGCGTGGCGGGCGTACGGCAGCGCCTCGGCGTCGCGGCCCGCGGCGTGCAGCGCGCGCCCGAGCATGTCGGCGACCTCCGCGAACGGCCGGCGGAGCCACTCCGACCGGGCGAGCGTCACGGCGGCGTCGGCGTCACCCCGGGCGAGCGCCAGCTGGGCGCCGGTCAGGTCGTCGGTGCCGCCGTTCGCCACGAAGATCCGGTGTGCCGCGTCCGCCAGGGTCAGCTGCCGGTCGGCTTCCGCGGCCCGCCCGCCCAGGCGCAGCAGTTCCGCGTACGCCAGCAGGGTGTCCGGGGTCGGCGTGCGGGCCGCGACGGTCGCCGCGTCCGCGATCGCCGCGTCGATCCGGCCGGCGGCCGCGGCGACCCGGGCCCGGCCGCGCAGCAGCGGCTGGTACGACGGATCGGCCGCGATGCCGGCGGCGTACTCGGTGGCCGCGCCCTCGAGGTCACCCGTGGACAGGGCCAGGTCGCCGAGCTGGCTACGGCAGAACGCGATGTCGGCGGGGTCCACGGCAGCGTCGAGCGCCCGCCGCATCAGCCCGGCCGCCTCGGTGAGCCGCCCGCGCTGTTCGAGGTCGTAGGCGGCGCGGGCGTACGCGGCCAGCCCCGGGCGCAGGTCGAGCATCCGCTGGATCGCGGCGGTGGCGGCGGCCGCGGCGCCGAGCTGGGTCTGCGCGTCGGCCAGCACCCCGTACGCGTCGGCGTCGTACGGGTTCTCCCGCAGCGCGGCCGTGGCGTACTTGCGGGCGGCGGCGAACTCGTGCCGGGCGTTGGCGAGTGCGCCGAGGCCGACCAGCACCACCGGGTTGCCCGTGGGACGCACCTGCAGCGAGCGGCGCAGCGCACCCTCGGCCTTCGGGTAGAGGCTCGGGTCCCCGGTCACCCGCGCCCGTTCCACGTAGGCGAGCCCGAGGACGGCCCACGTCTCGTGGTCGCGCGGCAGCTTGCGGAGCCGGTCCTGGGCCCGGGAGATGGATGCGGCGAGACGGTCGGCGCGGGCCGGCGCGGCGGCGGCCGGCGGCGCGGGGATCACCTTCTCGCGCCGGCCGAGGACCGCGCCGACGGCGAGCAGGGCCACCGCGGCGACGGACACGACCACGACCGTCCGAAGCGGACTGAACATGACAACCTCCCTTCCGAGGCGGGCCCACCCGGAGTGCGGGCGGGCCCGCGGTCCGGTCAGAACGGAATGGTGTCGTCGGCGCGCGCGGCCGCCACGGCGGCCCGGCGGCGGCGCAACCACCAGAGGGCGAGAACGGTGGCCAGGGAGCCGGCGCCGATGCCGGCGACCAGGATGCCGGTGGTCACCTCGGGGCGGCCGGCCGACAGCGCGGAGACCGGGGCCAGCGACGGTGCGGCACCGGGGGTCGCGGCTGCCGGTCCGGTGCCCATCCGGGGCGGGGTGCCGCCGGCCGTCCCGCCGCCGTTGACCGCGCCCTGGTTCGGCAGCGCGAGGTACGGGAAGGTGTCCGCGAACGGGTTGTCGTTGGCGTCCACCTTGTCGCCGGCGGCGAGCGCGTCGACCAGCTTGCCGGTCTGCGCGGCACCCTCGACGGCCTGGACGGCGATGTCGACGGCGTCGTCGGTCAGCCGCCGCCCGTTCGGGAAGCCCTGCAGATCGCCGGCCAGCACGCCGAGCCGTTTCGGCTGCCCGGCGACCGGCACGCCCAGGTTGAGCCGGAGCATCTCCGCGGGCCGGAACCGGCCGGCGTTGACGTCCTGGTTGTTCAGCTGCGAGTTGAGGTCGGCCTTGATCGGCCCGTCGGCCTTGGTGGTGATGCCGGTCAGGAAGATCTCGACCAGGTCGTTGCGCGGGGTGGCCGGCGCCGGCACGCCGTAGCTCTTCTCGATCAGCTTCGGCAGCTCGGGGTCGGTGACCCGCTTGACGACCGCGGGGATGCCGGCGTCCTGGTCGGGTGAGATCGAGTTGAACGCGTCCTTGAGGTTGGCCGGCACGACAACCTCGTTGACCAGCGGGTTGCCGAGCCGGGAGACCTGCACCCGGCCGCTGCGCGGGCCGAGCTCGGTCCGGCCGGCCACCCGCACCTTGGGCCGGTCGGTGGTGGTCCAGACGCCGATCACCGGGTTGCGCTCGGCGTCGCCGCCCAGCGCGACGTCCCTGAACGGCACCTGGATGGCCAGGCTGTTGACGTTGTAGCCGGCGAGCGTGTCGGTGCCGGTCTCGCTCAGGTCGCCGCCGTAGAGCAGGTCGAAGACCCGCAGGTCGAGGAAGAACGGGTCGTCGGCCTGGCCGGCGAACAGCTTCCAGCCGCCCGGGAGCTGGACGGTGGCCTGGTCGCGCAGCTTCTGGTAGTCGGGCATCGACGCCGCGCCGATCCGCGACGGCGCCACCGGGGCGTCGCTGACGCGGGTCCGGAACGGGCCGCCGCCGAACGACGACGAGAGGGTGTAGGTCTGCTTGAACAGCAGGTTCTTGTCGTCGAGCGAGGTCACCGGCCCGTCGTTGTAGAGGAACGTGGAGCCGCCACGCCGGTCCACGTTCCGGAAGGTCCAGCGGAACACGGCATCGGCCTTGGCGTCGCCGTCACTGTCGACATTGATGTTGTACGCGGCGTCGGTGGCGAACGGGTAGAAGTTCGGGCCGCCGTCGGGCTCCTCGAACGGGATCCAATTGGCGATGAGGGTCACGTAGCCGGGCCGTTCGGGGCTGACGAAGGCGTACAGGTCGGTGTTGTCGGCCGCCGGATCACTCGCGATCAGCGGCGCCTCCCGGTGGCTCGAAGCCGTGGATGCCTGGGGTCCGAGCCCGGCGAGGGACCCGGCGAGCACGAGTCCGACGGCGACAGCCGGCCCGATCCGGCGTCTCCTCCGGTGCGGTTGAGTGATCATCTCTGTCCTCCCGTAGCGATGCCTGCGCGAGGTGTTCGCAGTCATCGGCGGGGAGGGTGGGCGGGAGTCGGCTTCCCGTCAGAAGCCCATCCGCGGCGGCCACAGCTCCGAATGTTCCGGCCGCCGTGCGTCGTGATCCACAGTGGGTCAGGGCCGGCGCCGGGTCAGCAGCCCGGCGATGTTGTCCAGGATCTCCGGCCGGTGCAGGTAGGCGGTGTGGCTGTCGAGCACGCCGTCGTAGTCGCCGGGCAGCCGCTGGGCGTCGAACAGTACGTCGGACGGATCGGTGCCGTAGTAGTCGACGGCGGGTGGCAGGTGGGCGACGTCCCACGGGTGGGTGGTGGCGTACACCTCGGAGGTGCTGGTGCCCAGGAACCCGTGCGCGGATTCCTGGTTGGTGCCGATGGAACCGATCAGATAGACCTTGTCGGCGGCGATGCCGTGCTCGGCGGCGGTGATGCCGTAGGTCGTGCTGCCGTAGCTGTGCGCCAGCAGCACGTTGAGCGAGGGGTCGCCGACGTGGGTGGCGCGCAGTCCCTCCTGGAACCGGTGCAGCGGCTCGGCCGCCTCCCGCGCGTAGCTGCTGAAGCCCACCTGCGGGCCCAGGTCCGGGGCGTCGTAGCCGAGCCACACGATCGCCGCGGTGCCTTCCGGCGCCCGGGCCAGGATGTCGTCCATCCGGCCGAGCTGGGCCGGCACGGTGCCCAGATCGCTGCCCATGCCCGGTACGTAGGTGAGCACCTGGCCGGCCGTGTCCGGGTTGCCGAGGGCCACGACGGCGCGCCCGTCACCCGCGCCGGAGATCGCGAGCAGGTGCGCCTGGGGATCGGCCTGGAGGCGGGCGCGGACGGCATCCAGCCCGGCGAGGGCGTTCTCGGCCGCGCGCAGCGGCACTCCGCTCGTGCGGCCGCGCCCCTGCTGCGCCTGGTACTGCTGTACGAGCTCGCGCTGATGGGCGATCTCGGCATCGAGCACGGCCCGGTTCGCCCGGTCCCGGGCCGCCGCCGGCACGCCGTCCAGCGCCCCGACCAGCCCCGGTTGCGCCGCCACCACCGTCGTGCGCTGCTCGTCGTCGAGCCGCTGCCACCAGTCGTGCACCGCGTCCGGATGCGTGCCGCCGGGCGGGATGCCGGCCTTGCTGATCAGCACCGCGCCGTCCGGATCCCGCTGCAGCAGCAGCTGCCGGTACATCTCGGACACCCGGGCGTCCCCACTCCGGTACGCCTCCGACGACCGGTAGACGCCCTCGGACATCGCCTCGATCGCCGGCGTCGCCGCCGTCAGGTAGGACGCGATCAGGGTGGCCGCCTGCCGCCAGGACCGGTGTGCCGCCGCCGAGTGCGGCGCCGCACCGAACGCGGCCGGTGCCAGCTCGACGGCGCGGTGCCGGATACCGGCCGGCCCCAGCTTCGCCGCCACGCCGGCCAGCTGCCGGGCGCCGCCGAGCATCCGGCCGGGCTCGGCATAGAGGTTGATCTCGTCGAATCCGGCCATCACGTCCTCCAGCGCAGCGGACCTCCGTCACCCGCCAGCCTAGGCACCGCACAGCCGGCGGCAACGGCGGAAATACCCCGGCCGGGCCTGGGCAATTCGACCGTGCCGGTGCGCCCCGCGCCGGCCTAGCGTGCGTACCGGGACATCCGGTAGCCCTCAGGAGGAACAGATGGCGATGACATCGGCCGCGGAGATCAACGCCACCCTGATCCGGTACGAGCAAAGGCTCGCCGCGTTGCGGCGGCAGGTGATCGGTGACGTCGACGCGCTGGATCGGGCGGGTGTGGTGGCAGCGGACTGCGCCGCCCGGGTCACGGGTGCGGCCGGCGAGCTGACGGCGGCGCGGGGTGAGCTGGCGGCGTCCTGGGCCGCGCCCAGCGGCGAGGCCTTCCAGACCCGCAGTGAGCCCCTGCCGGCCGGCATCGCGGCCACCGGCCGGTTGCTCACCTCGCTGGCCACCGGGCTGCGCGAGCTCGGCCTGATCCTGAAGCAGACGCAGGACCGGGTCGGCGCCGTCGGCCGGGAGTTCGCCGCCTGGGCGAGCCGGACCCGCACCCTGCTGCCCCAGGGGGTCCCGATCCCGGACCCGGTCCTCCAGGAGGTGGACCGGGCCGGCGCGGCCTACGTCGAGGTGGCCGAGGCCGTGGCGCGCCGGCTCGACCTGGCGCTGGAGCAGTTCAGCGCCGGCACCGAGCCGCTCGTCCGCGAGCTGGCGGCCGCGCCACGGGTCACACCTTGACCCTGCGCCACACCGCGATCCCCTCGCCGATGGCCAGCCGGGTCAGCTCCGAGCGGCGCCGCCGGCCGGTCTTCTCCCGGATCCGGTCCAGGTGCGAGCGCACCGTCCGGACGCTGATGGTCAGCGTGCGGGCGATGTCCACGTCCCGCTCGCCCTCGGCCAGCAGGGCCAGCACCTCCCGTTCCCGCGGGGTCAGCGCGAGCCGGGGGCCGGCCTGCCGCGACCGGGCGCTGTCCAGCAGGAACGCGGCCAGCGTCGGGGACACGTACGTGCCGCCACCGGCGATCTGGCGGATCGCCGCCGCGATCTCCGGCGCCTCGGCCGACTTGGTCAGGTAGCCCCGGGCGCCGGCGGCGAGCACGGCCAGCACCTCGGCCCGCTCGGCCTGCGCCGAGATGACCAGCGGCCGGTGCCCGGCCTCGGTGACCGCGAGCGCCGCGGCCGGACCCTGCTGCCCGGGCAGGTGGAGATCAAGCAGGACCACCCCGCCGGCCGGCGCCCGGTAGGCGAGGAACTCCTCGACCGACCCGGCCACCGGACCCGGCGTGCAGCCGGGCAGCCCGTCGACCAGCCGGGCCAGCGCGGCCCGGTACAGCGGATGATCTTCCACGATGGACACGACGACGGTATCGGTGCCGAGCGGCATGGCAGGGCCTCTCTCCTGATCGTTGTGGGGCACGGTCATCACTTCACTTCACTTCCTGGCGGGCGGCCTCGGTGGACAGTTCCGGGCCGCTGGGCAGCAGCTCCAGCAAGCCGGCCGCGACGGTGGTGGGCGGGGTATCGCGGTAGCCGAGGGCGGCGGCGTCGTCCCGGTCGCGCAGCCGGAAGCGCACGCCCTGGTCGGTCACCAGATAGATCGGGCTCGCGCCGTCCTGTCCCGGGGGTCCCGCGACGAGCAGCCCGGCGCCCGGGGTCACGTAGACCTGATCCGCGGCGCCGGACCTGCGGGCGGCCGCGGCGACCGGCAGCGCCCGGCCGCCGGCCGGCAGCGGGGGAGTGCGGGCGGTCCAGAACTGCGAGCCGCCGGCGCAGAGCACCCCGTCGCCCCGCACCAGCTCGGGCAGCCGCGCCGGGTACGGACGCACCTCGGTGCGGCGCGCGACCAGCCCGGAGGCGGTGAGGTCGGCGGCCGAGACCCGCACCGGGCGGGCCACGCCATCCGGGTACGCGGCCCGGTTGTCCGGGTTGCCGACGATCAGGGCGGCCTCGGTCTGCCCGATCGGCACCAGCGTGTCGCGCTTGGCCAGGTAGTAGCGGTTCTCGCCGTCGACGCCCTCGGCCAGCAGCACCTGGCCGACCCGGGTCCGCCGGCCGGCCAGCCGGGGCCCGGCGGCGCCGCTGCCCGTCACGGTGAGCAGCGCCAGTTCCGGCCCCTCCGGTACGGCGCCCAGCCAGCCGTCGCCGACCGGGGTGGGCGGCACCGCGTCCCAGCCCAGGGCTGCCACCGCGTTGCCGCGCAGCCGCAGCCGCCGGCCGTCCGTGAGCAGGTGCCGGGTCCCGTCGGCGCCGGCGACGATGACGCCCTGGTCGCGCGCCACCCGCCGCGACCCGGCGGGCCGGCCGATCACCAGGGTGGTGACGGCCGCAGCCTCCCCGGCCTCACCCGTGCCGCCCCGTCCGGCGCTGCCCTGGGCGGGGCCCCCGGCGCAGACCGCCCACGGGCCCGCGATCAGGGCGCCGGGGGCGGCCAGGGAGGCCGGCGCGTCCGGGATGCCCAGCGGCCGCCCGCGCGGCGCGCCGGCCAGCGACTTCGCCGTGATGGTGGTGGTCCGGTCGCCGCCGATCAGCAGCCGGGCCGAGGCGTAGTTGAGCACCGGGTGCACCAGGCCGTCCGCGCCCAGCACGAAGCCCGCGCCGGACTCCTTCTCGATGAGGATCTGGCCGGGCGTACGCCAGTCGGCGCCGCTGCCGGGACGCAACACCCCGAGGACCAGGAAGCCGCCGCAGATCAGCAGCATGGCGCCCAGCCCGGCGGCCGTCGCGACCACGACGCGCCGCCCCGGCGCCACCGGATGGTTGGCGTCGCCGAACTGCAGCGCCGACACGATCCGGCGGCGCAGGAACTGGTACGCCTGAAGCTGGTCGCGCTGGGTCCACATCGTCCACCTCGCGGTTCCGTCCGTGGCGGTCGGTTCTACGAGGTACTCCGTCGGCGACGGCCGGACGGTTCGCGGGACCGGGAAATCAGCCGGTGAGCGTCCGGATCGATCCGTACAGGCCGAGCACGGCGGCGCCGGCCGGCACGAGCGCGGTGATCACGAGGAAGTCGACAACGTCGAGAAACCGGGCCCAGTACGGCGACGGTGGCCGGTGGCCGGCCCGGACCGCGTGCACGGCGCAGACCGTACCGGTGAGCAGCGCCGCCGCACCGACCGCGTCCGTCGTGCTGCCGCCGTGCCGGACCAGCACCAGCGCGGTGGCGACGAGCGCGGCCAGCCCGGCGCTCAGCAGCGCGGCGCGCTGCGCGACGCTCAGGTAGGCGCGGCTGCGGACCAGCAGCGCCAGGCCCGCCACGCCGGTCAGGATCCACCCCGCGGGCCCGCCCATCCGCAGCAGCACCGCACCGCCCGCCACCACGACCAGCGCCGCCGCGGTCAGCAGCGCGGTGAGGGCGGCCTCGGCCGCCGCCGTCCGCCCGGCCACCACCGGCGCCGGAGTGGGCTTCTCGGTGGCCCGGAAGGTCGCCATGTCGGTGGGCACCTCCGGGACCGGCAGCCCGCCGAGGCGCAGCGAAAGAACCGGAAAGGCCGGGCTCAGCACCACGGCGAGCACGACCAGCACCGCGGCGGCGCCGGCGGGAGCCGCATGACCGGCAGCCACGACGGCCGCGCCGACGGCTCCGGCGACGGCGGTGCCCACGGCCGCCGAGAACCACATCCGGTACGCGGGCAGCAGAATCGCGCTGAGCAACGCGTACCCGGCGACCGCGCCGAGGGCCGCCACCAGGGACCGTGCCGGGCCGCCCGGACCCGCGCCGACGGTCGTACCCGCCAGCCCGAGACCCGCCGCCACCAGGCACGGCAGGCCCGCCCCGGCGAGGGCCGCCCCGACCGCGGCCGCGTCGCGTACCCGGGTCACCGTGACCCCCGCGGCGAGCAGCAGAACGGCCGTCAGGCCCGCCGCCACCGGCCCGGCCGGCCACGCCGCGGCGCCGACCGCGATCTGCGCGGCCCCACTGAAGGCGACGGTGGCAACCAGCAGGGCGAGCCGCCGCGACAGGGCGGGCCGCCAGCGCCCGGGTGCCTCGCTGACATTGCCGGCCACGGCATCAACCACGTCGTCAAACACCATCGCGGCGGTCCCGGGCCCGGCAGCCACCAGGTGCAGCAGCTCGCCGTCGCGCAGGCCGAGGGCGGCAACGGTGCGATCGCCCGGCAGCGGCCCGCCGCCCACCCGGCAGAGCGCGAAGCCACCCGGGCCGCCGGGCTCGGCGATCGCCCGCGCCAGGACGGGCACCAGCTCGGCGACGGTGCTCTGGGCCGGGAGGGCGACGTCGACCCGGCCGTTCTCGCCGACGACGGTGACCCGCCGGGGCGCGCCCAGGGCGGGCATGGGCGGCTGCAGCGGCACGGTCGCGACGCCGGCCGGGCGGGGGTGCCCCGCCGGTCGCCGGGCGGGGGAGTCGGCCGGGCGGCCGGGCAGCGGCGGCATCGCCCGCAGGGGTACGCCCGGGGAGCCGGCCGGCGGAGGCAACGGCGGCAACGCCATCTGCATGCCCGGCTGGGCCGGCGTGCCCGGGTGGATCGGCGTGCCCGGCTGGATCGGCATGCCCAGGTGGCCCGGCATGCCCGGCTGGATGGGCATGCCGGGCTGGATCGGCATGCCCAGGTGGCCCGGCATGCCCGGCTGGACGGGCATGCCCGGCTGGACGGGCATGCCTGGTTGGATCGGTGGGCCCGGTGGGGGCAGGGCGGTGGTCGACATCGGTCTCACCGCTCGGTGGCGGCGTCGAGCACGGGGGCGAAGATTGTCCGGCTCGCCTCCTGGAGCCGGGCCAGGCCGTCGTTGACCGCGGTCAGGACCAGGGTGCCGACGGTTTCGGCGTCGTAGCGGCGGTAGGTGTCGGGGTCGATGCAGACGTCCACGAACTGTCCGGTGCCGAGCAGCCGGACGGTCACCTCGCCGTTGCCCGCGTAGCCCGTGATCTCGCTGCTCTGCAGCTCGCGCTGCATCTCGTTGACCCGCTCGGTGCTCGCCCGGACCTCGGCGAGCATGTCGTCCAGGGTGGTCTGCAGCCGGTCGGCGTCGGTGTGGGTGAAGTCCATCGGTGCGCCCCTCTCTCGCTCGTGCGCTCAGACCCGGACGGCGGGCGCCCCGTCGGCGCCCGACCCGTCGAGGTCGAGGTTGAGATGCTCGGTGAAGGTCTCGCCGCCGTCGGTGACGGTGAGGTCGATGGCCAGGTCGTCGGCGGCCGCGGCCGGCACGGAGATGTCGATGGTGACGTCGCCGTGGGTCGTGGAGATCGTCACGTCGTGGCCGGTGCCGCCCGCCGGCGTGCCCCCGGCCGGTGTGCTGGTGTGGTGTCCGGCCCCGGTGCCCGGTCCGGGCGGATCGGGCAGCGTCGCGGGCGAAGCGGCCAGCCCGGGTGGCACCACACTCGCGGAAGCGCCCGAACCGAAGGGCGGCGCACCCGCCTGCCCGAAGCCACCGTCGTTCCACCCACCGGTGCCATAACCGGTGCCGCCAACGCCGGTGCCGGTGCCGCCGGTGCCGCCGGCGCCGAAGCCACCCGCGCCGAGCCCACCCGCGGAGGCACCCGAGCCGGGCGAGCCGAGGCCGGGAGCGCCGAGGCCGGGAGCGCCGGAGGTCGTGCCGCCGGTGAGGCCGGCGCCCGCACCGGCGCCCGCGCCGGGCCCGGTGATCATCGACGGTGCTCCGCCCGGGGTGGCCGCGGCGCCGTCGCTCAGCAGCGACTCCAGCTCCTTGGCGATCGTGGCGAGCGTGGTGACCACCGCCATCAGGCGCACCGCCCCGATGGCGTCCAGCGCCGCCTTGACCGAGCTGACGAACGACGCCAGCCCGGACGTGGTGCCCACCGCCAGCGACCGTGCCGCGGCGTGGGTGTGGATGTTGGACAGCAGCGCCGCCACCGTCGGGTTGACCGAGCTGACCATCGAGCGGTAGGCGTGCTGCGCCGTGCGCAGCGCCGTCGCGACGGCCACGATCTCGGCCTGGAGCGTCTCGACCGCCTGGACGATCTTCTGGAAGGTCGCCACGGTCGACCGCACCTTGGCGACCGCCCCGTCCGAGGCGGATCCGGCGGTCCAGGTCTTCCGCAGCGTGCCGCCGGCGTCGCCGACCTGGTCCACGATGCCGGCGATTCTGGTGATCCGGTTGACCAGGTCGGTGACGTACCGCAGGACCTGGTCCGGTTCGGCGCCGGCGAGCCAGGGCAGCACCGTGGCGGTGGGGCCGCGGCCGCCGGCGGCGGCGTCCATGGCCGAGGAGTTCGGGACGGCAAACATGCCGGGCCTCCACATTCTGTCTCGTCGTCACCTGGTCAACGGCCGCCGGAGAGCCGCCGGACGGGGACCTGCTCGGCGGCCAGCTGGGCCAGCACCGCGGCGATCCGGCGGTCCCGGTCGGCGTAACCGTCGGCGCTCGCCCGGACCCGTTCGTTGATCTTCTGCAGGACCGTGGCGAGCGCCTGCAGGGTGGTGATCAGCTGCTGCTGGGCGGCGGCGCTGGAGCCGGCGGCGGCCGTGCCGACCTGTCCGTACGCGACGCTCGGGACGCGCACGCTGCCCGCGTCCCGGGTGCATCCCCGGAAGTCCGACAGCAGGCCGTCCAGCGCCGTGGCGACCTTCAGCACCTCCTGGACGGAGATCTCGTAACCGGAGCCCATCTCGCCTCCCTCGACGGCTGACCACGCCTTTGCCCCCGAGACTAGGAACCCGGCGGAGCTGCGATAACGGCGGAATTACCCACCCCGTCGCGGAGGAATTGCCGACTGGTGCCGGTGCCGGGCGGTGCACCACCGTGAAGGGCGTACCCCCTGACGCGACGGAGCGGGAGACGACATGTCCGGAGACCGATCGGTACGCGGCGCCGGTGCGCCGGCCGCGGGCAGACCGCCGGCGGAGATCGTGCTGCAGCCGCCGCCGGCCATTCCCCGGTCGAGCAGCGGCCAGGGTTCCCAGCACCTGATGTTCATGCTGCCGATGCTGATCGGCATGGGCGCGATGTCGTTCGTCTACATCGGACGCTCCAGCGGCATCGGCACGGTGATCTTCGGCGGGCTGTTCGTGATCGTCATCGTCGGGATGCTGGTGATGAGCCTGTCCGGCGGCCGGCTGGCGAAGCAGGCGCAGATCAACGACGAGCGCCGGGACTACCTGCGCTACCTCGCCGGGCTCCGGGACACCGTCCGGCAGGCCGCGAGCTGGCAGCGCGCGGCCATGCGGGAGGCGCTGCCCGACCCGGGCGACCTCTGGGCGGTGGCCGGCACCCCGCGGATGTGGCGCCGGCGCGCCACCGACGCCGAGTTCGGCCGGGTCCGGGTCGGGCTGGGGCCGCAGCGCCTGGCCACCTCGCTGCGCCCGCCGCAGACCGCGCCGCTGGCGGACCTCGACCCGGTCTCGTCCACCTCGCTCAAGCAGTTCCTGCGGGCGTACGCCATTGTGGACGAGCTGCCCGTGGCGGTGTCGCTGCGCGCGTTCACCCGGGTCACGATCGGCGGTGACCGGCCCGCCGCCCGGGACCTGGCCCGCGCCGTCGTCGCCCACCTGGCCGCCCTGCACAGCCCCGACGACCTGCGCGTCCTGGTCTGCGCGGACGACGCGGGGGAGCCCGCCTGGTCCTGGGTGAAGTGGCTGCCGCACGCCGCGCACCCGGCCCGCACCGACGCCACCGGCCCGGTACGGCTGTTCGCCCGCCACCCCGACGAGATCGCCGCGCTCGCCGCCGCCGACCTCACCGGGCGCCCCCGGTTCCAGCCGGGCGCCGGCGCCCCCGCGGGCAAGGTCCACCTGGTCGTGGTCCACGACCGGGCGCAGCCGGGGCCGGCGGGCGGATCGTCGCACCGCCCCGACGCCGAGGCCCTGGCCGGTGAGGGGCTGGCCGGGGTCACCGTCGTCGACGTCGGCGGCGCCGGCACCCGTGCCGCCGGCGCGCTCGAGCTTGTCGTCGCGGACGGGCGGCTCGGGATCCGCCGCCGGGAGGGGACCGTGCTGGCCGGCGTACCGGATGGGTTGGACAGGGTCGCGGCCGAGGCCATGGCGCGGCAGTTCGCGGCCTGGCACCACCGGGCGCCGGACGGCACCGGCGGCCGGGCCGGGCCGGCCGACCTGGCCGACCTGCTGGGGATCGGCGATCCGCGGGACCTCGACGTGGCGCAGTGCTGGCGCCCGCGGCCGGCCGCCGACCGGCTGCGTGTGCCGCTGGGCACCGACCCGCACGGCGAGCCGGTCGCGCTCGACCTGAAGGAGTCCGCCGAGGGCGGCATGGGCCCGCACGGCCTGGTCATCGGCGCCACCGGCTCGGGCAAGAGCGAGCTGCTGCGGACGCTGGTCACCGGACTGGTCACCACGCACTCCTCGGAGACGCTGAACCTCGCCCTGGTCGACTTCAAGGGCGGCGCGACGTTCACCGGGATGGCCGACCTGCCGCACACCTGCGCGGTCATCACCAACCTCGCCGCCGAGCTCACCCTCGTCGACCGGATGGGCGACGCGCTCCGCGGTGAGCTGGTGCGGCGCCAGGAGCTGCTGCGGGCCGCCGGCAACTACGCCTCGGTCCGCGACTACGAGAAGGCCCGGCAGGCCGGCGCCGATCTCGCGCCGGTGCCCTCGCTGCTGGTCATCATCGACGAGTTCAGCGAGCTGCTGTCGGCGCGGCCGGAGTTCACCGAGCTGTTCGTGATGATCGGCCGGCTGGGCCGGAGCCTGGCGATCCACCTGCTGCTGGCCTCGCAGCGGCTGGAGGAGGGCCGGCTGCGCGGGCTGGACAGCCACCTGAGCTACCGGGTCGGGCTGCGCACGTTCTCCGCCGCCGAGAGCCGCACGGTGCTGGGCGTGCCGGACGCCTACGAGCTGCCGGCCGAGCCGGGCGTCGGCTACCTGAAGGTGGACACCACGACGCTGCGGCGGTTCAAGGCGGCGTACGTCTCCGGGCCGGTCGCCGCCCCGGACCGCCGCCCGCGGGCCACCGGACGACGGGCGCCGGAGCCGGTGCTGTTCCGCGCCCGTACCGTCGCGGTCGCCGAGCCGCCGCCGGTCGACGTGCCGCCGGCCACGCCCGGGGAACCGGACGGCACCGGCGACTCCACGATGACCGTGCTGCTGGCCGGGCTGACCGGCCGGGGCCCGGCCGCGCACCGGATCTGGCTGCCGCCGCTGGCCGAGCCGCCCACCATCGACGAGCTGCTGCCGCCGCTCACTGTGGACCCCCGGCGTGGCCTGTGCCCGGCCGGCTGGGCGGGCAACGGCCGGCTGACCGTACCCGTCGCGATCGTGGACAAGCCGTTCGAGCAGCGCCGTGACGTGCTGTGGGCGGACCTGTCCGGCGCCGCCGGGCACGCCGTGGTGGTGGGCGCGCCGCAGAGCGGCAAGAGCACGCTGCTGCGCACGCTGGTCTGCGCCCTGTCCCTGACCCACACCCCGCGCGAGGTGCAGTTCTTCCTGCTGGACATGGCCGGTGGGGCGCTGGCCACGCTCTCCGGGCTGCCGCACGTCAGCGGCGTGGCCAGCCGGCTCGACGTGGACCGGTGCCGGCGCATCGTCGCCGAGATCAGCACGCTGCTCACCGAGCGCGAGGCGCTGTTCCAGCAGCACGGCATCGACTCGATGGCGGCGTTCCGGCGCGATCCGCCGGCCGGCACCGACGGCCGGCTGTTCGGCGACGTCTTCCTGGTCGTCGACGGCTGGATGACCTTCCGCCAGGAGTTCGAGGCGCTCGCCGACGCGGTCAGCTCGCTCGCGGCCCGCGGCCTCGGTTTCGGCATCCACGTCGTGCTGTCGGTCAGCCGCTGGATGGAGCTGCGGCCGGCCCTGCGCGACATGATCGGCACCCAGTTCGAGCTGCGGCTGGGCGATCCGTCCGACTCGGCCGTCGACCGGCGCGCCGCGGCCGGCGTGCCCGCCGCCGCCGGGCGCGGGCTGACCCACGACAAGCTGCACTTCCTCGGCGCCCTGCCGCGGCTGGACCGGAGCCGGTCCGGCGACGACGTGGCGGCCGGCATCGCCGGGCTGGCCCGCCGGGTCGCGGAGGCCTGGCCGGGGGAGCGGGCGCCCCAGGTACGGCTGCTGCCCCGGTTGCTGCCCGCCGCCGCGCTGCCGGCCGCCGACGGGAGCCGGCCGGTGCCGATCGGGATCGCCGAGTCCGACCTCAAGCCGGTCACGGTCGACTTCGACGCCGACCCGCACCTGCTGGCCTTCGGCGACAACGAGTCGGGCAAGTCCGGGCTGCTGCGGCTGCTGGCCCGCGGCCTGATGGACCGGTACACCCCGAAGCAGGCCGCCATCATGGTGGTGGACTACCGGCGCAGCCTGCTCGACGTGGTCACCGGCGAGCACCTGCTGGTGTACGCCGGCTCCGAGCCCACCCTGACCGCGCAGATCGGCGACGTGGCCAAGGGCATGCGCGACCGGCTGCCCGGGCCCGCCGTCACCTCGGAGCAGCTGCGCAACCGTGCCTGGTGGACCGGGCCGGAGCTGTTTGTCCTGGTCGACGACTACGACCTGGTGGCCGCGCAGGGCGGCAACCCGCTGCTCGCGCTGGTCGACCTGCTGCCGCACTCCCGGGACATCGGCCTGCACCTGATCGTGGCCCGGCGCACCGGCGGGGCCGGCCGGGCGCTGTTCGAGCCGGTGCTGCAACGGCTGCGGGAGCTGGGCACGCCCGGGGTGCTGCTGTCCGGCTCCCGGGACGAGGGCGTGCTGCTGGGCGGGGTCAAGCCGAGCCCGCGTCCACCCGGCCAGGGCCAGTACGTCGGTCGGCGCGGCGACGCCGCCGTCATCCAGGTGGCCTGGCAGCCCTGTGGGTAGAAGTGCCGTACCACCGGCTCCACTGTGTTCATAACCTCGAATCAGTTACCCAGCAACGAATCCAGGAGGTGTGTCATGGCCGGTACGGGTTTCCAGAGCGACGCCGCCGCGATGGCGCGAGGGGTCGCCGGCTTCAACGAATCCGCCGCCGAGGCGCGCTCGACGATGAGCGCGCTGGAGCACGAACTGACGTCCATGCTCAGCCGCTACCAGGGCGCCCAGGCGCAGGCGTTCTGGCAGCTGCACCGGCGGCTGCAGGAGGACATGCGCAGCGCCGGCCAGGAGCTCGACACCATGTCGCAGCTGGTCAGCGACAGCGCCGTCAACTACGACACCGGCGACACCGACGTCGCCTCGTCGCTGACCGGCCTGGCCGCCCAGACCGGCGACAGCGCGGTCCTGAGCCGGCTCTCCGGCGCCTGACCGCGGGCGTACGCCACCACCGCAGTAACTCCCAGAAGGGTTCACCGACATGCCATCCGCTGACGTCATCAACGTCGACTTCGCCGCGCTGCGGGCCGCCGCCGACTCGCTGTCCGTCAAGGCCAAGGGACTCGAGGCCACCATGGCGAGCCTGCAGCAGTCGCTCATGCCGATCAAGGAAACCTGGTACGCCTCCGGCAGCTCCGCCGGTCAGGCCGCCGAGCAGAGCGAGACCCGGCTGCGCGCCGCGATCGCCGACATCACCGCCGTGATCGCCCAGTTCTCCGCCAAGACCAACGAGGCGCACGACCTCCAGCTGGCGCTGGAGAACAAGAACACCAGCTTCTTCAGCTGACACCTGTCCCGGTACCCCCAGGGCAGTGCCACGCGGGCGGTCCGCCGCGCCGGGTGGCACTGCCGCACCGATCCGAGGAGGCGGCTGTGCACAGCGATCCCGGTGCCGGCTCGTTCGAGGTACGTCCGCGGGAACTGCTCGGGCTCGCCGACGAGCTGGCGGCGCAGCGTGAGGCCGTACGGCACCCGGCCGACCGGCTGGCCGCGCTGGGCGCCGATCCGCTGGAACCGGGCGCGTTCGCCGAGGCGTTCGCGCTGCGCGAGGCGCACACCGCCGCCGCGCTGCGGATGAACCAGCTCGCCTACGCGGTCGCGGTGGCGGTGGGCTTCGCCGAGGAGGTCACCCGGGCCGTGGCCACCGGTTACCAGGCCGCTGACGAGTCGGTCGCCGACTCGTACCAGTCCCTGTCCGGCCGGGGGTGACCCGATGCGCGCCGCGGATCCACCGGACATCTGGACCGACTTCTCCCGCTACCCGCACGAGGAGCTGATCCGGGTCCTGGCGGCCAGCAACCCGAACGAGGTCGTCGCCGCCGGTGACGCCTGGGCCGCGGTCGCTGCCGCGTTGCACGAACGCGCGCAGGACATCGCCGACCGGTCCGGCACGCTCACCGCGAGCTGGACCGGCGGCGCCGCCGACCGGTACCGGACCATGATGGGCGAGCTGCTGCAGGGGATCCAGCGGGTCGCGGCCACCGCCCAGGAGGCCCGCGACCTGCTGTACGCGGCCGGCGAGGCCCTGCACGCCGCCTGGACCGGCATGCCCGCGGTCTCCGGCGAGGCGGCCCGCCGCCAGGCCATCCTGATCATGGCTCAGCTCGCCGAGCGGTACCTGGCGGTCACCGCCGAGCTGAACGAGACGCTGTCGCAGCTGCTGCCCGGCGCGGCGGACCCGGCGCTGGCCGGCCCGTCCGGGGTGTCCGCCGGCCCGTTGCCGCCCGGCGAGCTGGTCTTCGGCAACCCGGCCGGTACGGCCCCGGGCGCCCGTCCGCCGCTGTTCGGCGGGATGCTGCCGGCCGGGCTGGCCGCCGCGAGCGCGGTGCTCGGGCGGCCGTTCGTGCCGAGCCTGCTGGCCCGCCGCACCGGGAGCCGCCCCGGGACAGGCGCACCGGAGCCGGTCGCGAACGCCGTCCCGCCGCCGAAGGCCGTCGAGCCGACCGGCGCGGTGCCGGCGGGCGGCGGCCCGCCCCTGTCGAGCCTGGGCGGCCTGGGCGGCCTGGGCGGCCTGGGCGGCCTGGGTGGCGGCGGCGGCCCGGCCCTGGGCGGCATCGGCGGTGGCGTGGGCCTGCCCGCGCTGCCCGCCGGGCCGGAGCCGGTGAGCCCCGGACCGGGCCCGGGCCAGGCCGCCGGCATCGCGGCGGCGACCGGCGGCGGTGCCGGCGGCGCCGCCCACGGGCTGCGCGGCATGCCGATGATGCCGATGATGCCGATGGGTATGGCCGGCGCCGACAGCGGCGGCGGCCGGCGCATCCCGCAGTGGCTGGTGGAGACCGAGGACGTCTGGGGAGAGCCCGCGGTGGTGACCTCGTCGGTCATCGGCGAGGACGGCGCCGGCGGGGTGTGGTGGTGAGCCGGGCCGGCATCCAGAGCCGGACCCGGGTGCCGCCGCCCGGCCGGGAGGTGATCCCGGCGTCCCCGCCGGCCTCCCGGACCCGGGCGGTGATCGACTGGCGGGTGCCGAAGCCCGGCGTGGTGCGTTCGGGAGCAAAGCCGCGGCCGTCGTCGCGGATGACCACCTCGACACCGTCGGCCGCGGCGGCGACCCGCACCACCACGTGCCGGGCGGCGGCGTGCTTGACGACGTTGACCAGCGCCTCGCGGGTGGCGTCGCGCAGGCATTCCCGCCGCCACGGCGCGGGCTCGGGCAGATCCGCGCCGGCGATCAGCTCGATGCGGGGCCCGTCGGCCGGCGCCTCGTCGACGACCTCGCCCAGCAGCGCCACCAGCGAGTGTCCCGGCCCCGCGCCGTTCACCTCGCCCAGGCTGCGCCGCAGCAGCGCGGCCTGGCGGCGGGCCGTGCCGCGCAGCTCGGTCAGCGCCTCGGCCGGGGCGACCCGGTCCGCGTCGGCGGCCAGCGCCATCGTCTCCAGCGACTGCAGGGCCGTGTCGTGCAGGGAGCGCAGCAGGCGGGCACGCTCGGCGGCACAACCCGCCCGGTAGGCCGCCGAGCGGGCCCGGGCCTGCACCGCGGCCGTCCCGGCCGCGATCACCAGAGCCACCAGCACCGCCGTCCACCAGTCCACCCGGGCCGGTCCCGCCGGGACCAGCCACACGATCAGCGGCGCGGCGGCCACGACCGCCACGGACTGGGCCGCGAGCACCACCAGCGGCGGCGCCGGACCCGAGGTCACCCGGGTCACCGGCGGGTCCACCGCCGGGCGGACGCAGCCGTCGTGCGCAAGCTGCTGCGGGGCGTAGCCCATCGCCGTCATCACATCCCCCTGCCCGTACGGCCGCCGCCGGTGCTCGGCCGCGGCGTCTGATCGGTACTTCGGCGCCGACCCGGTGATCGGTTCTCGGCGGAAAAATCTGGTAGGACGGGAACCGAACGGCCCCGCACCGCGAACCTGCTCATGTACGCCAGTCGATCCATGCCGCACGGCCCGACCGGGGAGATGTCATGAAGCGCAACGGCCCCTTGCTCACCCTGCTGGCCGGCATCGCCGTCGCGGCGGTGTTGTTCCTGCTCAGCATGCAGGCGTCGGGAAGCGGCACCGCCGCGCAGCCGGCGCCGGCCGCGGTGGCCGGCGGGTCGCCGAGCGTGCCGGCGGCCGGCGCCGGCGTCGTGCCGGTGCCGGACGGCGCCCAGGCGAGCCCGCCGGGCGCCCCGGCCACGGTGGACAAGGAACCGCTGGCGCAGCGGGAAACCCCCGACGGCACCTGGGCCGGCCGGTTGCAGCCCGGGGTGCTCGCGCTCAACGTCAAGGACGGCAAGGCGATCGCCTACCTCTGCGACGGCCGCCGGACCGAGGCGTGGCTCAAGGGCACCGCCCGGGACGGCAAGCTCGACCTCACCGGCAAGAAGGGCGCCGCCTTCACCGGAACCATCGACAAGAAGCAGGCCGTCGGTAAGGTGACCATCGGCGGCCGGACGTCGGATGTGGACATCAAGGCGGTCCGCAAGCCCTCCGGGTTGTACCGGGCCGCCACGGACGTCCGCGGCGCCAAGGTGGTCGGCGGCTGGATCGTCCTGGCGGACGGCACCCAGGTCGGACTCGCCACCGTCGGCGGACGGCTGACCCGGCCGTCGCAGCTCGACGTCACGACGGGCCGGGCCACGGTGGACGGCAGCACGGTGGCCGCCGCCCCGGCCGACCCGACCCGGTGACCGGGCCGGAGCGCGACGATGCCAGGAGGAACCATGCCGGGCGCCGACCCCACGGACCCACCCGCCGCGCCGCCCGCGGGCTACGCCGCCCTGGTCGTCCCGGTGCTGATCGGCGGCCTGGTGGCGATCACCCTCGGGGTGTACGGCAACCTGCACCCGCCGACCGGGATCGGCGTCAACCTGGCCGGCTTCTCCGGCCCGCTGACCGTCAAGGTCTGGCTGACCACGCTCGCGGCCACCCTCGCCCTGGTCCAGCTCGGCTCCGCCCTGGCGATGTACGGCAAGCTGCCCCGGATCCACGCCCCGTCCTGGATCGGCGGCCTGCACCGATGGTCCGGCCGCGCCGCCTTCCTGAGCGCGGTGCCGGTCGCCGTGCACTGCCTGTACGCGCTGGGCCTGCGGTTCTCCGACCCGCGCACGTTGCTGCACTCGCTGGCCGGCTGCCTGTTCTTCGGCGCGTTCACCGCCAAGATGCTGCTGCTGCCCCGCTCGGGACTGCCCGGCTGGGCGCTGCCGATCGCCGGGGCGGTGACCTTCACCGCGCTGGTCGTCCTCTGGCTCAGCTCGTCCCTGTGGTTCTTCACCACCACCGGCTTCCGGCTCTGACCGGGCCGGGCACCCGCCCGCGCCGCGCCCGACCGAAAGGCATCGATCATGGGCGACACCACCGATCCCGAACCGGAGTGCCGGCCCCGCTGTGCCGGGCGGCGCGCGGTCCTCGCCGCGACAGGTGCCGCGGTGCTGAGCGGCTGCCAGGTGTACGAGGAATCGGCGCCGCCGCCGGCTCCCGTGGCGTCGGGCGCCTCGGCGGGTCCGCGGCCGGTGGCCCGCCTCGACGAGATCCCGGTCGGCGGCGGCCGGATCCTCGCCGCCGAACGGGTGGTGCTCTCCCGGCCGGAGAGCGGTCGGGTCCGCGCCTTCTCCACGGTCTGCACCCACCAGGGCTGCGCGGTCGACCAGCTCGCCGGCGGCACGCTCACCTGCCCGTGTCACGGCAGCAAGTTCGCGGTCGCGGACGGTTCGGTGGTCTCCGGGCCGGCCCGCCGACCGCTCCCGGAACTGCCGGTCACGGTGGCCGGCGACACCATCCTGCTCCCGTGACCGACACGGACCACACGCCGGGCGGCACGGCGACGATGGATCGACGAAGTACGATCGGCACCACCATGGATGACGCGCCGCTGGCCGGCAGTTTCGCCGAGGGCCACGAGGAAGGCTTCGCCGCCGTCTACGCGGCGTTCCGCGGGCCGGTCTTCGGGCTGTCGGTGAACATGCTGGCCGACCCGGGCCTCGCCGAGGAGGCGACCCAGCAGGCCTTCATCGGCCTGTGGCGCAGCCGCGAGCGGTTCGATCCGCAGCGGAGCCTGGCGGCGTGGGTCTTCGGCATCGCCCGCAAGGCCGCCATCGACGTCTACCGGCGCGAGCGGCGCGGCCCGGCCACCACGGCGCAGGACCCGGAGATCGCGGTGGAGGGATTCTCCGCCGAGCGGCTCTGGGAGGTCTGGGAGGTGCGCCGGGCCGTCGAGGCCCTGCCGCCGGAGGAGGCCGCGATCGTCCGGCTAGCGCACTACTACCAGCTGACGCACGGCGAGATCGCCGAGCATCTGGGCATACCCGTGGGCACCGTGAAGTCGCGATCACACCGCGCCCACCGGCGGCTCGCCGGGACGCTGAGCCATCTCTTCGACGAGCCGGAGGCCGCCCCGGCCGGCGATCCCGGCGGCGGCGCGACCGACGGGGTAGCGGCAGGAGGCCGACCATGAGCGACGACGTCATCGCGCGCCGGGCGCAGGCCCTGGAGGCGCTGCTGAGTCCCGCCCCGCAGGCCGAGGCCGCCGGCGACGCCGCCTGGGAGTCCAGGATGGTCACCCGGGTCGGAGCGCTGCTCGGCCACCCGGGCACCTGGCAGACGCCGGCGGCCCCCGCGACCCTGCCCGCGGCGCTGCTGGCCGAGATCCGGGCCGCGACCGCCGAGCCGCTGCCGACCACCGAGCCGCTGCCGGCCGTCGAGCCGGAGCGGGACCCGGCCGTCGAGCCGGTCCCGGCCGCTGAGCCGGAGCCGGCGCCGCCGGTGGATGAACCGGTTGCCGTCCGGCGCCGGCGGTGGCCCCGGCTGCGCCGGACCCTGCCGCGACCGCGCTGGACCCCGCCGCGGCTGGCGCTCGGTGTCGCCGGCGCCCTGGCCGCGGTGCTGCTGGCCGTCGTCATGTTCGGCGGCGACCTGCTGGGTCGCGGCGACGACGGCCCCTCTCGGCAGATCGCGGTGATCCAGCTGACCGGGACCAGCGCCGCGCCCGGTGCCCGCGCCACCATGCGCGCGATCGAACGCGACGCGGGCTGGCGCCTGGTCGCCGACATCACCGGGCTCGCCCCCGCCGGGCCGGACGTCTACTACCAGGGCTGGGCCGTGGCCGGTGCCGAGATGGTGCCGCTGGGCACCTTCCACATGCACCAGCCGGGTCAGGTCGAGCTCTGGTCCGGGGTGCCGCTGCGCAAGTTCAGCCGGATCGAGGTCACCCAGCAACGCGTCGGCGCGGGCCAGGCTCCGGGCGTGCTGGTCATGGTCGGTCAGCTGTGACCGCGACCAGCGGCTTGAGCGCGGCGCCCACGCGGCTGACCACGCCGGGCCGGTGCCCGTTGCGGATCAGGTTGATGGTGATGCCGTCGATCCCGGCGCCCAGCACCTGCTCGTGCAGCTGCTCGGCGACCTGCTCCGCGGTGCCGAGGAACGCCCGGTTCCGCCGGTCCTCGGGCACCGTCCCGCCCAGCTCCCTCACCTCCTGCCCGGTCTCGCCCACCATGCCCATGACCAGGTAGCTGGTCGCGAGCGTGGCCGGGTCGCGGCCGATCTCCTCGCACCGCTGCCGCAACACGCCGACCTTGCGGGCCAGGTCGGTGACGTCGCAGATGATGTTCATGTGGTCGGCGAAGCGCGCGGCCAGCCGGAACGTCTTCTGCTCGCCGCTGCCGCCCAGCATGATCGGCACGGTCGGCCGCAGCCGCGGGTTGTTCATCGCGCCCCGCGCGGTGTACCACTTGCCGTCGAGCGTGGCCGGCTCGCCCTTGAGCATCGGGGTGATGATGGTCAGCGCCTCCTCGAGGCGTTCGAAGCGCTGGCCGAAGGTGCCGAACTCGAAGCCGTAGTCGTGGTGCTCGCGTTCGAACCAGCCGGCGCCGATGCCCAGGATGGCCCGGCCCCGGGAGACCATGTCGAGGGTGGTCACGGTCTTCGCCAGCAGCGCGGGATTGCGGTACGTGTTCCCGGTGACCAACGTGGACAACTGCACGGTCGACGTGACCGAGGCCAGCGCGCCGAGCGTCGTGTACGCCTCGAGCATCGCGTTCTCCGGCGCGCCGATGCCCGGCAGCTGGTAGAAGTGGTCCATCACCAGCACGGTGTCGAAGCCGGCCGCCTCGGCCTCCCGGGCCTGCGCGGCGACGGTGTCGAAGGTGTCCTCGACCGGGACGCCGGGATAGGTGAAGTTCGGAATCTGGTACCCGAGCCGGATGCTCACAGTGCCTCCACCAGGTAAGAGAGCTATCACCTGCTAATGTAAGAGCCCTCTTACCTGGATGGCAAGCCGGGAGGCGGGCGTGTCGGCGGAACGGCGCTACCACCATGGCGACCTGCGCGCCGCGCTGATCGACGCCAGCTTCGACCAGCTCGCCGAGGCCGGCCTGGAGCGTTTCTCGGTGGCCGCGGTGGCGCGCCGGCTGGGGGTGAGCTCGGCCGCGCCGTACCGGCACTTCCCGGACCGTGACCACCTGCTCGGCGCGGTCTCGGCACGGGCCGCCGGCGAGCTGCGTGCCGCCGTGATCGCCGCCGCGGACGCGGCGGGCACCGACCCGGCCGCCCGGCTGGCCGCGGTGGCCGGCGCCTACGTCCGGTACGTGACCCGCACCGGCGCCGGCCTCCACGTCATCTACGCCGCCGAGCTGTACGGACTGCGGGACGACGCCCGTCGCGAGCAGACCCGCGCGCTGATGACCACGCTGCTCGACCTGGCCCTGGCGACCGAGGCCCCCTCGCACCGGGAGGCCGTGCTGCTCGTCGAGGCGACGATCGCGGTGGCGCACGGCTACACGTCGCTGCTCGCCGACGGTTTCTTCGCCCGCCACGCCGGCACGGTCGACGACATCGCGGCCCGGGCCACCCGGGCCGCCGGCGCGCTGCTCACCACCCCGGCCGGGGCCGGCCCGACCGCTGCGCCGGGCGTCTGACCTGCTGTGGCTCTCGCCACGAATCCGCGGTAACCGCCGTGTTTCACGTTTCCGCGACGTAGCGTTGAAGGTCGCCCAGGGCGGGTGAGCTCACCGCATGCCTGGTCCACGCCGACCCGCGAGGTGAAAATGGTGCACGCCCGGTGACCGTGACAACCGATCTGCACTTTGTCACGCTCCCTCCGATCGTCACCCCCGCGGTGTTCCGTTCCCCGCCGGCCGCGGCCCGTCGCACCCTCGTCGACGTCCTCGACGAGACCGTGCGCGCCCACCCCACCGCCCGCGCCCTCGACAGCGGCGGCACCGCGCTGACCTACCGCGAGCTGGCCGACGAGGTCGACGCCGTGCGCGAGCGGCTGGCCGGCCACGGCATCGGCGCCGGCGACCGGGTCGGCATCCGGGTCTCCTCCGGTACGGCGGAGCTCTACCTCGCGATTCTCGGCGTGCTCGCGGCCGGCGCCGCCTACGTGCCCGTCGACGCGGACGACCCCGAGGAACGCGCCGAGCTGGTCTTCGCCGAGGCGGGCGTGGCCGCGGTGCTGGGTGACGGGCTGACCGTGGCGCTGCGCCGCGCCCCCGGGGGCCGGATCGGCCGGCCCGGCCCGGCCGACGACGCCTGGATCATCTTCACCTCCGGATCGACCGGCACCCCGAAGGGCGTGGCGGTCAGCCACGGCGCGGCGGCGGCCTTCGTCGACGCCGAGGCGCAGCTGTTCCTCGCCGGCGACGCCGACGAGGCGATCGGCCCGCACGACCGGGTGCTGGCCGGGCTGTCGGTGGCCTTCGACGCGTCCTGCGAGGAGATGTGGCTGGCCTGGCGGCACGGCGCCTGCCTGGTGCCGGCCGAGCGGTCGCTGGTCCGCAGCGGCGTCGACCTGGGGCCCTGGCTGGCCGAGCAGCGCATCTCCGTGGTCTCCACGGTGCCGACGCTCGCCGCGCTCTGGCCGGTCGAGGCGCTGGACGAGGTGCGGCTGCTGATCTTCGGTGGCGAGGCCTGCCCGCCGGAGCTGGCCGAGCGCCTGGCCGTCGAGGGGCGCGAGGTCTGGAACACGTACGGGCCGACCGAGGCGACCGTGGTCGCCTGCGCCGCGCGGCTGACCGGCGAGGGGCCGGTGCGCATCGGGCTGCCGCTGGCCGGCTGGGAGCTCGCCGTGGTCGACGCCGCCGGTGAGCCGGTCGCGATGGGCGGGTCCGGCGAGCTTGTCATCGGCGGCGTGGGTCTCGCCCGCTACCTGGACGCCGGCAAGGACGCCGAGAAGTTCGCGGCGCTGCCCGCACTCGGCTGGACGCGGGCGTACCGCAGCGGTGACATCGTCCGCGCGGAGCCCGAGGGGCTGCTGTTCCTGGGCCGCGGCGACGAGCAGGTCAAGCTCGGCGGGCGCCGGATCGAGCTGGGTGAGGTCGACGCCGCGCTGCAGGCGCTGCCCGGCGTCGTGGGCGCGGCCGCCGCGGTGAAGCGGACCGCGGCCGGCAACCAGCTGCTGGTGGGCTACGTCGTGCCCCGCGAGGGTGCGAGCTTCGACGCCGCGCAGGCCGCGCTGCGGATCCGCGAGCAGCTGCCGGCCGCGCTCGTCCCGCTGCTGGCCGTCGTGCCGGACCTGCCGACCCGCACCTCCGGCAAGGTGGACCGGGCCGCGCTGCCCTGGCCCCTGGCGACCGCGGCGGACGCGGCCGGCGAGCTGACCGCCACCGAGCAGTGGCTCGCCGGCGGCTGGGAGCAGATTCTCGGCCTGCGCCCCACCGAGGCGGACGCCGACTTCTTCAACCACGGCGGCGGCAGCCTGAACGCGGCGCAGCTGGTGGCCTGGATCCGCCGCCGGCACCCGCGGGTCTCGGTGGCCGACATCTACCTGCACCCGCGGCTGGCGCAGCTCGCCGCGGTGCTCGACACGCTCGACAGCACGACGGCCACACGCCGCGAGGTCCGGCCGACGCCGCGCCGGGCCGGGCTGATCCAGGCCGTGCTGATGCTGCCGATGCTGGCGCTGGTCGGGCTCCGCTGGCTGACCGCGCTGGCCGCGCTCGGCAACGTCCTCACGCTGGTCGCGCCGGCGCCGTGGGTGCCGGCCGTGTCCTGGTGGTGGGTGGCGCTGGGCTGGGCCCTGCTGTTCAGCCCGCTCGGCCGGATCGGCCTGGCGGCCGGGGGAGCGCGGCTGCTGCTGCGCGGCGTCCGCCCGGGCAGCTACCCGCGCGGCGGCAGCGTGCACCTGCGGCTGTGGGCCGCCGAGCGGCTCGCCGAGCTGACCGGCGCCACCGGTGTCGCCGGGGCGTCCTGGATGACCACGTACGCCCGCGCGCTCGGCGCGCAGATCGGTCCCGACGTCGACCTGCACTCCGCCCCGCCGGTCACCGGGCTGCTCAAGCTCGGTCGCGGCGCGGCCATCGAGCCGGAGGTCGACCTGTCCGGCCACTGGGTCGACGGCGACGTGGTCCGGGTCGGCAAGCTGCGGGTCGGCGCGGGCGCCCGGGTCGGCTCCCGCAGCACGCTGATGCCCGGCGCGCGGATCGGCAAGGGCGCGCGGATCGCCGCCGGCTCGACCGTGGCCGGGGCCGTGCCGGCGAACCAGCGCTGGGCCGGCTCGCCGGCGGCGCCCGCCGGCAAGGACCCCGCCGGATGGCCGGCGCAGCGTCCGCCGCGCTCGCGGATCCGGTCCCGCTTCTGGATCACGGCGTACGGGCTGACCGCGCAGCTGCTGGGCCTGGTGCCGGTCGTGGCCGCGCTGCCGGGCGTGGCCCTGGTCGGCTGGACGCTCGCCCACCGGCCGACCGTGGGTGCCCTGCTCGCCGCCGTCGCGGTGGCGACCGTCGCGTACGTCGTCGGCTACGCGGTGCTCGTGCTCGTCGCCGTCCGGGCGCTCAGCATCGGCCTGCGCGCCGGCTACCACGCCGTGCAGGGGCGGGTGGCGTGGCAGGTGTGGGCGACCGAGCGGCTGATGGGGATGGCCCGGGTGGGGCTGTTCCCGCTCTACGCCAGCCTGTTCACGCCGGTGTGGCTGCGGCTGCTGGGCGCGAAGGTGGGGCGCGGGGTGGAGGCGTCCACCGTGCTCGCGCTGCCGGCGATGACCACGGTCGCCGACGGGGCGTTCCTGGCCGACGACACCATGGTCGCCACCTACGAGCTGAGCCACGGGTGGCTGCGGGTCGCCCCGGCCCGGATCGGCAAACAGGCGTTCCTCGGCAACTCCGGGATGACGGCGCCCGGCCGGTCGGTGCCCAAGCGGGGCCTGGTCGGGGTGCTGTCGTCGGCGCCGCGCAAGGCGAAGAAGGGCTCGTCGTGGCTCGGCGCGCCGCCGATGCCGTTGCGCCGCACCGTCGAGGCGGCCGACACCAGCCGCACCTTCGACCCGCCGCTGCGGCTGAAGCTGGCCCGGGCCGCGATCGAGCTGTGCCGGATCGTCCCGGTGATGTGCGCCGCCGTGCTGGCGGCCGGGGTGCTGGCCGCGCTCGCCGCGGTGTGGCAGAGCGCCGGCTGGTGGGCGGCCGGGCTGGCCGCCGGGCCGGTGCTGTTCGCCGCGGCGCTCATCGCCGGCGCGACCGCCACGGCCGCGAAGTGGCTGCTGGTCGGGCGGTTCCGGGTCGCCGAGCGGGCACTGTGGACCTCCTTCGTCTGGCGCAACGAGCTCGCCGACACCTTCGTCGAGGTGCTCGCCGCGCCGTGGCTGGTCCGCATCGCGACCGGCACCCCGCTGCTCACGGCGTGGCTGCGCACGCTCGGCGCGTGGATCGGCCGCGGCGTGTGGCTGGAGACCTACTGGCTGCCCGAGTACGACCTGGTGCGGCTCGGCGACGGCGCCACGGTGAACCGCGGTTGTGTGGTGCAGACCCACCTGTTCCATGATCGTGTGATGAGCATGGATCAGGTGACCCTGGACGCCGGCGCCGCCCTCGGCCCGCACGGCATCGTGCTGCCCGGCGCGAGCATCGGCGCGCGCACCACCGTCGGGCCCGGCTCGCTGGTGACCCGCGGTGACGCGGTGCCCGCCGACAGCCGCTGGCTCGGCAACCCGATCGCGACCTGGCCGGCCCCGGCCACGCGGCCGGCGTGACCCCGAAGGCGGCGGTGCCTCGCGGCGCCACGCCCGGCGCCGACCGGTCCACCGACTCGTACCTGCCCGAGCACGGCAACGGCGGCTACCGGGTGCTGCACTACGACCTCGACCTGGACTACCGGATCGTGCCCAACCGGCTGGCCGGCCGGGCGGCGCTGACCGCGGTGGCCGTCCAGCCGCTGTCGCGTTTCACCCTCGACCTGGGCGGCTTCCGGGTGGAGACCGTGCGGGTGGACGGGCGCCCGGCGAAGTACACCCATCGCCGGCACAAGCTGCAGATCAGCCCGGAGCGCCCGATCGGCGCCGGCGACACCTTCCGGGTGGACATCCGGTACGCGGGCAAGCCGGTCCCGATCTCCGGCCGGTGGGGCGACATCGGCTGGGACGAGCTGACCGACGGGGTGCTCGTGGCCAGCCAGCCGAACGGGGCGCCGTCGTGGTTCCCGTGCAACGACGAGCCCGGTGACAAGGCGACCTTCCGGGTGGCGCTGACGACCGCTACGCCGTACACGGTGCTGGTGACCGGCGATCCGGTCTCCCGGCGGCGCGGCGCGGGCAGCACCACCTGGGTGTACGAGCGCCGCGAGCCGACCTCGCCGTACCTGATGAGCGTGCAGATCGGCCGCTACGAGCTGGTGGAGCTGGCGGTCGGCGGGGTGGTGCAGCGCGCCGCGATCCCGCCCCGGCTGCGCGCCGCCGTCGCCCGCGACTTCGGCCGGCACGGCGAGATCATGGCGGCCCTGCAGCGGCTGCTCGGGCCGTACCCGTTCGCTGAGTACGTCGTCGTGGTCGCCGACGACGACCTCGACGACCCGGTCGAGGCGCAGGGCATGGCGGTCTTCGGCCGCAACCACGTCGACGGCCGGCGCACCCACGAGCGGCTGATCGTGCACGAGCTGGCCCACCAGTGGTTCGGCAACAGCCTCACGGTCGCCGACTGGCGGCACATCTGGCTCAACGAGGGCTTCGCCACCTACGCCGAATGGCTGTGGTCCGGGGTCAGCGGCGACCTGCCGGCGGACGCCCTGGCCGTCCAGTGGCACACCCGGATCGCGGCCCGCCCGGCGGACGTGATCGTCGCTGACCCCGGCATCGACCGGATGTTCGACCCGCTGGTCTACAAGCGCGGCGCGCTGACCCTGCACGCCGTCCGCCGGACGATCGGCGAGGAGCCGTTCTTCGCCCTGCTGCGCTCGTGGGTCGCCGAGCACCGGCACGGCACCGTGACCACCGGGCAGTTCCGGGCGCACGCCCAGCGCTTCGCGAGGGAGCCCCTGGACGGCTTGTTCACCGCCTGGCTCGACCGCCCGGCGCTGCCCCCGCTGCCCCGCTGACCTGTGCGGGATCCGGCGGCTACAGCGGCAGCCAGAGGGCCAGCACGTTCGGCGGCTCCCAGCTCACCAGCGACGTGTGCGCCTGGCGGCACTGATAGCGCCGGCCGCCGTAGGTGACGATCTGCCCCTGGGCGTACGCCACGCCCGGCGCCCACGCCCCGGCGGCCGGTGGCGCCGTGGTGGGGGCGGTCGTCGGCGGCCGGGTGGTCGGCGCGGTCGTCGTCGGCGTGGTGGCAGGTGGCGGGGTGCTGCCCGGGTCGCAGTCGTTCGCCGTCACCACGGTGTCGGCGTGGGTCCGGCCCGCCGACCGGTACGCCGTGATCGCTGCCGCCGCCTGCGCGGGGCTCAGCACCTGCTTCTTCGCGTGGTACACGTAGTCGATCGCCTGCTGGTAGACGGCCGTGCCGCCGCTGTGCCCGGCCAGGTCGATGAACCACTGGTTGAAGTCGATCGACATGTTCTGCCGCGGGTAGACCTTGCCGGAGTGGTCGCCGACCAGCACGCCGTCGAGGTAGTACCGCACGTGCCCGCCGGCGACCGTGGCCAGCACGTCGTGCCAGCCGTTGATGCTGCGTGCCTGCTGGCTGTGCTGGTTGTCCGCGTACCACGGGTCGGCGACGTAGGTGTACCAGGTGGTCTGGTAGTTGATCGGTCCCGCCTCGCCCCAGCCGCCGTTCGGCAGGTACTCGGAGAAGTCCATCTCGGAGTAGTTCGGGTCGCGGGGCGCGGCCAGCGGGGAGATCGTGTAGAAGGTCTGGTTCACGTGGTCGCCGTCGGGGCCGGTGGCCGGGGCGTCCGCGAACTTGATCCGGGCCAGGTAGGTGCCCTCGAAGAAGCGGCGGTTGCTCTGCGAGAACTCCGCGTGCGAGGTGCCGCCCGCGGTGCCGTCGGTCCGCGCGGTGAGCTGGGCGACCCGCTGGCCGTCCACGGTGGGGAAGGAGACGTTGTCGGCGAGCCAGCTCGCGCCGGGCACGCCGGGACCGCCGGCGGCGCCACGGATGCTCCAGCCGCGCTGGCCCAGCGCCGGGTCTGTCCGGGACGAGTAGGCGAAGTCGTCGAACAGCACGCCGCACGCGGTGGCCGCGCTGCTGCTCGGGGCGGCGGCGACGGCGAAGCCGGCGAGGGCGGCGGCGGTCGCGGCGACGGTGGCGCCGACGGCGATCTTGCGTGGTCTGCCCATGGGGGAGGGCTCCTCGGGTTCGGGGGGTGGGGTTTACCAGTGGTAAATAGATAAGACTCCTTCCAGTGGTGGCCGTCAATGGTTGTTTCCTGTGCTCAGGCTTAAATCGGGGCCTGGCGGAACCGGTGCCCTTGCCAGGAGAATGACCAGTGGCCAACATGGGCGGAGTGGTGATGCGGCGGGCCGAGGTGCGGGAACGACTGCTGGCGTTGATCGGCGCCTGCGAGCCGGGTGATCCGCTGCCGTCCGAGCGCGACCTCAGCGACGAGCTCGGCGCCTCCCGCCCGACGATCCGGGCCGCGATCGAGGAGCTGGCGAGCGACGGGCTGCTGATCCGCCGGCACGGCCGCGGCACGTTCACGCATCCCCGCAAGATCTCCCAGGAGGTCCCGGCGGCGGCCGCGCTGCCGCCCGCGGAGGGCGAGTGGCAGAGCGAGGTGCTGGAGTTCGGTGTGCTCGCGGCCGGCGCCCGGCTCGGCATGCGGCTGCGCGTGTCGCCCGGCGACGACGTGGTCCGCACGCTGCGGCGGCGGATCGTCGACGGCCGCCCGATGGCGCTCGAGGAGATCCACGTGCCGCTGGCCGTCGCGCCCGGCCTGACGGCCGCTGACCTCGCCGCCGGCTCGTTCTACCGGCACCTGCGGCAGCGGCACGGCGTCCGGCCGGTGGAGGCGGTGCAGACCACCGAGCCCACCGTCACCGACGGGAAGGAGTCGCGGCTGCTGGACGTGCCGCTCTACTCCCCGGCCCTGCTGTTCGAGCGCACCACGCGCGACGAACGCGGGCGGACTGTCGAGTTCGCCCGGTCGGTCTACCGCGGCGACCGCTACCGGATCACCAACCACCTGCGGTTCGGCCCGGACTCGGGCTGATCGGGCGGCCCCGCCCGGGTGACCGTCGGCGCGTCCGGCGGGCCCGGGCCGGTGCGGGCGACGATCGTACGGTCATGCACAGGATCGCGGTCACCGCTCTCGCCTGCCTGACGCTCCTCGCCGGGGCTGCCCCGGCGGGCGCGGCCCCGGTCACCGGGCCGGACGCGGCCGGCGCCGCCCGGCTGCGGATGGCCTGGAGCGTCGGCCCCGCCGCGGCCGGCATCGTGACCGCCCCGGTCTACCTGGCCGGCGCGACCTACCACCTGGAGGGGGTCGCCGATCCCGCCAAGGTCCGCTCGCTGGTCCGGGTGGTCCGCCGCGACGCCGGCACCGGGCGGCGGCTGCCGTTCGCGACCGGGGCGATCGACTCGATCATGGGATACCGGCCGGCCGCGGACGGGCGCAGCCTGTACGTCGCCACCTACCGCGAGCAGACGCACGTCTGGGCCTTCCGCCCGGACGGCCGGGTGCTGTGGAGCCGGGCCCAGCCCGGCGAGCAATTCCCGCAATCACCGATGCCGGCCGGCCGCCGCCTGATCACCGTGTCCCGGTCCGGGTGCGACGTCGAGTGCGCGCACACCACCGTCTTCGGCTGGAACGCCGCCGACGGCACCCCGGCCTGGTCGTACTCCCTGCCCGGCGGGTACGTGAAGTCCGTCGCCACCGCCGGGCACGCGGCGGTGCTGATCAACACCGGCGGCACGTCCACCCTGACGGTCCTCGACGCCGTGACCGGCGGTCTGCTGTGGTCGCGGACCGTCGCCGGGGGCAGCGGCATCGCACTGGACGCCACGCACGCGTACGTCGCGGACGGTTCCCTGCGGGCCTACGCGGTCCGGGACGGCAGCCCCGCGTGGGCCGGCGAGAACGCCGGGTACACCGCCGCCTACCCCAGCCCGTACGGGATCTTCGCCACCTCCGGGGCGCGGTACGCGGCGTACGACCCGACCGGGCGCCGCCGCTGGTCGAGCGGCATCCACCCGCGGGGCACCCTGACCGTCGACAACGGCGTCGTCTACTTCCAGCAGTCGCCCACCCGGCAGGGCGCCGGGCCGGCGTACCTGGTCGCCACGCGCGCCTCGACCGGCGTCGTGCTGAGCCGGGTGCGGATCTGGAGCCGGATCAGCATCGGCGACGTCACGGTCGGCGGCGGCCGGGTGTTCACCAAGGCCCTGCTGGAGAAGATCGTGGCCTTCGCCCCGGCGCGGCGCTGACCCGGCGTGCCGTGGGCGGCCGTCGGTCGCGGTCGGACAGGTCCCTGATCCTGATGTCGCGGAACGAGACCACGTCCTGCGGCGCGCCGTGCGCCCGCAGCCCGACGTAGCCGACCAGCCCGGCCACCCCAGCCCGGCCACCGCGAGGAGCCGGCCGATCCGGGGCATCGGTCCTCCCTCCGCCGGCGGACCTCTTCGCGGTAGTCCCGGCGGCCCGGATGCGCCGGTGCTGAACTGCGCAAACATTGGTCTCCGCCAATTTCAGCGAGGTTACGCGCGCCCCTGCTTTTAGGTTCATCACCTTTACTTTCGTCAATGGGATACATACATTGCTCGTATCCGACGAAAGTCGTGCGGCACATCGCGGAAAGCGGAGCCGCACCGTGGACATCGCTCGATCTTCTGCACCCTCTTTCCGGTCCCGCACCAGCCCGCCGGTGGATGGAGACGTCTGTGCACGACAACGTTGTCAGGTGGCCCCGGAAGAACGTGTCCCGGCGCTCGCTGGTGGTCGGCGGAGCCTTGGGCCTGACCTCGGTGGCCGGTGCGACGGCCGCGCTGCGCGGCGAGCCGGCCCGGGCCGCGGCCGGCGCCACCCGCAAGGTCACCATCTACGCCGAGGCGCTGCCGGGCGGGCTCTTCGGCTACGGGCTCGCGCCCGGCACGGCGACCGTGCCGGGCCCGGTGCTGGAGATGTGGGAGGGCGACACCCTCGAGATCACCCTGGTCAACACCACCAACCAGCGGCTGTCCATCCACCCGCACGGGGTGGACTACCGCACCGATTCCGACGGCAGCCCGCTCAACGCGTCCTTCAACAACCCGGGTGAGACCCGCACCTACGTGTGGCGGTCCCGGGAGATGGTCGCCGCCGAGGGCCGGCGTTTCCTGCCCGGCAGCGCCGGCTACTGGCACTACCACGATCACGCGATGGGCACCGACCACGGCACCGGCGGGGTCGCCAAGGGCCTGTACGGCGCCCTGGTCGTGCGGCGCCGCGGCGACCTGCTGCCGGAGAAACAGTTCACCGTCGTGTTCAACGACATGATGATCAATAACCGGATGGCGCCGGACACGCCGATCTTCGAGGCGAATCTCGGCCAGCGGGTGGAATGGCTCGCCATCGGCCACGGCGGCACCTTCCACACGTTCCATCTGCACGCGCATCGCTGGGCGGACAACCGCACCGGCCTGCTCGAGGGTCCCGCCGATCCGAGCGCCGTCATCGACAACAAGGACCTCAACCCGGGCAGCTCCTTCGGCTTCCAGGTGGTGGCCGGCGAGGGCGTCGGGCCGGGCGCCTGGATGTACCACTGCCACGTGCAGTTCCACTCCGACGGCGGGATGGCCGGGATCTTCCTGGTCCGCAACGCCGACGGCAGCATGCCGCCCGGCGCGCAGGAGGCGATCCACCGTTTTCAGGGCCACGTCCACAACACGAAGTTGCCTGGGTTTTCCGCCGCGGGTGAGCACAGTGCGCAGCACGGCTGACGAGCGAGAGGGCATGGGATGAGACGAGGACAACTACTGCGGGCAGCGCTGGCGGTCGCCGTGCTCCTGCTGGGCTGGCCGCCTGCGGTCGGGTACGCGGCTCCGGCCGTACCGGAGCAGGTCGAGGTGCTGGTCTTCCACGGGCCGGCGGCGGAGCAGCAGGATCCGGTGGCCCGGGCGGCCGCCGCGATCAAGGAGCTCGGCGCCGAGCAGAGCATCGCGGTCACCGAGACCACCGACCCGGCGGCGTTCGCTCCCGCCACGCTCGCCCGTTTCCGCGCCGTGGTGTTCCTGTCGGCGGCCGGCGCCGCGCTGAGCCGGGAGCAGGAGGCCGCGCTGCAGAGCTACGTGCGGGCGGGCAACGGGTTCGTCGGCATCGCCGACGCGGCGGGCGCGCAGCTGGACTCGGCCTGGTTCACCGGGCTCATCGGCACCCGGCCCGCGGGCAGCATCCCGGTGCCGGAGCCGGTCGCGAAGGTGACCGCCAGCGGGGAGAACGCGCCCAACGAGACCAAGGAGAAGCTGACCGACGGCGACCCGAACACCAAGTGGCTGGTGCGCACGCCGACCGCCTGGGTCGGCTACGAGCTGGGCAAGCCGACCGCGGTCACCGGCTACGCGCTCACCTCGGCCAACGACTCGCCCGGCCGGGACCCGAAGGACTGGACGCTGCAGGGCTCCGCCGACGGCACCAGCTGGTCCGACGTGGACAAGCGGGCCGGGCAGACGTTCACCGACCGCTACCTGATCCGCAAGTTCGAGGTCACCGGCGCGGCCGAGTACAAGTTCTACCGCCTGACCGTCACCGCCAACGGCGGCGAACCGCTGACCCAGCTGGCCGATCTGCGGCTGTTCACCGGCGCGCTGACCGCACCGCAGCCGCCGGCCGTCCACGAGGCGGTGGTGGACATCCTCGACCGGCACCACCCGGCGACCAGGGCGCTGCCGATGACCGTGCGGCGCGCGGACCGCTGGTACAACTGGGATCCGAACCCGATCGGCACCGGCCACACCGTCGCGCAGGTCGAGGAGCGCTTCTACGACCCGGGCCTGGGCGCCAACGGGCCGTTCCATCCGGTGTCCTGGTGCCGTGACTACGACGGCGGCCGGTCCTTCTACACCGGCATGGGCCACACCGAGGGCAGCTACGGCGAGAGCGCGTTCCGCGGCCACCTGGCCGGCGCGCTGCGCTGGACCACCGGCGTCGAACGCGGCGACTGCCAGGCCACGATCGCCGCGAACTACAAGGTGGAGCGCCTGACCGCCGCCAACAAGGCCGGCCGGCTCGACCAGATCGGCGAGCCGCACGGCCTGACCATCGCCCCCGACGGCACCGTCTTCTACGTCGGCAAGGCCGCCTGCCCGAGCGGGCCGGTCGTCGACTGGGCGAACCCGGACGTCGGCCTGGGCTGCGGCACCATCCACTCCTACGACCCGGCCGGCAAGCAGGTCGAGCTGCTGGCCACGCTGCCGGTGATGGGCAACCGGGGCAGCGGCTCCGAGCTGGTCAAGAACGAGGAGGGCCTGCTCGGCATCGTGCCCGACCCGGCCTTCGCGACCAACGGCTGGCTCTACGTCTACTGGATGCCGTACGACTCCGTCGACCGGGAGAAACGGATCGGGCAGCGGACGATCTCCCGGCTCACCTACGACAAGGCCACCCGGAGCATCGACGTGGCGACCCGCAAGGATCTGCTGCGGTTCCCGGTGCAGATCCACAGCTGCTGCCACGCCGGCGGCGGCATGGCCTTCGACAAGCAGGGCAACCTGTACGTCGGCTCGGGCGACAACAACTCCTCCGAGGGCTCCAGCGGCTACTCCGGCAACAACTGGACCGCCGAGTACCAGGGCGTCTCGTTCCAGGACGCGCGGCGCACCGCGGGCAACACCAACGACCTGGCCGGCAAGATCATCCGGATCCACCCGGAGGCCGACGGCACGTACACGATCCCCGAGGGCAACCTGTTCCCGCCCGGCACCGCGAAGACCCGCCCGGAGATCTACGTGATGGGCGTGCGCAACATCGCCCGGCTCGCGATCGACCCGGAGCGGCAGTGGCTGACCGCCGGCTGGGTGGGTCCCGACGCCGCGGCGCCCAGCCCCACGCTCGGCCCGGCCAAGTACGAGACCGCCACCATCATCACCTCGGCGGGCAACCAGGGCTGGCCCTACTGCATGGGCAACAAGCAGCCGTACCGGGACCGCAGCAGCACCGACGCCACCGTCCTCACCGGCTGGTACGACTGCGACAACCTGAAGAACACCTCGCCGCGCAACACCGGGCTGACCGACCTCCCGCCCGCGCGCGACAACATGATCTGGTACTCGCCGGACGGCGGCGGGCCGGTCTTCCCGCCCCGGGCGGACGGCAGCGGCGTCCCGACCTACGTCAAGGCCGACGCCACGTACACCCAGCCGTACCTGCGGGGCGGGGGACAGGCCATCATGTCCGGCCCGACCTACCACCGGGACCGGGTGGACACCGCCAGCGGCGTGGCGTGGCCGGCGTACTGGGACGACAAGTGGTTCATCGGGGACCAGTCCAACGCCGCCAACCGGGTCGCGGTCACCGTCGACCCGGCCGGGGTGCCACGGCAGGCCCCGCCGGTCTTCGGCGAGTCGCTGCGGGCGATCATCCCGGGCGGTGCCGGCGACACCCGGCTGCAGAGCTGGATGGACGCCACGTTCGGCCCGGACGGCGCGCTCTACTTGCTCGACTACGGCGGCGGCTTCTTCACGCTGCACGCCAACCAGAAGCTGATCCGGATCGCCTATCAGGGCGGCGCGCCGACCCCCGCGCCCGCCGCGACCGCGGTGGCCGTGCAGAACAAGCCGCTGACCGTCGCCTTCACCGGCTCCCGCTCGGGTGGCATCTCCTACCGCTGGGAGTTCGGTGACGGCGGCACGTCGGCCGAGGCGAACCCGCGCCACACGTACGCGAAGGTCGGCAGGTACACCGCGAAGCTCACGGTCACCTACGCCGGCGGCGAGACGGCGACGGCGCAGACGGCCGTGACGGTCGGGTGTGCGACGCCGGACGCGCGGGCCACGGTGTGGGTGGACGAGACCGACACCGGGGTGCCGAACCGGACGGTGGGCGAAGGCTGCACCATCAACGACCTCATCGACGACGAGAGCAGCTGGGCGGACCACGACAGCTTCGTGCGGCACGTCACCGCGGTCACCCGTACGGTCCCGCTCAGCGGCCGCGAGGCGGGCGCCCTGACCCGCGCGGCCGCCGGATCGGCCGTCGGCCGGCCCGGGCACCGGGGTTACGAGCCGCTCTTCGACGGCACCGCCGGGTCCCTGCTCGGCTGGCAGCAGGCGCCCTCCGGCCAGTTCACCATCCAGCCGGACGGCTCACTGCGGGCCGGCGGCGGGCTGGGCATGCTGTACTACACCAAGCCGTTCGGGGACTTCTCGCTGAAGCTGCAGTTCCGCGACGGGGCCCCGGGCACGGCCCGCGCCAACAGCGGCGTCTTCACCCGCTTCCCGGACCCGCGCACCCCGCTCGCCGACCGCCCGCCGTGCGGCACCACGGGCTCGGCGCGGACCTCGCAGGCGTGGGTGGCCATCTACTGCGGACACGAGGTGCAGCTGTACGACGGCGACACCGGCGAACCGCAGAAGACCGGCTCGATCTACAACTTCGACGTCAACCCGCTGGCCGAGGCCGGGGTCACCGCGAAGAACGTGTGGAACAGCTACGAGGTGCGGGTGGTCGGCCAGCACTACACGATCCTGCGCAACGGCGTGGTCATCAACGAGTTCGACAACACGCCCGGCAAGCAGTCCTCCCGGGCCGGCGACCCGCCCACCGACCTGCGGCAGTTCGCCGCCGGCTTCATCGGGCTGCAGAACCACAGCGACACCGACCTGATGGACTTCCAGAACATCCGCGTGAGGACGCTATGAAGTATCTCCTCCTGAGCCTGCTGCTGGTGCTCTGCCCGGTGGCGGTCTCCCCGGCCGCCGCCGCGGCGGCGGGGACCCTGACCTGGACCGCCGACGACGACATCACCCGCTACAAGTCGGCGCCCGCGTCGGCCACGGCCGGGGCGACGACGATCGTCTTCGAGAACAGCGCGGCCACCGGCAACACCACCGGCATGCCGCACACGCTCACTTTCGACACCACTGCCGAGGGCTACAACCACGACGTCAGCCTCAACATCCTGGCCGGCCCGTTCGACGCCAACAACGGCCGGCACCAGGCGGCCGTCACCCTCACCCCGGGGAGGTACCGCTACTTCTGCTCGATCCCCGGGCACAGCACGATGGTCGGCGAGCTCGTCGTCACCGACGGCCCGGGTGAGCCGGACACCACCGCGCCGACGGTCTCCGCATCCGTCTCCGGTTCACGCGACGCTTCCGGCAGCTACCTCGGCACGGCGACGGTCACCGTGAACGCCTCCGACGCGGGGTCGGGTGTGGACACCGTTGAATACCAGATCGATGACACGAGCTGGACGCGCTACCCGCAGCCGGTGGCGGTCACCGCGGTCGGCGACCACTCCGTGCAGTTCCGGGCGACGGACAGATCCGGCAATGTGTCCGCGGTGGGTTCGGTTGCCTTCACCGTGGTGGCGCCGGGGCCGACCGATACCACCCCACCGGTCGCTTCGTCGGCGGTGTCGGGTTCCCGGGATGCCGACGGCAACTACCTCGGCTCGGCCACCGTGACGATCACCGCCACGGACGCCGGCTCCGGGGTCGTCCGGATCGAGTACAACGTGGACGGTGGGGCCTTCGCCCGCTACGCCGCGCCGGTCGTCGTCAGCACGGTCGGGGCGCACATGGTGCACTTCCGGGCCACCGACGCCGCCGGCAACACCTCGGCCGAGCAGATGGCGAGCTTCACCGTGGTCGCAGCGCCGGTCCCGGACACCACCCCGCCGGTCACCGCGGCCACGGTCAACACCCAGCAGCCGGGCATCGCGGTCGTCACGGTCACGGCCACGGACGCCGCCTCAGGGGTCGCCTCGATTGAGTACGCCCTCGACGCGGGCGCCTGGACGGCGTACACGGCGCCGGTCACCGTCACCGCGGCGGGCGCGCACACCGTGCGCTACCGGGCCACGGACGGCGCGGGGAACGTGGCGGCGGAGAGGACCGTGGCGTTCACGGTCGTGCCACCCGGCCCCGGCGACTGCCCAGTCCCCGACACCCGCGCCACGGTGATCATCGGCGCCGAGGACACCGGCGTCCGCAACGCCGACACCGGCAACGGCTGCACGATCAACGACCTGATCGCCGAGCACGCCGGCTACCCGACCCACGCGGCGTTCGTCCGGCACGTCGAGGCGGTCACCGCGCCGCTGGTCGCCGCCGGCCGGCTCACCGCCCGTCAGCAGGGCACCATCGTGCGGGCAGCCGCCCGCTCGGACGTCGTCAAGGGAGCACAGCGATGAGACGTACCGCCGCGAAGCTGGCCACCGCCACTGCCGTCGTCACCGCCGCGGCGCTGACGATGGCTCCCACCGGCGCCAGGGCCGACCTGGTCACCCACTGCGTCGGCACCGGCGGCGCGGTGACCGTGCCCAACGACCTGCTGGTGCCGGCCGGCCAGTCGTGCGCGCTGACCGGCACCACCGTCACCGGCAACGTCAGCGTCGCCGCGGGCGCCAACCTGGTGATCACCGGTGGCCGGATCAGCGGCGACATCCAGGTCGCCGCGGACGGCTACCTGGACGCCGGCGACACCGCCGTCGGCGGCGGCATCGACCTGGCCTCGGGCGGCTACGGCGTGTTCCTCCGGGACTCCGGGACCGCGTCGATCACCGTACGGGCGAAGGGCGCGGCGACGATCGACAGCTTCCTGTTCACCGAGAACGCCGCCGTCGACGGGACGGTGACCGCGAACGCGGGCGAGGTCCGGCTCGACCGGACCACCGAGGTGACCGGCAACGTCAGCACCGCGGGCACCTACTACACCGACCTGCACGACTCCTTCGTGGACGGCACGCTGTCGGTGCTCAACAGCGCCACCGGCAGCGTGGTCTGCGGCAGCGCGGTCCGGGGCCGGGCCACGTTCGCGGGCAACCTCGGCGGCGTCCAGCTGGGGCCGAACGGCGCCCTCGACGGCTGCGCCTCCGGCGGCTACTGGGGACGCGACGTGAACATCAGCAACACCACGGGCGGGGTGACCGTCGACGACACCATCATCGACGGCAGGCTGACGACGACCGCGAACACGCCGGTGGCCCGGGTGGCGGCGAACAACCGGGTCCGCGGCGGCCTGGCGGGGGAGCAGGGCGCGGCGGCGGCGAAGGCCCTGGCGAGGCGCGGCGCCCCGGAGCGCGAGGCGAGAGCGGAGCAGCGCGCCGCAGCCCGGACGTCGTCCGCGGTGCGGGAAGCGGACGCGGCGGGCGACGCCGATCTCTGAGCCCGGTGAGGCCGCGGTTCCCCGGGCGCGGCCCGGGGAACCGCGGCCCCACCAGGCGGTGCGGGACGTATTCTCACCGGCATGACGAAGACGTTCACCCTCGCCGCCCCCGGCGTCGACCTGGTCTATGACGTCCGCGGCCCGCTGCCCCCGGCCGACGGGCGGCCGGTCCTGCTCATGATCGGCCAGCCGATGACCGCGGAGGGCTTCGGGGCGCTCGCCGAGCACTTCCCGGACCGCACCGTGGTCACCTACGATCCGCGTGGTCTGGGCCGCAGCGTCCGCAAGGACGGGCGCACCGACCACACCCCGCAGCACCAGGCGGCCGACCTGCACCTGCTGATCGAGGAGCTCGGCGCCGGCCCGGTCGAGATCTTCGGCAGCAGCGGCGGCGCGGTGACCGGCCTCGAGCTGGTCGCGACCCATCCCGGCGACGTGCTCACGCTGGTGGCGCACGAGCCGCCGATCACCTGCGTGCTGCCCGACGCCGAGGCCGCCGACCGGGCCCGGGCGGGCTTCCACGAGGCCTACCAGGCGAAGGGCGCCGGCGCGGGCATGGCCGCCTTCATCACCATGACCAGCTGGCAGGGCGAGTTCACCGACGCCTACTTCGCCCAGCCCGCGCCCGACCCGGCCGCCTTCGGCATGCCGGCCGGCGACGACGGCAACCGCGACGACCCGCTGCTGTCCAAGAGCTCGTGGGCGATCACCGACTACCGGCCCGACCCGGCCCTGCTGAACGCCGCGCCGACCCGGGTCGTGGTCGCGGTGGGGGAGGAGTCGGCGGGCACGTACACCGCGCGGACCGCCCTCGGCGTCGCGGCGCTGCTCGGCCAGGAGGCCACGGTGTTCCCGAGCCACCACGGCGGCTTCCTGGGCGGCCAGTTCGGCTACGCGGGCAAGCCGGCGGAGTTCGCGGCCCGCCTGCGCGAGGTGCTGGACGCGACCTGACCGCCCGTTCGTCCCTGCCGGGTCGCCCGACCGTGTGCTGTCGCCGGCCCGGCATTCTGCCAGGCTGGGTGCCGGTCCGGACCCGACACCCCGAAGGAACCCATGTCCCACGCTGTCCGCAGGGGCCTGAACGGCGAATGGTTCCAGGTGACCAACAAGACCAAGAAGCGGTCAGCGTCTCCGGCTGGACGGTCAAGGATGTCGCCGGGCACACCTACCAGCTCACCGGCACGCTGAAGGCCGGCGCGACCCTGACCGTGCACACCGGACGCGGCACCGCGAACAAGCCCTCCGGGCACCTCTACTGGGGTTCGAAGTCCTACATCTGGAACAACACCGGGGACACGGCGACGCTGCGGACCGGCACGGGCGGGTTCGTGCACAAGTGCGTGTGGGGTTCGACGGGCTCGGTGACCACCTGCGCGCCGGCGCCGGCCAGGACCACCAAGCCGCCGGCCCCGCCGACGACCCGGCCGGCACCGACGCAGACGACAACGCGGACGCAGCCGCCCGCGGTGCCGGAATCCCCGGGTGATGGCGACGGGGGCGCCGTCGCGCCGCCGGTCTTCGGCTGACCCGGGCCTCAGGGCTTCCGGGCCAGGCCGCAGAACTGGTAGACGTCCGTGCCCGCCGCCGGGTCGCCCGGCTCGGGGCGCCACTTCGTGCAGGTGACCACGCCCGGCTCCAGCAGCTCCAGGCCGGCGAACCAGCGCAGCATGCCGGCCCGGCTGCGCAGCGTGATCGGCGGGACTGCCGTCTCGTTCCACCGCCGGGCCGCGGCGGCGGACTCCGCCGGCCTGATCTCGGTTGTCGGGTGGGCGACGGCCAGGTAGCTGCCGGACGGCACCGCGGCCATCAGCTCCCGGACCACCGCCCGGGCCTGCTCGTCGTCGCCGATGAAGTTCAGCACGCCGAGCAGCATGACCGCCACCGGCCGGGTCAGGTCGAGCGTCGCGCCGGCCTGCCGCAGGATCGTGGCGGTGTCCCGGGCGTCGGCGTTGATGTAGTCGGTCGCGCCGGCCGCGGTGCTGGTGAGCAGCGTGCGCGCGAACGCCAGCACCAGTGGGTCGTTGTCGGCGTACACGACCCGGGCCTCCGGGGCGATCGTCTGGGCGATCTCGTGGGTGTTGCCGGCCGTGGGCAGGCCCGTACCGATGTCGAGGAACTGGCGGATGCCGGCGTCGGCGACCAGGTGGCGGACGGCCCGCCGGAGGAACGCCCGGTCGGCCCGGGCCGAGGCGACGATGTCCGGCAGGAAGCGCTGCACCTGGTCGCCGACGGCGCGGTCGGCGGCGAAGTTGTCCTTGCCGCCCAGCCAGTAGTTCCAGATCCGCGCGGTGTGCGCGACGGAGCTGTCGACGACGGCGTGGTGTGGGTCCGAGCTGCCGGTCACGGGATCGATGGTAACCACCGGGACCGGCTCCGGCGGGCGCGACCGGCCGCGCCCGCCGGAGCCGGTTTCAGCGCGCCGCCGCCGGCTGGTGGACGTCGCACTGCCGGGCGAGCTCCGCCCGCCGCACGGTACGCCCGGAGCAGAGCCGCAGCCCCGGCGTGGCGCCGCCCCACAGGTAGCCCGTCCGGGCCCGGAAGGTGGTCGTGCCCCGGCCGCACCGCGCGCGCAGCGTCCGCCACTCGATGCCGTCCGCCGGGCCGTTTTCGGCGAGCTGGATCACGCCGCACCGGTCGTGCCTGGTGACCGCGAGGGTGCCGCGGATCTGGATCGGCGGGACGGGCCGCTCCGGGATGCTCATCATGACGTCGTAGCGGCCGTACGCGGTGACGCCGCGGGCGCTCAGGTCGAAGGTGGGCCCGGCCGCCGCGGCGGGGACGGCGGCCAGGCCGACGGCGACGCCGGCTGCGGCGAGCACGCCGACGGCTCGGGTGACGAGAGACTGCATGGTTGCTCCTGTGCGCTGCTCCCCGGTGCCCGGGGATGGTGGATGACCCTCACCCCGGACAACGCCGTGAGCCGCCCGGCGGCACCGGTTTTCAGCCGATTTCCACCGAAACGCGGTGCGTGCTGGACCGCCAGTTGGGCACCGGGAGCACGGTCAGGTCACCGCCGCGCCCGCGGACCACGACGGAGACGAAGCCGGGGCGCCCGCCCGCCGGGATGAACACGTCCATGCCGGTGAGGAAGGGCTGGGCGAAGAACTCCGGCAGCGGCGCGCGCAGGTCGGTGACGCCGTCGCTGCCGTCGTCGAACGCGAAGATGCCGATCACCCGCTTGGCCCGTGGCGCGTTCGCCGGGGTGAGCACGTCCCGGCCGTTGATCCACAGGCGGTCGCCGGCCGCACCCTGGTCGCCCCACCACTCCTGCTGGCGCTGGATGGTCAGGGCCGTGTGCCGGTCGCTGACGTCGACCAGCGCGCCGATGCCCTCGCCCGGCCGGCTGGTGAGCAGGCGGACGAGCGTGTCGGTACGCAGGAACGGCGCGAAGTAGAAATGATGCGTCGCCTGCCCCGGGCGCAGCAGGGCGAACTCGTACCGGGTGTGCGGGCGTACCGGCAGGGGCCCGAACGAGCCGTCGGCGGCCAGCGAGGTCACGTGCGCCGGCCGGGCCGTACGGCGGTGCCCGGTCAGCGGGCTCACCGGGTAGAGCTCGAGGGTCGCGCCGGCGACCCCGGCGTTGCTGGGGAAGATCACGGCGCGGCCGGCGACGTGGACGGCGCCCGCGGGCTGCGGGACGACCCGGGTGGTGCGCGGCTCCCGGCCCCGCAGGAACCGGTAGATCTCCCGGAAGGACGCCGCCGACGAGACCGTCTCGGTGTGGGACTGGTCCGGGAAGGACACGTTGGTCGCGCCGGCGACCGTCCGGGCCGGGTCGCCCTCGCCCCAGATCGCGAGCGTCGGCACGCCGCCGGGCAGCGCGGCGGCGGTCCGACCGTCCAGGTTGACGTAGTGGGCCACCCGGGCCGCCCGCGCCGGGGAGCTGTTCAGGTAGCCCTGGATGACGAAGGTGCCGAGCGAGTGCGCGAGCAGGTCCACCCGGTCGGCGCCGGTGGCGGCGAGCAACCGGCCGATCCGGGCGTCCAGCCCGGCATACACCTCCGGCAGGACGGTGGCGATGTTCGGCGAGTCGTACTCGTGGGCCTCGATGACGGTGCTCGGGTAGCCGTTGCCGGCCAGGCGCTTGGCCTGGGTCCGGAACTGCAGGGCCGATCCCGCGCTGCCGTGCACGAAGACGACCGGGCGGTAGGCGGCGCCGGGTTCGGCGGCGCGCGCGGCGGGCGGGGTCAGGCCGGTGGCGGCGAGTGCGGCCGCGGCGCCCAGGGACAGCAGGCTTCGGCGAGAGATCGGCACGGGCTCCTCCTCATGGACAACCATCATTGTGCACTATGAGTGCGGCCACGCCCGTATGACGAAGTCGGTATGGCGTCCGGGCCGAGCGGCTCTCCCATAATCTCAGCATCATCGATATGGCCTGGTGAACGGAGTGCACATGTCCGGACCGACAGCGCACCGGCGCGTCGTGGCGCTCACGATGCCCGCGCTTCTCGCCCTGCTCGCCCTGGTCGTCACGATGTTCCGGGCCCCCGTCGGGGCGCCGCCGGGGATGCTGCCCGCGGCCGCCGCCACCCTCACGGTCGCGCAGGCGATCAGCAGCCAGAGCGGCACCGGTACGGTCCGCGGCTACGTCGTCGGCCAGCCCACCGCCACCAGCACGGTGCTCACCGCCAACTTCACCGGCGACACCGCGCTCGCGATCGCCGACAGCAGCACCGAGACCGACACCGCCGACATGCTGTACGTGCAGATCACCAGCACCTACCGGGCGAGCTTCGGGCTGCAGAGCAACCCCGGGCTGATGCGGTCGGTGATCACCGTGACCGGCACGCTGACCGCCTACTTCACCCACGCCGGCCTCAAGTCCCCGACCGCGATGACCCGCGGCGGCGCCACCCCGACGCCGACACCGACCGGCACCGGCACGCCGACCCCGACGCCGACCGGCTCGACCAGCGCCTACTACGCCGCCGCGGCCGGCAAGACCGGCGAGAGCCTGAAGACCGCGCTGAACGGCATCATCTCCAGCGGCGTGACCACGCTGTCGTACGACGCGGTGTGGAACGCGCTCAAGGTCACCGACCAGGACCCGGCGAACTCCGCGAACGTGATCCTGCTCTACTCCGGCACCAGCCGGTCGAAGACGCTCAACGGCGGCGACGTCGGCGACTGGAACCGCGAGCACGTCTGGGCCAAGTCACACGGCGACTTCGGCACCGCCAACGGCCCCGGCACCGACCTGCACCACCTGCGCCCCGAGGACGTCCAGGTCAACGCCCTGCGCGACAACAAGGACTTCGACAACGGCGGCACCGCCGTCTCGTCCGCGCCGGGTAACAAGACCGACAGCGACTCCTGGGAGCCGCGCGCCGCGGTCAAGGGCGACGTGGCCCGGATGATCTTCTACATGGCGGTCCGTTACGAGGGCGGCACCTTCCCCGACCTCGAGGTGGACGACGCCACCGGCAGCGGCACCGCGCCGCGGCTGGGCCGGCTCTCCGCGCTCAAGCAGTGGAACACCCAGGACCCGCCGGACGCCTTCGAGAAGCGCCGCAACGAGCTGATCTACAGCAACTACCAGCGCAACCGCAACCCGTTCATCGACCACCCGGAGTGGGTGACCTCGATCTTCGGGTGATCCGTCAACGGCTCGCCGCGTCCGCGAGGGCCCGTTCCACCGGGACCGGCCTGCCGAGATAGAAGCCCTGGCCCAGGGGCACGCCGCAGGCGACCAGCGCGTCGCGCTGCTGCGCCGACTCGATGCCCTCGGCGATGACGGTGCAGCCGTGCTCGCGGGCGAAGTCCACCAGGGAACGGATCGAGGCGCGGCGGGCGCCCTCGGTCTCGACGCCGGCCAGCGACGCCCGGCCCAGCTTGAGGAAGCCCGGCTTCAGCGCCTCCATCCGGGCCAGGGTGTCGTAGCCGGCGCCGGCGTCACCGACCGCGATCCGCACCCCCGGCGGCAGGTGCTCGAGGTCGGCGCCGTCGGTGTCGGTGACCTCCAGCACCAGCGGCCGGGTGCTCTCCGCCAGCAGCGGTTCCAGCTCGCGGGGCCGGCGCAGCAGGTCGCTGGAGACGTTCAGCGCCAGCCAGGTGTGCTCCGGCAGGGCGCCGGCCGACGCCATCGCGGCCCGCATCAGGGCCGCGTCGAGGTCGATGTGCAGGCCCCGGGCCTCGGCGGCGGCCAGCCCGCGCTCCGGCCGGGTGCCGTCGGCGAACCGGGTGAGGGCCTCGTAGCCCACCACCTCGCCGGTGTCGAGCTCGAAGATCGGCTGGAAGACGGTGAAGAAGGTGAACTCCTCGAAGGAGCTCGACCGGGACTGCGGGCCCTGCGGCCCGCGCTTGGCCTTGCCCGCGGTCGCCGTCTGCGACGAGCGGACCGCGACCAGCCCGGAGGAGCCCCGGTCGGAGCGGTAGTGCAGCACCGAGGCCCAGTCGCCGATGGCGCCGTTCGGCACCATCGCGCGGTTCTCGGCGTGGGCGGTGCCGGCCGGCCGCTGCGCGGCGCCGGCCCCGCGGCCCCGCTTCTTCGGCTGCACCGGACGGTACAGCCAGTGCCGCAGGTGGGTGAAGAAGTCGACCAGGGTGTTGCCCAGGCCCACGTACGCGATCATCGCGTACGAGGCCAGCACCAGGTTCAGCCCGGCGAAGACCAGGTTGTCCCACAGGTGCAGCTGCACGTCGCGGACCACCGTGTACCCGCAGAACGCGATCAGGGCCAGCGGCGCGACCAGGTACGTGGTGGCCGAGGTGGTCCGGTTGCGGACCTTCGGGGTCCGTTTGAACGCGCTCTTCTCGCCGGTGAGCAGCTGGAGGATCGAGGCGAAGCTGCCGGAGAGGTTGACCGGCAGCAGGATCAGGTTGAAGCCGTAGACGCGCAGCACGTCCAGCCGCTTGTAGCCGCACGCCTTCAGGTCCGCGCTCATCATCAGGAAGTACGGCACCGACACCAGCAGCAGGATCGGGTTGAGCAGGTCGGCGTTGAACGGGTAGACCAGCATGACGATCAGGCACACGGAGCTCCAGAAGATGGAGGCCATGTAGTTCACCCGCAGGAACAACTCGCCGAAGCGGTTCTTCTTGCCGCGCGCGGCCCGGGCCCGGAACTGGTCCTTGAGCCGGGACAGGATCAGCAGGCCGCCGTTGGCCCAGCGCTGGCGCTGGATGCACAGCGAGCCGAAGTCCGGCGGCGTGGCGCTGTAGGCCATCCGCTCCGGGTAGTTGTACAGCGTCCAGCCGTGCACCCCGAGGTCGATGGTGGACTCGGTGTCCTCGATGACGGTCCGGTCCTGGATGTAGCGGCGGATCTCCCAGTCGCCCTCGTACGCGATCTCGCGGATGTCGTCCAGCGCCTTCTTGCGCAGCACCGCGTTGGCGCCGACCCAGAACGTCGCGTCGTAGTGCGTCATGCCCTGGTGGACGATGTGCTGGATGTCGGTGGTGGCGCCGGAGATGCGCTCGATCCGGGTCGCCGAGCCGGGGAACGCGCTGTACGGCGTCTGCGCCACCGCGTCCCGCTCGTGCGCGCCCTGCTCCATCAGGTGCACCAGCCGCAGGCAGTACTCCGGCAGCAGCACGCTGTCGGCGTCCAGGGTCAGCACGTAGTCCGGGTCCGGGACGATCAGCTCGGCCTGCCCCGGCCCGGCCGGCACCAGCGCGACCCCCAGCGGCGTGCCCACCTCCTGGTAACTGCCGCCCATCAGGCCGATGTAGCTGTTGAGGTTCATCGCCTTGTTGGGCTCGTGCGACAGCGACACGTACCGCTTGCGCTCGAAGCTCGTCATGGTCGCGTCGAAGACGGCGAGCAGCCGGCGGTGCAGCTGGATCAGCCGTTCCGCGGGCAGTGTGGCCTTCTCGTCGGCGCCGTTCTCCAGCGCCTCGGCGATGGTGCCGAGGTCGTCGCCGAGCGCGTTGAGGATGTGGTCGACGAAGAAGGCGTCGGTGTGGTCGACCATCTCCTGCCGATGGCCCAGGCCGTAGAGCCAGCCGGCCGCGAACCGGTACTCGGCGGCGAGGTCGCGCATGTCGTCGGCGGTGGTGACCCGGTCGTCGCGCTCGTCCAGGGTCTGCTCGAACCGCTCGTAGGCGGCCTGCACCCGTCCGTACGGGACGGCGAGCTCGGCCTCGATCGCGCCCGGCAGCGTGCGGGCGGCCAGCAGCAGGTCCCGGGCGGCCCGGGTGCGCGGCTGCTGCGGGTCGTCGATGAGCAGCACCACCCGCAGGTCGTGGTACTCCTGCAACGCCGCCGACAGCAGGGTGGTGCGGATGACCCGCTCGTCCTCCTGGTACGACGGCACGATGACCGTCACCGACGGCGTCGCGCCCTGCAGGAAGTTGTCCAGCACGATCCGCGGCGCCCGGTGGTGCGCCCGGCTGCGGTAGAAGTAGCCGATCCGGGTGATCAGGTACGCGGTGGCCGAGGCGGCCAGCCCGGTGACCACGACCATGTACACGATCGCCTCGATGACCAGGCGCGCGCTGGTGGCCCGGCCGGCGATGAACTGCTGGATGATCGTGCCGATCAGGTAGCAGGCCCAGACCGTGATGGTCAGCACGATCGCGAGCCGTCCCCGGGCGATGCGTCCCTCGGAGATGGGCGCCGGCACCAGCGGATGCGGTGCCGACCGCCGGTCGGACCCCCACTGACGCCGGGCGTCCGGCATCCGCTGGTCCACCGAGTTGCGCTGCATGGAAGACCCTTCACGGTACGTGCGAACAGCGGCCGGCCCCGGGATCGTCGACCCCGCACGATCTCCCATCGGCGGTTGCGCGCCGGGTCTTAAAGGTTTTGCCGCCTTCGTCCTTCAGTCGCCGGGGAATCTGCCGAATCACCTGCTGAGGGGTATGCCCCGCCGAGGACTACGACGGAAGGGCCACCATGCTCACCGACCGCGCCACCCCGTCCGTGCGGCCGGACGACGATCCCCTGGCCGACCTGGACTGGGAGGAGCCGGAGGCGCCCGCCGAGCGGCTGTCCTGGCTGCGGCTGGGCGTGCTGATCCTGGTGCTGGGCGGCCTCGGCGCCGGCGGCACGATCGCGGTGCTGCACCTGCGGGACACCGCCGGCCCGACCGCGAAGTCGTGGGCGGTGCCGTACGTGGACGTGACGCTGACCCCGACCTTCGAGTTCCAGGACCCGGAGGCGAACCCGGCCAACGACGTGGCGCTGGCGTTTGTGGTCGCCGACCCGCAGGAGCCGTGCGCGCCCAGCTGGGGCGGCGCGTACAGCCCGGACGAGGCGGCCGCCTCGCTGGAGCTGGACCGCCGGATCAGCCAGCTGCGGGCGGCCGGCGGCAGCATCATGCTCAGCGTCGGCGGGCTGAACAACTCCGAGCTCGCGGTGGCCTGCACCGACCAGGCCCGGCTGACCGACGCCTACCGGCAGCTGGTGCGGCGCTACGACGTCGGGACCCTGGACCTGGACATCGAGGGCACGGCCGTCGCGGACCAGGCGTCGCTGCGCCGGCGCGCGCTCGCGCTGGCGGCGCTGCAGGCCGAGGGCACGAAGGCGGGCAAGCCGCTGGAGGTGTGGCTGACCCTGCCGGTGGCGCCGGAGGGCCTGACCGCCGACGGGCTCGGCGCGGTGCGGGCGACGCTGGAGGGCGGCGTGGCGCTGCGCGGGGTCAACGTCATGACGATGGACTTCGGCTCGGCGGCCGGCTCCGACCCCGACATGCTGGAGCTGTCCCTGCAGGCGCTGGAGGCCACCCACAAGCAGCTCTCCGACCTCTACCTGCGGCTCGGGGTGCAGCTGACGTCGCCGCAGGTGTGGTCGCGGATCGGGGCCACCCCGATGATCGGCCAGAACGACGTGGACGCCGAGCGCTTCACCCTCGACGACGCGCGCGGGCTCGCCACGTTCGCCGTCGACAAGGGCCTCGGCCGGGTGTCGATGTGGTCGCTGAACCGCGACGCCAAGTGCCGCGGCACCTTCACCAACGTGGTCGTGCACTCCAACACGTGCAGCGGGGTGGCCCAGGACGCGCTGGCGTTCTCCTCGGTCTTCGCGGGGCTGCCCGGCAGCGCGGTGGGCTCGTCCGGCCGGGAGTCGGTGGCGATCGCCGACCGGGAGCCGGTCACCGACGACCCGGAGACCAGCCCGTACCCGGTGTGGCGGCTCAGCGCGCTGTACGTCGGCGGGTACAAGGTGGTCTGGCACGGCGTCGTCTACGAGGCGAAGTGGGCGAACCAGGGGATGGACCCGTCCGGGTCGGGCGACTCCACCACCCCGAACCCGTGGTCGGTGATCGGCCCGGTCAGCCCGACCGAGACCGCGCCCCGGCCCAGCCCGACGGTGACCGGGGTGACCGAGGTGTGGTCACCGGCGACGGTCTACGGCCGCGGCGACCGGGTGCTGCTGGACGGGCTGCCGTACCAGGCCCGGTGGTCGACGACGGGTGACGCGCCCTCGACGGAGTTCCCGACCGACCCGGACGACCCGTGGCAGCCGCTGTTCACGGTGCCGGGTGAGCCCGGCTGACATCGTCGTCTTGCCATTGGACGATACTTATTGAAAACGATTACCGTTCTTGTTCTCGCAGACAGGAGCGTTCATCGTGCCCAGGACCCCCCGAATTCTCATGGCCGCCGCGGCCGTGCTGCTCGCCGGCGGATGCGGCGGCACCACCGCGGCCGCCGAGCCCGACCCGCGGCTGGCCGTCGTCGCCACCACGCCCGAGGTGGCCGACTTCGTCCGCGCCGTCGGCGCGGACCACGTCACCGTCACGCAGCTGATCAAGCCCCAGGTGGACCCGCACGACTACGAGCCCACCCCGGCCGACATCCGGGCCATCGGCACCGCGGCGCTGGTCGTGCGGAACGGCGTCGGCCTCGAGGAGTGGCTCGACCGGACCGTCGAGTCGGCCGGCTTCCGGGGCCCGGTGGTGGACGCCGGCCAGGGTGTGCCGCTGCGCGACGGCGGTCCCGAGGAGGGCGGCGGGCCCGACCCGCACATCTGGCACGACCCGGCCAACGCCAAGATCATGGTGGCCGGCATCGCGCGGGCCCTCACCGCCGCCGACCCGGGCCGGGGCGCCGCCTTCGCCGCCAACCTGCGCGACTACTCCGCCGCGCTGGACCAGCTCGACGCCGACAACCGGGCGGCCTTCGCGACGCTGCCCGCCGACCGCCGCAAGCTGGTGACCAACCACGACGCCTTCGGTTACTACGTGGACCGCTACGGGCTGGAGTTCGTCGGCTCGGTCATCCCCAGCCTGGACACCTCGGCCGAGCTCAGCGGCAAGCAGCTCACCGACCTGGTCGCCCGGATCCGGGCGACCGGCACCCGGGCCGTCTTCACCGAGAGCTCGCTGCCGCCCAGGGCCGCCGAGGCGATCGCCCGGCAGGCCGGCGTCAAGGTCATCGGCGGCGAGGACGCCCTGTACGGCGACAGCCTCGGCAAGCCCGGCACCCCGGAGGGCACCTACCTCGGCGCCGAGCGGCACAACACCCGGGTCATCGTCGCGGCGCTGGCCGGCTGACGTGGGCGAGGCCGCGGTGGCCGCCGCCCTCCAGTTCTCCGGCGCGCGCGTCGGCTACCACGGCACGCCCGTGCTGACCCACCTCGACCTCGACCTGCCGGCCGGGCGGCGGCTCGCCCTGGTCGGCCCGAACGGCGCCGGCAAGTCCACGCTGATCAAGGCGGTGCTCGGGCTGGCCCAGGTGCTCGGCGGCACCGCGACCGTGCTGGGCCGCAGCCCGGCGCGGGCCCGCGGGCTGGCCGGCTACGTGCCCCAGCTCGACACCCTCGACGCCGGCTTCCCGGTCAGCGCGCTGCAGGTCGTGCTGATGGGCCGCTACCGGCGGATCGGCTGGTGGCGGCCCACCCGGGCGGCCGACCGCCGGATCGCCCGGGAGGCGCTGGACCGGGTCGGCCTCGCCGACCGGGCCGGCCGGCGGTTCGGGCAGCTCTCCGGCGGCCAGCGCCAGCGGGTGCTGCTGGCCCGGGCGCTGGCCGCGGAGCCGCGCCTGCTGCTGCTCGACGAGCCCTTCAACGGGGTCGACGCGGTCAGCCAGGACGCCATCATTACCGTGCTGCGCGAGCTCGGCGCCGCCGGCACCGCGGTGGTGCTCAGCACGCACGACCTCACGGTCGCACGGGACCTCGCCGATCAGGTCTGCCTGCTCAACGGCCGGATGTGGGCGGTGGGACCGCCGGGGGAGATTCTCACGGCCGGTCCGCTGCGCCGGGCGTACGGCGGCTACCCGGTGCCGGTGCGGCCGTGATCGCGCCGTTCGCCGTGCCGTTCATGGCCCGGGCGCTGGCCGAGCTGGCCCTGCTGGCGCTGATCTGCGGCCCGGTCGGCGTCTTCGTGTTCACCCGCCGGCTGTCGTTCGTCACCGACGCGCTGACCCACACGGTGTTCCCGGGTGTGGTCGTCGGCTTCCTCGCCGGCGGGATCGAGGGCATCGCCGTCGGGGCGCTGGCCGCCGGCGTGCTCACCGCGGTGGCGCTCACCCTGCTGAGCCGCGCGGGGGCGCTGTCCGACGACGCGTCCACCGCCGTCGTGCTCACCGCGATGTTCTCGATCGGGGTGCTGCTCGTGTCGCGGCGTCCGTCGTACACCAGCGATCTGACCGCCTTTCTCTTCGGCCGCCTGCTGACCGTGACCGCGCGGCAGCTCGCCGAGACCGCCGTGCTCGCGGTCGTGATCCTCGGCCTGCTCGCGGTCGCCGCCCGGGCCCTGCTGTTCCGCACCTTCGATCCGGCCGGCGCCGCCGCGGCGGGCTTCCGGATCGGCCGGCTGGACCTCTGGCTCAACCTGCTGGTGGCCCTGGTGGTCGTCGCCGCGGTCCGGGCGGTCGGCACGATCCTGGTGGTGGCCCTGCTGACCGTGCCGGCCGCGGCCGCCCGGTCGGTGACCTGCCGCCTGCCGGCGATGGCCCTGCTGGGCACCGGGCTGATCCTCGCCGCCGGCTGCGGCGGGCTGCTGCTGAGCTGGACCGCCTCGATCTCGTACGGGGTGAACCTGACGCCGGCCTCCGCCGTGGTGCTGCTGCTCGTGGTGGCGTACGCGCTGCTGCTGCCCGTCGGGCTGCTCCGGGCGGCCCGCTCATGAGCTGGTGGGACGACGCGGTGCACCGGGCCACCGCCGAGGTGGTGCTGGCCGGGGCGCTGGCCGGGCTCGTCGGCGTCCAGGTCGTCCTGCGGCGGCTCTCCTTCTTCACCATGGCCCTGACCCACGCGACCTTCCCGGGCGTGGTGGCCGCGTCCATCATCGGCGTCAACGTCTTCCTGGGCGGCGTGGTGGCCGGCACGGTTGCCGCCCTGGGCGTGGCGGCGCTGAGCCGCCGCCGCGGCCAGCACGCGGCGGCGGCGACCGGGGTGGTGCTCTCCGGCGGGTTCGCGCTCGGCGCCGGGCTGGTCGCCACCCAGGACGGATTCAGCCGCGACCTGTCCTCGCTGCTGGTCGGCTCGGTGCTCACGGTGACCACGCGGGACCTCGTCACCACCGCGGTGGTGCTCGTGGTCGTGGCGGCCGTGCTCGCGGCCGGCGCCCGACCGCTGCTGCTCATCGGCTTCGACCGGACCGGCGCGCGGGCGGCCGGCCTCGCGACCGGCGCCTGGGATGTGGTGCTGCTGCTCACCATCGAGGTGGTCGTGGTGACCGTCGTACCCGCCGTCGGCACCATCCTGGCGCTGGCGCTGGTGGTCGCCCCGGCCGCGGCCGCCCGGCTCTGGTCCGGCCGGTTGCCGGCGGTCACCGCGCTGGCCGTGCTCTTCGGGGTGCTGAGCGGAGTGGGTGGCCTCGCGCTGTCGAGCCGGTGGAACGTCGCCGCGGGCGCGAGCATCACGCTGGTGGCGACGGCGATCCTGGTGGCGTCGTCGGTGCTCGTGCGGGTTCCGCGGTACGCCGGACGCGCGGCGTGACAGGGTGCTGAAGACTGAGCGGATGAACTCCATGTTTCCCCGGCTGGTCGCCCGTACGCAGCGTTTCACGCTCGGCTGTCCGCGCCGGTTCACGGTGGCCCCGGACGGTTCCCGGGTGCTGTTCCTGCGCTCGCACGGGGGCCTGGACCCGGTCGGTCACCTCTGGTCGTACGAGGTGGAGACCGGCACGGAACGGCTGCTGGTCGACGCCGCCGGGCTGGGCGCGGGCGCGGACGCCCCGGTGTCCGAGCGGGAGCGGGCCCGGCGGGAACGGGCCCGGGACCGCTCGGCCGGGATCGGCTCCTACGCCACGGACGCGGCCGTGCGGACCGCCGTGTTCACCGTCGCCGGCCGGCTGTACGCCGTCGACGTGGCCTCGGCCGAGGTGACCGACCTGGGCGCGCGGGGGCCGGCCGCCGAGGCCCGGATCGACCCGACCGGCCGGACGGTCGCGTACGTGTGCGAGGCCGAGCTGCGGGCGGTCGGGCGCGACGGCAAGGACGACCGGACGCTGGCCGAGCCGGACGGCCCGGAGGTGAGCTGGGGCCTGCCGGAGCACGAGGCGTCCGAGTCGATGAACCGGTTCGAGGGCTACTGGTGGGCGCCGGACGGCCGCAGCCTGGTGGCGGCCCGGGTGGACAACACGCCCGTGCAGGTCTGGTACGTCGCCGACCCGACCCGGCCGGAACGACCGCCGGCCGCGCTGCGCTACCCGGCCGCCGGCACGCCGAACGCGGACGTCAGCCTGCACCTGCTCGGCCTCGACGGCGGCCGGACGCCGGTGGACTGGGACCGCGCCGCCTTCGAGTACGTGACCCGGGTGGTCTGGGACGCGGCCGGGCTGCTGGTGGTGGTGCAGAACCGGCGGCAGACCGTGATGCGGGTGCTGACCGTCGACCCGGCCACCGGCCGGACCGGCGTGCTGCGCGAGGACACCGATCCCTCGTGGACCACGATCGTCGAGGGCGTGCCCGCGCACACCGCCTCCGGGGCTCTGCTGTGGACGGTGGACGACGGTGACACCCGGCGGCTCACCGTCGACGGCGTCCCGGTCACGGCACCCGGCCTGCAGCTGGGGGAGGTGCTCTCGGTCGACGGCGACACCGTGCTGTTCGCCGCCCGGCACGAGCCGGCCCAGCGGCACCTGTGGACCTGGTCGCCGGGCGGCGGGACGGCCCGGCTCACCGCCAAACCCGGCCTGTACGGCGGTCGCCGCGCCGGCGGGGTGACCGTGGTGGACGCCCGGACGCTGGACGGCGAGACGGTCACGGTCGACGGCCACCCGCTGCGCAGCTTCGCGGCCGAGCCGGCGGTGCGCCCGGTGCCGCATCTGATGGCGCTGGGCGAGCGGAAGCTGCGGACCGCGGTGCTGTTCCCCACCGGGCACGCACCGGGCACGGCCCGGCTGCCGGTGCTCATGGACCCGTACGGTGGCTCCGCCGGGCAGCGGGCGGTCGCCGCCCGGTCCGGTTACTGGGCCTCCCAGTGGTTCGCCGACCAGGGTTTCGCGGTGATCGTCGCGGACGGCCGGGGCACGCCGGGCCGGGGACCGCGCTGGGAACGCGCCCGCGGCGACGACCATGCCGGCCCCCGGCTGCAGGACCAGGTGGACGCCCTGCACGCCGCCGCGGAGCGCTTCGGCGACCTGGACCTGGACCGGGTCGGCATCCGCGGCTGGTCGGCCGGCGGCTACCTGGCGGCGCTGGCGGTGCTGCGCCGGCCCGACGTGTTCCACGCCGCGGTGGCCGGCGCCCCGGTCACCGACCACCTGCTCTACAGCTCACACTGGCAGGAGCGCACGCTGGGCCTGCCGGCGGAGAACCCCGAGGGGTACGCGCGCGCCTCGCTGATCGCCGACGCCCCGAACCTGCGCCGGCCGCTGCTGCTCGTGCACGGGCTGCTCGACGACAACGTGCTGCCGGTGCACACGATGAAGCTGTCCGAGGCGCTGCTGGCGGCGGGCCGGCCGCACACCGTGCTGCCGCTGCCCGGCGTCACCCACCTGGGCTCCGGGGTGCCGAACCTGTGGGAGTACGAGCTGCACTTCCTGCGGACGTCGCTGGGGCCGGCTACGTGACCCGGGTGTTGAGCAGCCGCAGTGCCTCGTGGACGTGACCGCGGGCGGTGGCCAGCACCTGCCGGGCGCGCTCGCGGCCCGACCCGGCGATCAGCATCACCACCGCCACCTTCGCGTCGCCGTCGGCCAGCCGCAGGGCCTGCCGGCAGCGCGCGACGTCGGCGTCGGTGGCCTCGGCCAGGATCCGCAGCTGGCGGTCGCGCAGCTTGTCGTTGCTGGCCACCATGTCGGTCATCAGATTGGAGTAGGTCCGGCCCAGCCGCACCATCGTCGCCGTGGAGAAGGCGTTGAGCACCAGCTTCTGCGCGGTGCCGGCCTTCATCCGGGTGGAGCCGGTGAGCACCTCGGGGCCGGTGTCCGGCGCCACGTGCACGTCGGCGAGGGCCGCGATCGGCGCCGCGGGGTTCGCCGACACCAGCACCGTGCGGGCGCCCCGGCCCCGGGCCACCGACAGCGCGGCGCGCACGTACGGGGTGCGCCCGCTGGCGGTCACGCCGACCACCAGGTCGCCGGCGGCCACCGCGCCGGCCGCCACCCGGCCGGCCTCCTCGTCGTCCTCGGCCGCCTCGGACGGATGGGTGAGCGCGTGCGTGCCGCCGGCGATGTGCGCCACCACCCGGCCCGGCTCCACCCCGAAGGTGGGGATCAGCTCCGCCGCGTCCAGGACGGCGATCCGGCCCGAGGTGCCCGCGCCGACGTAGTGGATCCGGTGCCCGCCGGAGAGCGCCGCGACGGCCAGGTCGACCGCGACCGCGAGCTCCGGCAGCACGCCGGCCACCGCGTCCGGCACCGCCCGGTCCTCGGCGTTGATGAGCGCGAGCAGCTCGGCGGTGCCCATCCGGTCGATCGAGGTGCTCCGCGGGTTGCGTTGCTCCGTGCGCGCCAGCGGCCTGCTGTCCGGCGCCCTCATCCGCGCCGCCGGCCGGGATCGACCCGGCGCGACCGGATGGCCTCGTAGGTCACGTCGAGGGCCTTGCGCGTCTCCCGGTACGTCCGCTGGGCCACCCCGACGAACACGCAGTCGATGACGGTCAGCTGGGCCAGCCGGCTGGCCATCGCGCCGGACCGAAAGGTGGTCTCCCGGGCCGCGGTGGTGAGCACCAGGTCGGCGTGCTCGGTGATCGGCGACCTCGGGAAGTTGGTCAGCGCCACGGTCCGAGCGCCGCGCCGGCCCGCCTCCGCGAACGCCTCGATGGTGTCCAGCGTGGTGCCGGTGTGCGAGATCCCGAACGCCACGTCCCGCCCGTCGAGCAGGGCGGCGCTGGTCAGCGCCATGTGCAGGTCGCTCCACGCGTACGCGACCAGGCCGATCCGGTGCAGCTTCTGCTGGAAGTCGGCGGCGACGAAGGCGCTCGCGCCGACGCCGTAGATGCAGACCCGGCGGGCGCCGGCCACGAGATCGACCACCTGCCCCAGCACGGTGATGTCGATCTGCGCGGCGGTCTCCTCGACCGCGCGCGCGTCGGCGAAGGCGATCTTCCTGACCACCTGGGCCAGCTCGTCGGTCTCGCCGATGTCGCTGCCGACCTGGCCGTCGGCGGCGGTCGCCTCGTACGCCCGGCCGGCCTCGCCGGCCAAGGTGAGCCGCAGCTGCGAGTAGCCGGTGAAGCCCATCGCGCGGCAGAACCGGATCACCGTGGTCTCCGACGACCGGGCCTGCTCGGCGAGGTCGCTGATGGTCAGCCCGGAGGCGGTGGCGGCATGGTCGATGATCACCTGGGCCACCCGCCGCTCGGCCGGTGACAGCGACGGCAGCAGGCCACGCGCCCGCACGGTCGTCGGCGAGCGGTCGCCGGCCGGGTGGTCCACGGCCGGCTCGGGTGCTGTGGGGATGAGGTGCGCGCCGCGCGGCCTGTCTGTCATGGAGAAGTGTTTCCTTCGGTGGGACGGTTACCCGGTACGGTCACCGGATAATGAGCCGGTCGCTGGTGGTGGGGGTCGACGCGGGTGCCACGTCCACCCGGTGCGTGGTCGCGACGCTCGACGGGATCGTGCTGGGCCGGGGCGCGGCCGGCGGCGCCAACCGCAACAGCAGCGGCGGCGACGCGGCCGAGCCGATCGCCGCCGCGCTCACGGCGGCGCTGTCCGGAGTGGACACCTCGGCGGTGCGGGTGGGCGTGCTCGGCGCCGCGGGCTCGGCCGGCGTCGGTCGCGCGGCGTTCCGGGCCGCCGCCACGCGGGCCTGGTCGCGGTGCGGAGCGGGCGGCGAGGTGGTCACCGTGACGGACCTGGAGGTGGCGTTCGCCGCCGGCACCGCCGGCGCGGACGGTGTGCTGCTGCTTTCCGGCACCGGGGCGCTGGCCGCGCGGTTCGCCGGCGGGGTGATCGAGCGCCGCTGCGACGGTTACGGCTGGCTGCTCGGCGACGAGGGCTCGGCGGTCTGGATCGGGGTGCGGGCGTTGCGCGCGGTGCTGGCGGCGCTGGACGGTCGCGGCGAGCCGACGGCCCTGACGGATGCGGTCGCCGAACGGCTCGGTGCCGGGCTGCCCGGTCCGCTCTCCCGCGCGCGCCGGGAGGAGCTCGCGCAGGCGCTGGTCGCGGCCGGCTTCGCCCGTCCCCCCGCCGAGCTGGGCCGGCTGGCGCCGGCGGTGAGCGCCGCGTCCGACGCCGGCGACCCGGTCGCCCGGCGGATCACCGACGCCGCCGCCGCGAAACTGCTCCACACCTACGACACTGTCGCTCCACCGCCCGACGTGGTCGCTCTGCCGCCCGGCGTGGTCGCTCTGCCGCCCGGCGTGGTCGCTCTGCCGCCCGGCGTGGTCGCTCTGCCGCCCGGCGTGGTCGCTCCGCCGGGCGGCGTGGTCGGGGCGCTTGTCGGTGTTGTGGTGCTGGCCGGGTCGGTGCTGCTCACGCCCGGTCCGGTCGCCCGTGCCGTCCGGGCCGGTGTGCTCGCCCGGACCGGCGCCGAGCCCCGCGAGGCGGCCGACGGGGCCGCCGGCGCGGCGGCACTGGCCCTCGCCCGGCTCACCGGCGGCCCGGTGCCGGCGGCCGTGCACGCGCGGCTGACCCGCCGCGCGCCCGCTCATGACCCACGCCGGGAATAGCAGCGGCCGCTCATCACACGCTCCACCGCAGCCCGTGGCCGAACGGGTACAGACCCGGGATCGCTACCGGCAGTCTGCCGCGCGGCGCCGTGACACCGAGCAGCACCCGCGCCAGCGACTCCATCGCGACCGCCGTGGTGCTGTACGTGGCCAGGTAGGTCGAGACGCCCGGCAGGTGGGCGAGGTCGTACGGATCACGCACCGCGACCACCACCACCGGGCGCCCCGTCGCCACCAGAGCCCGGACCAGCGCCTGCTGGCGGGCTGACGGATCACTGACCACCGTGTCCCACGCCCTCGACGTGAGCACCACCGTCAGATCGTGCGAGCCGGCCGCGTGCACCGCCTCGGCGATCTTGTCGTCGGTGGGCAGATTGGTGACGAGTGCCGTCGCGCTGGCCCCCCGAGTGGCCAGCGAGGCGGCGAGTGCCGGCACATTGCTGGAGGTGCCGGAATTCCATCCGGTGACGAGCACCGACCGGCCGGCGCCCCGATAGGGCAGCAGGCCGGCGTCATTACGGACCGCCGTCACCGTGCGGTCGGTGACGGCCTGCGCCAGCTGCCGGTGGGCCGGCCGGCCCACGACACGCTCGGCGGCGGCCGGGTCCAGCGGCGTCCACGACAGCAGTCCGCGCCGGTGTTTCAGGGTGAGGATCCGGCGCACCGACTCGTTGATGCGGGCCTCGGTGAGCTCGCCGGCGGCGACCGCGTCGAGCACCGCCCCGTACGCGACGTCGAGATCCGGCGGCATCAGCAGCATGTCGACGCCGGCCCGCAGCGCCAGCACGGGCACCCGCGCGTCGCCGTACTTCTGCCGTACGCCGGCCATCTCCAGCGAATCGGTGACGACCACGCCGCGGTAGCCGAGCTCACCGCGGAGCAGGCCGGTGATGATGGGCCGGGACAGCGTGGCCGGGTCACCGGCCGGGTCGAGGGCCGGCACCACGATGTGCGCGCTCATGATCGCGTCGACCCCGGCCGCGACCGCGGCGCGGAACGGCGGAGCGTCCAGCCGGGACCACTCGGCCCGGGTGTGGCTGATCACCGGCAGCCCGGTGTGGCTGTCGGTGCTGGTGTCGCCGTGGCCCGGGAAGTGCTTGGCCGCCGCGGCCGTGTTCGCGCCGCGCTGCAACCCGAGCACCTGGGCCGCGGTGAGCCGGGCGGCGAGGCCGGGGTCGCTGCCGAACGAGCGGACGCCGATGACCGGGTTGGCCGGGTTGACGTTGACGTCGGCCACCGGCGCCCAGGCCTGGCCGATGCCCACCGCCCGCAGCTCGCGGCCGGTGACCTGACCGGTGGTGAACGCGTCGGCGGCGCTGCGGCCGGCGCCCAGCGCCATGCCGCCCGGGAACTGGGTGGCGGGGGCGGGCATCCGCGAGACCACGCCGTGCTCCTGATCGGTGGAGATCAGCAGCGGCACGCCCGCGCCGCTGCCGGTGGCGGCGGCCTGCAGCCCGTTGCCGAGCCCGGCGAGCTGGCGGGGCGACTGGAGGCTGTTCGTCCAGCCGAAGTAGATCACGCCGCCGAGGTGGTACTTCGCGACGACCCGGGCCGGGGTGTCCACACCGTAGAGACGCCGGTTGAGGGCGGCGTCGGCGGCCGAGGGCGCGTTCGCGTCGGCGCCGTAGGCGTAGGTGGTGAAGAGCTGGCCGACCTTCTGCGGCAGGGTCATCCGGGCCAGCAGCCGGTCGATCGTGGACGCTGCGGGGCGCGCGGCGGCGGGTGCCGCCGGTGCGGCGGCGCCGAGGGCGGCGACGACCGTGAGGGCGGGCAACCAGGCGAGCCGACTCGTTCGCATGGCGCTTCAAGTTACCCGGGTCACCGTTCTGTGGCAATAACCTTCGCCCCTCTTGCGAGTCGTGTAGGAAACATTCATCCTACAAAACGGACATTGAGCGATATTGATGATGGACCATCACCACGCAGGCGGGAGCACACGACATGGCACAGACGATCAGCCGGCGCGGGCTGCTGCACGGGGTGGCGGCGGCCGGCGCCGTCACCGCCGCGGGCACCCTCACCGGCTGCGCGATGGGCGGCGGCGACAGCGCCGACGAGGGCGCGAAGGGCCGGACCACCGCCGGCAACCCGCTGGGCGTCAAGGAGGACGCCCCGCTCGAGGTGGTCATCTTCAACGGCGGCTTCGGCGACGAGTACGCCAAGGCCCACCAGGCGATGTACCGCGAGCGCTACCCGCGGGCGCCGATCCGGCACTCGGCCACCCAGCAGATCGCCGAGACGCTCCAGCCGCGGTTCGTGGCCGGCGACCCGCCGGACGTGGTCGACAACTCCGGCGGCAGCCAGATCGACTTCAACGGGCTGGTGTCGCAGGGCGCGCTGGCCGACCTCGGCGAGCTGCTCGACGCGCCGAGCCTCGACGACCCGAAGGTCCGGGTCCGGGACACGCTGCTGCCCGGGATCGTCGACGCCGGCTCGTACGACGGGACGGTCCGGGCGCTGAACTACGCGTACTCCGCGTACGGGATCTGGTATTCGGAGAAGCTCTTCACCGACCGGGGGTGGCAGTACCCGCAAACCTGGGACCAGATGATCGCGCTGTGCCGCCAGATCAAGGCCGCCGGCCTCGCGCCCTGGACCTACCAGGGCAAGCATGCCCGCTACATGAGCTGGCCGATCCTCGCGGCGGCGGCCAAGCTCGGCGGCGTCGAGGTGCTCAAGGCGATCGACAACCTGGAGCCCGGCGCCTGGCGGCAGGACGCGGTGCGGACCGCCGCGGACGCCTACTCCCAGCTGGCCGTCGACGGCTTCCTCCAGCGCGGCGCCGAGGGCATGGACCATGTGCAGGCGCAGACCGAGTGGTGCCGCGGCAAGGCGGCGTTCATCTCCTGCGGCTCCTGGCTGGAGAACGAGCAGAAGGCCGTCACCCCGCCCGGCTTCCGGATGGCCGTCGCGCCCACACCCAGCCTCACCGGCGGCGACAAGCTGCCGTTCACGGCGTTCCGGGGCACCGGCAGCGAGGCGTTCGTGGTGCCGGCCAAGGCGAAGAACCTGCGCGGCGGGCTGGAGTACCTGCGGGTGATGCTGTCCCGGCGGGCCGCCGCGGACTTCACCGGCCGGGTCAGCAGCCTCAGCTGCGTCGCCGGCGCCGAGGCCGGCCTGGCGTTGTCACCCGGGCTCACCTCGGTGACCCGGATGATGAAGGCCGCCGGCGCCGACACGTTCACCTGGCTCTACTCGTCGTACTACCGCAAGCTGGAGCGCAGCCTGGTCGACGCGGCCTGCGCCGACCTGTTCACCCGGCGGATCACCGCGGCGCAGTGGGCCGACCGGTGCCAGCGGGCCGCCGACGAGATAGCCCGGGACCCGTCGATCAAGAAGTACAAGCGGGCCTGACGGTGCGCGGCAAGCGGCTGTTCATCGTCGTCTTCCTGCTCCCGCCGCTGCTGCTGTACGGCATCTTCGTGGTGTCGCCCTACGCGCAGGCCTTCCCGATCTCGGCGACGGACTGGGGCGGGCTGTCCCCGGAGTACGAGTTCGTCGGCCTGGACAACTTCCGCCGCCTGCTCGGCGACGGGTACTTCTGGAACGCCCTGCGGCACAACGCGGTGCTGCTGGTGCTGCTGCCGGTCGCGGCGATCCTGCTCGGCCTCTTCCTCGCCTCGATGCTCAGCGTCGGCGGCCGGCGGGACCGGCCGGGCGTGCACGCGGTACGCGGCGCCGCCGCCTACCGCATCGTCTACTTCTTCCCGCAGGTGCTGTCGGTGGCGATCATCGGCGTGTTGTGGAAGGAGATGTACGCGCCGCACACCGGGCTCGTCAACGGTGCCCTGCGCGCGGCCGGGCTCGACGCGCTCGCCCGGCCGTGGCTGGGTGACCCGCGGTTCTCGTTCTGGTGCGTCGCGGTGGTGCTGCTGTGGAGCAACGTCGGCTTCTACGTGGTGCTGTTCGGCGCGGCGATGCAGGCGATCCCGCGGGACATCTACGAGGCGGCCCTGCTCGACGGCGCCGACCGGGCGACCACCCTGGTCCGGGTGACGATCCCGCTGCTCTGGGACACCATCCAGGTGGCCTGGGTGTACCTGGCCGTCCTGGCGATCGACGGCTTCGCCGTGGTGCAGATCGTCAGCGACGGCGGCCCCGGCTTCTCCTCCGATGTGGTCGGTCTGCGGCTGTACAAGACGGCGTTCACCGATGCGCAGTTCGGCTACGCCTCGGCGATCGGCGTGGCGATGTTCTTCCTGACGCTGTCGGTGGCGGTGCTGTTCCTCCGGGTGACCCGGCGCGACCGGGTGGAGCGCTAGGGTGGCCCGGCCGCGGATCCCGGTGCTGACGCACGGCTTCCTGGCCGGCTGGGCGGTGCTGACCACGCTGCCGCTGCTGTGGGCGGTGCTCAGCTCGTTCAAGAGCGACACCGAGATCCTCACCGACCCGTGGGGCCTGCCGTCGCGGATCCGCTGGGACAACTGGGGCCGGGCCTGGACCGAGGCCCACCTCGGCCGGTACTTCCTGAACAGCGCGATCGTGGTGACCGGCGCGCTGACCCTCACCATGCTGCTCGGCGCGATGGCCGCGTACGTGCTGGCCCGTTACCGGTTCCGCGGCCGGCGGATCGTGTACCTGGCGTTCGTCGGCGGGATGATGTTCCCGGTCTTCCTGGCGCTGGTGCCGCTCTTCTTCGTGGTGCGCAACCTCGGCCTGCTCGGCACGCTGCCGGGCCTGACCCTGGTGTACGCGGCGTACTCGCTGCCGTTCGCGGTGTTCTTCCTGACCGCGTTCTTCCGGACCCTGCCCACGTCGGTCGCCGAGGCCGCGCTGGTCGACGGCTGCGGGCACTTCGGCCTGTTCTTCCGGGTGATGCTGCCGATGGCCCGCCCCGGCCTGGTCAGCGTGGGCATCTTCACCTTCCTCTGGCAGTGGAACCAGTACGTGCTGCCGATCGTGCTCCTGCAGGGTCCGGACGCCGAGCGGCGCTGGGTGCTGGCGCAGGGCCTGACCGCGCTCGCGGTGAGCGAGGGCTACCGCGGGGACTACAGCGGGTTGTTCGCCGGCATGACCATCGCGATGCTCCCGGTGCTGCTCGGCTACCTGGCCTTCCACCGCCAGGTGCAGAGCGGGCTGGCGGCCGGCCAACTGCCCTGAGAAATCGGCAGACCGGGGGCCGAACCAAACCGGCTCCGGCGGGGACCAACCGGTCAAACGCTCGCACAGCCCCAAGGAGTCCGCTCGTGATGATCCGTCCTCTCCGGCGCCTCGGCCCGGTCGCGCTCGCCCTGACCACCCTGGCCGCGGTGGCGGCCTGCACCACCACCGGCGCGGCCGCGCCCCCGGCTCAGCCCGCCGGCGGCGCGCCTCCTGCCCAGCTCGCTGGCGGCGCGCCTCCTGCCGTCGGGAATCCGACAGCCGCCGCACCGCCCGTCGCGGCGGTGCCGGTGGCGGCGCCGCGCACCTCCCGGCCGCCGGCCCGGCCCGTCTGCCAGGGCGCGGTCATCCACCGCGTCGACGCCGCGGACACCGGGCCGCCGTGGCAGCCGCTCTGCCTGACCGTCGGCGGCGTGGTGCTGGTCGCCAACCTGGGACCGGAGGGCTTCTCGGTCGCCCCGGCGGACAAGGTCGAATGCCACTACGAGGCCGGCATCCGGCAATGCCGCCTGCTCCACCCCGGAACCGTCCGCTTCACGATCACCGATGCCGCGCAGATCCGCACCCTGGACGTACGGATCATCAAGGCCTCGTCCCCGCCGAAGCCGGCGCCGGCGTGCCTGCCGCACGGCGCGACGCTGACCATCAACGCCGCGGACGACGGCCCGTCCGCGTGGGCGGTCTGCATGCGGACCAGCGGGACCGTCCGGGTGGAGAACCTCGGCCCCGAGGGCTTCCAGGTACGCCCGGCCGGCGCGGTGACCTGCACCTACGAGGCCGCCGTACGGATCTGCCGGTTCCACCGCCCGCAGACCGTGACGTTCACGACGACCCGCGGCGACGCGGAGCCCCGGAGCCAGACGGTCGTGGCCATCCGCTGACCAAGATCGGGCAAGTCCGGCAAGGCGGACGGCGGGTGGCAATCCCGTACCTCATTGGTTAAGGTCGCTGTCGATGGGCGAATCGGGGGATGTGCCGTGAGGTTGCCAGCTCTGTCCGGCGTCGCGCTGACCGCGGCCGTCGCCGTCGCAGCGTTGTGCCTGCCCGCCCCCGCCCAGGCCGCGGAGGGGCTGGACCCGGCCGTCGTGGCGGCCCGCGCGAAGCCCATCCCGAGCACCGCGTGCCAGCCCGACGGCGTGTCCGCGGCCGACAAGGCGATCGCCGGCGGGTTGCGGCCGTCGATGACCGGGCAGCGCCTCGGCCGGGCCGTGAACGGCTACAACATCTCGTGCGCCCGGGCCATCGTGCGGCAGGTGCTGCGGCGCGGGCTGCCGGCCCGGGCAGCGGTGATCGCGGTGACCACCGCCATCGCCGAGAGCACCCTGCACAACTACACACTCGCCGTCGATCACGACAGCCTCGGGCTGTTCCAGCAGCGCCCGTCGATGGGCTGGGGCCGGCCGGAGCAGCTGATCGACCCCGCCTTCGCCACCGACGCGTTCCTCAACAAGCTGCTCCGCAGCTACCCCGCCAACAGCTGGACGGGCGGCGACATCGGCCAGATCAGCCAGCGGGTGCAGGTCTCCCGCTACCCGGACGCGTACGCGCCGGAGGCCAACGACGCACGGCTGATCGTCGGCCGGCTGTGGACCAGCTCGGGCGTCGCGCCGGTGGTGGCGGCACCGGAGTCAGCGGTGGCGACGCCGAAGAAGGCGACCGGCCCGTTCAGCAAGTCGCTGCTGAAGACCGTGCCCGGGCTGCCGGGCTCCTTCGACGACAAGCACCAGGTGCTGCTGGCCGACTGGAACGGCGACGCGGACGCCGACCTGGTCGTGGTGCAGCAGTCCGGCACGGCCACCGGCAAGACCGAGGTGCGCGTGGTGAGCGGCGCCTACAAGTTCCAGCACCTGCTGCTCGACACGGCCACCCCGCTGGTCTCCACCGACGCCCCGGCCGAGTTCGCGATGACCGACTGGAACTTCGACGGCCGCCAGGACCTGGTGGTGACCCAGAAGTCCGGCACGGCGAGCGGCCGCACCGAGGTCCGCGTGCTCGACGGCGCCTCGTACCTGCAGCGCTACCTGCAGGAGTCGATCACCGTGCTGGGCCCGACCGACGCCTGCCACGCGTTCTCCGTGGCCGACCCGAACGCCGACGGCCGCCCCGACCTGATCGTGGTGCAGAAGTGCCGCACGGCGAGCGGCCACACCGAGGTCCGGGTCCTCGACGGCGCCTCGAACTTCCAGCGCTACCTGCAGGAGAGCGCCACCCCACTGGGTAAGACCGACGCCCGGCACACGTTCTCGGTGGCCGACTGGAACGGCGACCTGTACCTGGACCTGGTCGTGACGCAGAAGTCGGGCGCGAAGAGCGACAAGACCGTGCTGCGCGTCCTCGACGGCGCGTCGCAGTACCGCAAGCTCCTGCGCAAGCCGAGCACCGCGCACGTCTCGACCGACGACCGGCACAGCCTGTCGGTGACGGACTGGAACCGGGACGGCCGGCTCGACCTCGTGGTGGTGCAGAAGTGGGGCACCGCGGACGGCCGCACGCAAGCCCAGATCCTCGCGGGTTAGCCCACCCCGGGCGTCAGACGACAACCCGGCCCGACCGCATCCGGACCACCACGTCGGCAATGCCGATCACCCGCGGGTCGTGCGTCGCCACCAGGGCCAGCGTGCCGGAACGCACCGCGGCGGAAAACACGTCGAGAACCAGGTGAACATGTTCGTCGTCCTGATGCCCGGTCGGCTCGTCCAGGACGGCAACCGCAGGACCGAGCACCAGCGCACGGGCCAGGGCGGTGCGCTGCTGCTCGCCGAGCGACGTGTCCCGCGCCGGCCGGTCAGCGATCGGCCGGAGCCCCAACCGGTCGAGCAACTCCGCGCCACCGCCGAGCCCACGCAACCCGGCCGGAAGCAGAACGTTCTCGGCGACGGTGAGCTCCGGCTCGAGCGCCAGCCGCTGCGGCAGCAACGACACGTCGCGCCAATCGGGAACGGGGTGCGCCGGGCGCCCGGACACCAGAACCTCGCCGGCGCTGGGCGCCATGACCCCGGCGACCAGATGGCACAGCGTCGACTTCCCGGAGCCGGACCGGCCGGCCAGCACGACCAGGGAGGCCGGGGCCAGCGCCAGGTCGATGTCGTGCAGCACCCGGGTGGCGGCCGCCCCGGTGCCGCGGATGTGGCTCACCCCGCGCACCTGCACCAGCGGTGATTGCGGCGGCTCGCTCATTCCCGGCCTTCCGGTGGGTGCAGCGTGTGGTGAGTGTCCTGGTCCTGGGGTGGGTTCGGCTTGTTGCGGGGTGTCGCGGCCTTCCGGTGGGTGCAGCGTTTCGTGAGTGTCCTGGCCCGCCGGTGGGTGCAGCGTGTGGTGAGTGTCCCGGTCCTGCGATGGGTGCGGTGCGATGTGACCGTCCCGGCCTTCCGGCGGGTGCAGCTGAACGTGGCCGTCGGTCAGAGTGACCACGACCCGGCCGTCCGGGAACAACGCCAGCGCTTCCTCCGGCAGCTGGAGCCGGCCGAGGCCGTCGATGCTCGTGGTGCGGGCCTGCCCGGCGTGGTGCTCCCCGGACAGCACGCCGTGCCGCAGCCGCAGCACCGTGTCGGCCACCGCGATGGCCCGGGCGTCGTGGGTGGCGATCACGACGGCGCTGCCGCGGTCGGCGCACGAGCGCAGCAGCCGCAGCACCAGGTCGGCGGAGTCGTCGTCGAGCTCGGCGGTCGGCTCATCGGCGATCAGCAGAGCCGGCGGTCCCACGCCGGCCGCGGCGACCGCGAGGCGCTGCTGCTCACCGCCGGACATGGTGGCCGGCCGGGCGGTCGCGCGCGCTGTCAGGTCCACCTCGGCGAGCGCCGCCGCCACGTCGCAGGGCACGCCCCGCAGCCGGGCCATCTGCTCGATCTGCCCGCCCGCGTCCAGCTGCGGGAAGAGGCTGTGGGTCGGGCGCTGGGCGACCCAGCCGATCTCGTGCCGCCGCAACCGTTGCAGCCGGCGCCGCGACAGGCCGGACACCAGGCGACCGCGGTGCCGGAGCTCGCCGCCCGCGGGTCGCTCCCGCAGCGCCAGCACGGCGAGCAAGGTGGACTTGCCGCTGCCGGAGGGACCGGTGATGGCGGTGATCCGGCCACCGAGCAGGGTGACGTCGACACCGCGCAGGGCCTGGGTGGGCCCGGTCGGCGCCGCATACAGCTGGAGCAGCTCGCGGCCGTCCAGCAGGGGGACCCGATCAGTCGTCACGGTAGGCGTCCTCCTCCGCGCTGGACGAGCGCACTGTGGACAGTGCCACGGCGAGAACCGTGGCCACGACGGCGACCCCGGCCGTCACCGCCAGCGCGGCCGGCGACTGCTGGAAGGCGAACCGGGGAAGCAGGCCGGGCTGGTCGTCGAGCAGCCGCCCACCGATCGGCGCGAGCACGGCCACGCCGGCCACGGCCCCGCCGAACGCCACCGTGGCCAGCAGCACGAGCTCCTGCGCCCGGGCACGCGTCACCCGCGCCCGGCCCAGCCCGACGCGCGCCAGCATGAGGTCGGCTGAGCGGCGGGTCGCGGCGGTGCGCTGGGCGTACACGCACAGCGTCAGCGCGGCCAGCAGAGCCAGGTAACCGGCGACCGCGACCTCATAGCCACGGGCCCGGTCGGCCGCCACGTACGCGTCCCCCTGCCGCAGCGTGGCGGCGGTGTCCACCCGCTCGGGCCGGATGCCCTTCGGACCGGTCACCGCCGCGACCCCGGCGGTGCCGCCCGCACTCCACAGGGAGGTCTGCACGAAGAGCGCGTTCTGGTCCAGGGCGTTCCGCGGCCGGAGCCGAGGATCGGCGGCGCCGAGCCGGGCGAACACGGCCTCGGCGGGAACGACGTACATCGGACGGTCCCGCAGCCCGGGGAACGCGGGCACGTGCGCGACCACCGTCAGCGTCCGGCTGTCGTACCCCAGCGTCACCTGGACCGTGTCGAGGCCCGCGGCGGCGGGATCGGCAACGGCGATCACCGGGATCACCCCGTCCGCCGCGGTGGCACCGGCGTCGATGGCGTCGAGGGCCCGCCGGGCCGCGGTCAGGTCGGCCCCACGGCCCCACAGCGCGACGTCCCGGAGCCGACCGGGATCGATCAGCAGCAGGTCACGCTGCGTGTCGTCGAGCGGGGTGGTGATGTCGGCCCGCCACACCACGGTGTTCCCCGCGGGCAGCGGCGGGGTCCGCACGCCCGGCACCGGACCGTCGGGCTGAGTGCCCAGCGGATCGGGTGGCGGCACGAGCGCCGCCGCGTCGTCGAGCTCCCAGGAACCCTCGATCGTGGCGACCCCCTCGGCGCCCGCGGCCACGGCCACCCGGTCACCGGTCGTGACGGCCGTCGACTGCACCGCCGACAGGGCGAAGAGAAGCATCCCCAGACCCGCCGTCACGACCACAACGGCGAGCCGGCGCTCGGCGCCGCCACCGCCCAGCCGCCGCCGGGCCAGCCAGACGACCGCCCAGGCCCGGGAGGTCGGCGGCCCGGCGTCGGCCTGCCCCACCTGTCGTCGGCGGGTCAGTCGGCCGCCTGCCTGATCTCGGGAGGTCGGCGGTTCGGTGTCGGGTTGCGCCGCCGGTCGTCGGCGGGTCAGTTGGGCGTCTGCCCGATCTCGGGAGGTCGGTGGTTCGGTGTCGGGTTGCGCCGCCGGTCGTCGGCGGGTCAGTTGGGCGTCTGCCCGGTCCCGGGAGGTCGGCGGCCCGGTGCCGGGCCGCCCTACCAGGCGCCCGGGCAGCCAGCCGGCGATCACCCCGGCGGCGGCCAGCACGAGCAGCGGTACGAGCAGATCCACCCCGCGCGCCGCACCCGCGGTCGCGTCGGAACCGGCGAGTCCGACGGCCGTCACCAGCGCGACGACGACGACCAGCGCACCCCACGGCAGGGCCCGCCGGGGATGGGCCGGCGGCGCGGGGCGGACGCGGTGGGCTGCCGTCACTGCGCTCACGCCGGCCACCGTCACCAGGCCACCCAGCACACCCGCCGCTGCCGCCAGCGCCGCAGGCGTCAGCGACTGGGCGAGCGCCCCGGGCGGACCCAGGCGGGCCACGAGCTGCCAGGCGACGAGCCAGCCGAGGACCGTGCCCAGCAGTGCCGGCAGCAGATGTTCGACCAGCCACAGCCCGCCCACGGTCACCGGGGACATCCCGACCGCGACGGCGTGGCGCAGTTCCCGTTCCCGGCGGCGGACCGACAACAGCGCCACCGCCAGCACCGACGCCAGACCGACCGCGGCCGCCGCCCATTCCACCGGCCGGGTCCGCTGCCGCACCGTGTTGGTCGTCGCCTGCGCCGCCGCGACGAGCCGGCCGATGCCGCTGGCGAAGCGCAGGTTCAGTGGGCTGTCGCCCTCGGCGGGCAGGGCGGACGCGTACTCGCGGCGGAGCGTCTCGACGGCGTCGGCGGTGCGCCGCGCGCCGGCCAGGGTCGCGCCGGGCGCCAGCTCCGCCTCGGTCGACCAGAGCAGGTCGTCACCCACGGCCGCGGCGATCCGCTCGACCGTCGAGACGTCACCGATCATCAGGTACGCCGGCAGCGTGCGGTACTCCGTGTCGCCGGGCGTGTCCCCGGCCCGGAGGGCCCAGGCGCGGCTGCCCGGCACGTCGGCCGGCAGCCGCCCGTCGGCGTCGACGGCATAGATCCCCTGCACTGTCGCCGGGGCTTGCTGGCGTTTGCCACTCTTGCCCACTGCGACGGTGACGACGATCCGGTCACCTGGCTGGACACCCAGCGCGGTCGCCACTGGGCCGGGCAGCCACAGGCCGTCCCCGCGCGCCGGGACGCCGACCGGCACCAGCGCCGTCTCCGGCGCCTCGACGGCGAACAGGCGGGCCCGTTCCCGACGGTCGCCCACCCCGGCCGTGGACTCCCAGAACACGCCGGAAGTCAGCTCCGCACCGATCGAGGCGCTGGTCAGACGGGGCTCGGTCAGCCCGGGAACCGCCCGCAGATCCGTCAGGACGGCATCCTGCCCGGCGGCGCCCGGGCCGACGTCCGCCGACAGCCGGACGACCGCGGCGTCGGCCTGGCGCGCGGTGACCGGGACGGCATCGCGGCGGTCCTGGAAGGCGGCGTTGCCGGACGCTTCGGCGAACATCGGGCCCGCGGCGAAGGCGGCGGCCAGCACCAGGAACGCCGCCGACACCAGCGCCGACCAGGCCCGTTGCCGCAGCCCGCCGAGCACCGCCGCCGCGGCGAGGCGATCGGGCCGCAGGCGGCGGCGAGGTGGGGACACCGGTGTCTTCGGCCCTGGCGTGACCGCCACCGGCTCACCGGCGACGACATCGGACGCCATGGAGCTCCTTCCGCCGAACCAAGATCCGTTCTCGGCCGGCGCTGCCGACGCTATAACAACTCACGTCCCCGGTGGATACGCTCCAAGGCGCAGCAGATGAGTCGCCTTTCGGCGTACCCGCGGCATCCCGCGATCCGGCATCGTCAAGCCCGCAAGCACCGGACGCCGCGGAAGGAACGACAGATGACGTCAGCAGTAGCGCCTCGCACGCAGCAGGCCGCCGTCTTCGTCCTCGGCCGGCGGTGGCGCCGGGCCACGCTGATCCTGCACATCATCGCGGGCGGGGCCTGGATCGGCATCGACGTGATGGTCGCCGTCCTGGTCGGCACGGGCCGGTTCGCGACGGACCCCGAGCTCCGCGCTCTGGCCTACCGCGCGCTGGCCGCGTTCGTGGTCTGGCCGATGCTGACGTCCGGGCTGGTCTGCCTGGCGACCGGGCTGGTGCTGGGTCTGTGCACCAAATGGGGTCTGCTCCGGTACTGGTGGGTGGCGGTGAAGCTGGCCCTGAACCTGGTGCTCTGCACGCTGATCGTGGTGGCCCTGGAGCCGGGCATGGACGCCGTCGCGGCGTACGGCCGCGGTCTGACCACGGGGGGCGAGGCACCGAACGAGATCTCGTCGCTGTTCTTCCCGCCGGCCGTATCCTTGACCGCCTTGACGATCGCCACGGTGCTGGGCGTGCTGAAGCCGTGGGGACGGATCAGGCGGCGGCGCCCCGCCGCGGCGATCGGGCCGCGACAACGAGAAGAGGCGCCATGACATCCACCGCTGCCGGGCGAACGGCTGGTGCCGTCGGTCAGATCCTGCTGGGCGCGATCCTGCTCCTGGCCGGCACCGCCCACCTGACGGTCACCCGCGAGGAGTTCCTGGCCCAGGTGCCGTCCTGGATGCCCCTCGACGCGGACTTCGTCGTGGTCGCCTCGGGTGTGGTCGAGGTCCTGCTCGGCCTGGCCCTGCTCGCCGTCTGGAAGCAGCCCGCGCGCGGCATCACCGGGGCGGTGGTGGCGGCGTTCTTCGTGGCGGTCTTCCCGGGCAACATCGCCCAGTACACCGAACACAAGGACGGCTTCGGCCTGAACACCGACGCGGCCCGGGCGGTCAGGTTGCTCTTCCAGCCGGCGCTGGTGCTGTGGGCACTCGCGACGACTGGCGCGGTCGGCACCCTGCGGACACTGTGGAGGCAGCGGATGAGCAACTGAGCGAAGCTCACGCCGGGCGCAATGCCGGCCGGGCGGAGGCCGAGCGTGCGCGGGTCGGGCTCGCCGGGTCGCGCGGGGGTTGGGCGTGCGTGGGTCGGGCTCGCCGTGTCGGGCGGGGGGTTGGGCGTGCGTGGGTCGGGCTCGCCGGGGCGCGCGCGGAGGTCAAGCGCGCGCGGGCCGGGCTCGCTGGATCGGGCGGGCGGGCGGGTCGCGGGTCGCGGGTTCGGGTCGCGGGTTCGGGGCGGAGCGGTCATGCTCTGCGGCATGAGCGAAGCCGGGAAGCACCGAGGATGAGCGCCGCCGATCTGCGGGCGCTGCTTGTCGCCGACCATGTCACGCATGTGCCGGGCGTCTACGATCCGGCCAGTGCCGCGCTTGCCGTGCGGGCCGGGCATCGGGCCGTGCACCTGTCCGGGGCGGCGATTGCGGCCACCATGCTCGGCCGGCCCGATCTCGGCTTCGGCGCGGCCACGCAGATCGCCGACCGGGCGGCCACACTGGTCCGGGCGCTCGGCGGCATGCCGCTGCTCGCCGACGCGGACATCGGCTACGACAGCCCGGACCACGCCGTGTGGACCGCGCTGGCGTATCAGCGGGCCGGGATCAGCGGTCTGTGCCTCGACGACGAGGAGGACGCCGGCCGTTCGGCTGCGCGGATCGTCGCGATGGCCGGGCAGGTGCCGGGGGTCACGCTCGTCGTGCAGGCCCGGGGGCGGGATCTGGGCGCGACCGTCGAACGGTGCCGGGCGTACGCGGCTGCCGGCGCGCACGCGGTGCTGCCGGTCATCGCTGACGAGGCGGACGATCTCGGGCGGGTGCGGGCCGCACTGCCCGGCGTGCCGCTGGTGGTCAGCCGCTCGGAGACCGCGACCGGCGGTCCGCGGCTGACCGACGCCGAGCTGGCCGCCCTTGGTGTGCGGCTGGTCCTGCATCCGCTTGCCGCCGTGCTGGCCGCGCTGCGGGCGGCATCGCTCGTCTACCGTGCGATTCTCGAGGAGGGGAACGCCGAACGGGTCGACCGGCTGCCGCTGGGCGCGTTCGCGACGCTCACCGAGCAGGCCGAGGCGTCGGTCACCGCCGCGATCAACCGGATCGACACCTAGCTGATCCGTGCGGGACCCGCCCGACCCGGCACCGCTGATCAGGGCCGGCCCGCCCGACCCGGCACAGTTGATCAGTGAGGGTCGGCCTGACCCGGCATGACTGATCGCGCGGGACAGCCCGATCCGGCACCGCTGATCAGAGCCGGCCCGCCTGACCCGGCCGGGCTTGATCTGTGCAGGACGGACGCGACCAGGCCGGGTCGGGGAGCCCATGGCAGCGGGTCAGGGCTGCATCTCGTAGGCCCCGCTGAGCGACACCACCTGCTCCCACACGTTCGCCGTACGAGAGTCCTCCCAGACCGGCCGGCGGATGTGGGCGATCGCCCAGGCCGTCTGGGCCTCCGTTGCCGCCGCCTTGCCCGCCAGTTCCGTCGCGTACCCGGAGAAGTCCTGGATCAGGATCGCGAAGATCTCGTCCAGCAGGCCGCGGTCCAGGCCGGTCAGCTCGGCCTGTTCCAGGATCAGCTGGCCGTAGACCACCAGCGCGAACAGCTGGCCCAGCGCCAGCAGGAAGTCCAGGTCACGCTGCTGCTGCTCGTCCGGGGCGTGGGCGCGGAGCAGCGCGCACAGTCCGTCGGCCTGGTCGCGGAAGAGGGCGACGTTGGGCAGGTCCGCGTGGTTGTCGTAGGCCGTGCGCCAGTCGTGGAAGCGGATCGCGCCCAGGCCGCGGGCCGGGCCCTGGCGGAACAGGAACGTGTCGTCGGCCGGGTCGTGGCGTTGCGGCACCGGCGGGAACTCGGTCGGTGCGAACAGGTAGTTCGGCATGAACTTCAGGATCAGGGCCAGGTTGACGTGCACCGTGCCCTCGAGTTTCGGCAGGCCGCGGATGTCCTTGGCGGCCTTGTCGAAGTAGGTGTCCGCCTCGAAGCCCTTCGCGGCGATCACGTCCCAGAGCAGGTCGATGACCCGTTCGCCCTCGGTGGTGACCTTCATCTTGGTCATCGGGTTGAACAGCAGGTAGCGGCGGTCGTCGGGGCCGGCGGAGCGCAGGTAGTCCACGGCGCGGTCGCTGAACAGCTTCATCGCGACCAGCCGGGCGTACGCGTCGGTCAGTTCCCGGCGCACGTGCGGGAAGTCCGTGACCGGCTTGCCGTACAGCACGCGGCGGTGGGCGTGGGTGACGGCCTCGTACATCGCGTGCTCGCAGATGCCGATGGCGGCGGTGCAGAGGTTGAACTTGCCCACGTTGACGGTGTTGAGCGCGGCGTCGAACGCGGCCCGGCCGGTGTGCAGCACGTCCTGGTCGCGGACCGGGTAGTCGGCCAGCCGGAACTCGCTGACGAACATCTGGCCGTTCACCACGTTCTTGACCAGGTGGTACGCGGGGTGCCGGCGGTCCGCGGCGAAGAACACGTACCCGTCGGGGCCGTCGATGTCGGCCCGGCGGCCGAAGACCGACACCAGGCCGGCGACGTTGCCGTTGCCGATGTAGTACTTGGTGCCGTTCGCCCGGAAGCCGCCCGCGCCGTCCGGGGTGAGGATCATGTCGGTGGCGTAGATGTCGGCGCCGTGGCCGCGTTCGGACAGGCCGAACGCCATGACGTGGCCGTCGGCGAGCAGCTGGGCGGCGTGGGACCTGGCCGCCTGGTTGGCGCTCTGCCACACCGGGCCCAGGCCCAGCACGGTGACCTGCCAGGTGTACCAGTAGCCGAGGCCGTAGAAGCCGAGGATCTCGCTGAGCGCGGCGTTGCGCGCGGTGTCCCAGCGCTTGGCCGGGTCACCGCCGCCGTCGGCCGCCGGGGTGAGGAACGTGGCGAACAGGCCCTCCTTGGCGGCGAAGTCCAGGAAGTCGCCGTACCAGGCCCGGTCGATGTAGCTGTCGATCAGGGCCTTCTTGCCGCGGTTCTCGAAGAACTCGACGGTGGCGCGCAGCAGCCGGCGGCTCTCCGGGTCGAGGTGCGCCGGGTCGTACGTCGTCGGGTTGAACAGCAGCGAGTCCGCCATGACGGCGTCCCCTTTCTCTCCGGTGGGTGCGGGTCAGCGGTCCAGGCCGCGGAGGGTGGTGAGGACGTCGTCGAGCCAGTCGAGCACCATCCGCTCGTACGCGATGCCGCCGCGCAGCACGGTGTGTTGCAGCCGCTGCTGGAGGTCGAGGGCGTCGGCGTCGGGGAAGTCCCGGCGCTCGCCGGTCAGGTAGCGGCCGAGGGTGGCCTCGTGGGTGGCGCGGTAGCGCTCGACCTCCGCGAGCAGCGCGGTCCGCCCGTCGGCGTCGTTGAACGCCGCGCCGCGGATCTTGACTGCCAGCTCGTGCCGGACCGCCTCGGGCTGCACCGGCGCCCGCAGCCACGCGGTGAGGACGGCCCGGCCGGTCGCCGCCACGGAGTAGGACCGTTTGTCGGGCCGGCCGCCCTGGCCGATCTCCTCCGCGGTGACCCAGCCGTCGGTCTCCATCCGCTTGAGCACCCGGTAGATCTGCTGGTGGGTCGCGGTCCAGAACCGGCCGATCGAGCGTTCGAAGCGCCGGGCCAGCTCGTATCCGGATCCGGGCTGCTCCAGCAGGGAGACCAGGATCGCGTGTTCGAGGGCCATGGGAGCATCCTGCTATGCAACTCGTTGCATAGCAACCGCCACGTCGAGGTCGGCCACCAGTCGCGCGGCGGTGATCCGGGTCCGGCCCGGGTCCGCGGCTGGGTGTGCTCGGACCGACGAACACGTAGTCGATCCGCCGCCGGTGCCCCGGCCGGCCGATCTTCCGCTCGATCTCGGCGGTGGCCAGCGGGTTGTCGACCGTCCAGGTGTGGCCGGGTCCGTCACCGACCACGGCCCAGACGTCGTGGCAGTGCACTGCAGGCCGCTCAGGCAGCGGATGCTCGCCGCCCAAGTCCGGACCCTGGCCGGAGGACGTGGGCCTAGACCCGGCGCAGCACCGAGACGATCTTGCCCAGGATCACCGCGCGGTCGCCGTTGATCGGCTCGTACGCCGGGTTGCGCGGCTCCAGCAGCACGTGCCCGCCCCGGCGCCGGAAGACCTTCACCGTGGCCTCCTCGTCGATCATCGCGGCCACGATGTCCCCGTTGTACGCCTCGGGCTGTTGCCGCACCACCACGATGTCGCCGTCGCAGATCGCCGCGTCGATCATCGAGTCGCCCTGGACCCGCAGGCAGAACAGGGTGCCCCGGCCGACCAGGTCCCGGGGCAGCGTGAGGGTGTCTTCCAGCTCCTGGTCCGCCATGATCGGGCTGCCGGCCGCGATGGCGCCGAGCAGCGGCACGCCCACGGTCGCCGCGTCGCCGCCGGGCCGGTCCGCCGGCGCCAGGAACATCCGCACGTCGATCGGCCGGGTCACGGCGCGGCCCCGGCGCAGGAAGTCCCGCTCCTCCAGCACGCGCAGGTGCCTGCTGACCGACGACGTCGAGGCCAGCCCCACCGCGTCGCCGATCTCGCGGGTGGACGGCGCGTGGCCGTATCGCACGGCCCAGTCCCGGATCACGGACAGGATCGCCCGCTGCCGGGAGGTGAGCGTGGACGTGTCGAGGTCCTCAGCCGGTAGCACCCCATGATCTTGACCTATGCCCGGCCAACTCGCGTCCCGGCACGCCCGGGGCCGGCGGCCCGGCTTCGTGCCCCCTTAAACCAGAGGCGGTGCGGGGCCGCGGTCGGCCAGCGCCACGGGCCCGGCGTCGTCGAAGCCCTCCGCCCGGAGCCGCTCGCCGATGCGGTGCAGAGCCGTGCGCAGCCGCCACTTGGCCGTCCCCTCCGGAATGTCCAGCGCCTGGGCGACTTCCCGGTAGGTCAGGCCGTCGTAGTACGCCAGCAGGATCGCCTGCCGGTGCGCGGCCGGCAGGTCGGCCACCGCCTGCCGCACCTGCCGGGCCGCCGCCGCGGCCAGCACGTCCTCCTCGACCTGGTGCGGCACCGCCTGCCCGGCGGCCGTCCGGGCCCGCTCCTGCGCCTCCTCGGAGCCGGCGACGAGCGCCGCGTGCAGCCGCACGTCGTTCTCCACCGGGAGCGCGCGCACGTCAGTCACATCCCATCGTCGCGGCCACGGCCAGGAAGTCCGCGGCGACGGCCGGGTCCCCGCCGATCTCGGCGTGCGCCGCCGGGCCGGTGAGCCGGCCGGCCAGCAGCCGGCAGAACCGCTCCGCGGGCAGCGAGATCTCCGCGACCACGGCACCGCCGGTCGGGGCCGCGGGGGAGAGCCCGACCAGGTGGATCCCGCCGCCCTCGCCGGTCAGCGCCAGCCGGACCGCCCGGCCCGGGTGGGCCCGGCCGGCGGCCGCCAGCGCGGCCGGCAGCAGCGGCAGCGCAAACCCGACGATGTCGGCGATCTGCTGCCCGCCGGGCCGACGCGGCGGCAGGTCCAGCACCCGCCGGACGTCCTCCGCGTGGGTCCAGGTCTCAAAACCCCGCTGGATCAGGGCCTCGCGCAGGGGGCGCCGGATCGCCCGGCGCCCGGCCAGCGGCACCTGCCGCTCCCGCAGCCGGCTGCCCCGGCGGCCGACCACCTCGACGAGAGCGCCGGCCTGGCGGCGCCAGCTCAGCCGTACGTCCGCCGGCGACCGGGCGTCGACCGGGGACGGGTCGAGGCCGGCCGCGGTGGCGACCAGCCCGTCGTTGGCGTGCAGGTGCACCATCAGCTCGCGCAGCGAGCCGTGCGGGGCCGACGGGAGCTGCCAGTGCGCCGGCGACAGCTCGCTCACCAGCCGGTCCAGCTCCGCGACCCGGGTCCGGTACAGCTCGGTCAGCCGGCCGAGCTCGGCGGCGTCGCGCGGGCCGGTGTGGTCGGCCGGTCGCGCGGCGAGGGCGGCGGCCAGCACGCGGGAGCGCAGCCCGGGCGCCGGGGCGCGGGCCGCGGACGCCCCGATCCAGCCGGCCGCCTGCCGCAGCCGGGCGATCTCGGCCGCGCACGCCGGGCAGCCGCTCGCGTGCCCGGCGACCGACCGCGCCTCCTCGGCCGAACAGGCGTCGATCGCGTACGGGCCGGCGAGATCGCCGACATGACCGTTGTCGAGCAACTCGGTCTCCACTGCGACGTGGGATGGAGAGCCGAGGCTCGCACCCGCCGCCCCCGGGCCATGTCGGCAATCCGAAGCTGTGACAACCTGCACAGCCGCCACAACCGGCAAAGGCGACAGCGCCTCTGTCGGGCACCCTGGCCGCGCATCCGGCCGTGCCGCCGGACACCGATTTCACCCGGCGCCGGGTTCACAGCCAGGTGGTGCCGAGGGCTTTGTCTCCCCGGGCGGAGGTCTGTCCACTGTGAGCGACGCGCCGCGGGCCCGGCGAGACCCCACGGCGGTACGCTGACCGGGTGGCTGCCGGCACCGCGGTGAGCGCCGACGAGTTCTTCGCCGGCCACGACGCGGCGCGCGCCGCGTACGACCGGGTGTGCACGATGCTGACCGCGATCGGGCCGTTCGGCGTACGGATCACCAAGAGCCAGGTCGCCTTCCGCCGCCGCCGCGGTTTCGCCGCGCTCTGGCGGCCCGGGCAGTATCTGGCCAGGCCGGGTGCCGAGGTGGTGCTCTCGATCGCCCTCGGCCGGCGGGACCCCTCGCCCCGCTTCAAGGAGGTCGCCCACCCCGCGCCGCGGCAGTGGATGCACCACCTGGAGGTGCACCGGATCGGCGAGCTCGACGACGAGGTGGCGGGCTGGCTGCGGGAGGCCGCCGAGCGGGCCGGATGAGCGCCCGTCGAGTCGTGCCCCGCAGCCCGCGCCGTGTCGTACGGTGAGCCGATGGAGATCGCCGTTCGCCGCCGGGCCGCCGACGCCCTCCGGCAGCTGCTTCCCGCGCTGACCGAGGACGCGACCCGGCGCCTCGGGCACACCGGCGCGGTGGCGTTCCTGGCCCGCCTCGAGACCTCCCTGCTGGACATCTTCGAGCCGCTGGACGCCGTCTACGGCGAGCCGCTGCTCGACCGGATGGTCCAGGTCGCCCTGGCCGCGGCGGAACAACGCCCGGACCCGCTGCGTGACCTCGACCGCCGGCGGGAGGTGGACCGCAACTGGTACCAGCGCGCCCGGATGGTCGGCTACGTCTGCTACGCCGACCGGTTCGCCGGCACCCTCGCCGAGCTGCCGGGCAAGCTGGACTACCTGGACGAGCTGGGTGTGACGTACCTGCACCTGATGCCGCTGCTCAAGCCCCGGCCCGGCGAGAACGACGGCGGCTACGCGGTGATGGACTACCGCGAGGTGGACCCGCGGCTGGGCAGCATGGCGGACCTGGCCGCGGTGGCGGAGGCGCTGCGGGCGCGCGGCATGAGCCTCTGCGTGGACCTGGTGCTCAACCACACCGCCATGGAGCACCCGTGGGCCCGGGGCTGGGCGGCCGGCGACCCGGCGTACGAGAACTTCTACCTGAAGTTCCCCGACCGCGAGCAGCCGGACGCCTACGAGCGCACGATCGTGCCGGTCTTCCCGGACCGCGCGCCCGGGTCCTTCACCTACTCCGAGGAGCTGGGCGCCTGGGTCTGGACGACCTTCTGGAGCTACCAGTGGGACCTGGACTACCGCAATCCCGCGGTGTTCCAGGCCATGCTGGAGACCATCCTGTGGCTGGCCAACCAGGGCATCGACATCTTCCGGCTGGACGCGGTGCCGTTCATCTGGAAGCGGCTCGGCACCACCTGCATGAACCAGCCCGAGGTGCACCTGCTGGTGCAGGCGCTGCACGCGCTGACCCGGCTGGCCGCGCCCGGGGTCATCTTCAAGGCCGAGGCCATCGTGGCCCCCGACGACCTGGTGCCCTACCTCGGCGGCCACGAGCGCTACCGGCCGGAGTGCGAGCTGGCCTACCACAACCAGCTCATGGTGCTGCTGTGGAGCAGCCTGGCCACCCGCGACGCCCGGCTGATGGCCCAGTCGCTGGGCCGGATGCGGGAGATCCCGGCCGAGGCGTCCTGGGTGACCTACGTGCGCGGGCACGACGACATCGGCTGGGCGATCAGCGCCGAGGACGCCGCGGCGGTCGGCTGGGACTGGTGGAACCACCGCAACTTCCTCAACAAGTTCTACTCCGGCGACTACTGGCAGTCGTACGCCCGCGGGGCGCTCTTCCAGGAGAACCCGGAGACCGGCGACGCCCGGATCTCCGGCTCGGCCGCGTCGCTGTGCGGCCTGGAGGCGGCCGGCACGCCGGCCGAACGGGACCGGGCGATCCGCCGGCTGGTGCTGCTCTACAGCGTGGCCTTCGCGTACGGGGGCATCCCGCTGATCTACATGGGCGACGAGCTGGCGCTGACCAACGACGCCTCGTACCGCGACGACCCGGCCCTGGCCGACGACAACCGGTGGATGCACCGCCCGCGGATGGACTGGGTGGCCGCCGAGCAGCGGCACGACCCGGCGACGGTGCCGGGCCGGGTGTTCGCCTGGATGCGGCGGCTCTCGGCGGCCCGCAAGGACCTGCTGGCGCTGCGGACCGGCGGCGAGATCGCGGTGCTCGGCGTCGACAACGGCGCGGTCTTCGCCTGGCGCCGGCGGCACCCGCGCAGCGGCCACTTCGTCGGGCTGGCGAACTTCTCCGAAGAGCCGCAGACGGTCGACACGGCCACGTTCGGCCACCTCGGCTGGCTGGAGACCGCGCTGAGCAGCGACGGGCCGCTGACGGTCCACGAGGGCCGCGCGCACCTGCCCGGCCTGGGCTTCGCCTGGCTGGTCCAGCGTTGAGTCGATCTGCCCGCCGATAGGACGATGAGCGGATGCGAAGGCTGGAGGAGCACACACTCGGTCTGATCATCGTGGTCGGCGCCTACACCGTCGGGCTGGTGGGCATCGCCGGAGCCGCGGAGCCGGGCGTCGCCGAAGGGTCCGCGGTGCTCGCGGCCCCGCTGGCGACCTTCGGCGGCGCCAAGATCGGTCACGGGAGCGGACGGCAGGCCGGCTTCTCCCGGTTCGACGGCTGGCTGGCGGCGTTCTCGGTGGCCGCCGCCGTCGCGGCTGCCCTGCTCATGATCGACGACAGCGAGCGGAGGACCGCGTCGATCTCGCTGATCGTGGCCGCGCTGGGCATCGGCCTGGCTCACGTCTGGCACCACTGGCTCAGCTCGGAGGCGTCGAGCGACTCCCTCCGGCACACCGACGAGATCTTCGGCTGGTCGTTGCTCGGCGGGGCGTCCCTGGTCGGGCTGGCCTGGATCTGGTGGGACCGCGACAACGCGGAGATGGTCGCGACCATCGCGGCGGCCGGGGTCACCGTCGGCGGCACCTTCCTGGGCCATGCGCGCGGCCGGCGCACGGCGCTCACCACCCATGCACGGTCCCGTCCTCCAGCCGGTTCACCGGCAGCGACGCCGGCCGGTACGGATATCTCGCCGCCAGCTCCTCATTGAGGTCCACGCCCAGCCCCGGCTCCTCGGACGGGTGCAGGTAGCCGTCGGCGTACCGGTAGGTGTGCGGGAACACCGCGTCCGTCTCCGCGCTGTGCGGCATGTACTCCTGGAGCCCGAAGTTCGGGATGCTCAGGTCGACGTGCAGTGCCGCCGCCAGGCACACCGGTGACAGGTCCGTCGCGCCGTGCGAGCCGCTGCGCACGTGGTGCAGCCCGGCCAGGTCGAGGATGCGGCGCAGGTGGGTGATCCCGCCGGCGTGCACCACGCTGGTCCGGATGTAGTCGATGAGCTGCTCGGTGATCAGCGTCCGGCAGTCCCAGACGCTGTTGAACACCTCGCCGACCGCGAGCGGCGTGGTGGTGTGCCGCCGGATCAGCCGGTAGCCCTCCTGCAGCTCCGCCGGCACCGGGTCCTCCAGCCAGGTCAGCCCGTACGGCTCCAGCGACCGGCCCAGCGCGGCGGCCTCGATCGGGGTCAGCCGGTGGTGCGCGTCGTGCAGCAGCCGCAGCTCGGGGCCGAACTCGGCGCGGACCCGGGCGAAGACCCCCGGTACGTGCGCCAGGTACCGCGGCGTCGACCACCTCGTCTCGGCGGGCAGCGCCGACCCGGCCGGCTCGTAGGTGCGGGCGTCCGCGCTCACGCCGTACGTGCCGGTGAGGCCGGGCACCCCGGTCTGCACCCGGACCGCCCGGTAGCCGGCGCCGACCAGCCGGGCCACGTCGGTCAGCACGCCGTCGACGGTCTCCGCGGCGGCGTGGCCGTAGACCGTCACGCCGTCCCGGCTGCGCCCGCCCAGCAGCTGGTAGACCGGCAGCCCGGCGACCTTGCCCTTGAGATCCCACAGCGCGGTGTCCACGGCGGCGATCGCGCTCATCGTCACCGGCCCGCGCCGCCAGTACGCGCCCTGGTAGAGCAGCTGCCAGGTGTCCTCGATCCGGGCCGGGTCCCGGCCGGTGAGCAACGGCACGACGTGCTCGCTCAGGTACGCCGCGACCGCCAGCTCGCGGCCGTTCAGGGTGGCGTCGCCGACCCCGGTCAGCCCCTCGTCGGTGACGATCTTCAGGGTCACGAAGTTGCGCCCCGGGCAGGTCACGATCACCCGGGCCCCGGCGATGCGCATCTCAGTCGCCCTCGTCGCGGACCCGGGCCACCAGCTGGGTCGGGTTGACGAAGCGCAGCGCCAGCACGAGCAGCACCAGCATCATCGACGTGTAGATGACCGCCATCGCGTCGATCGACTGCTGGGCCCGGATGCCGGCCGCCGACATCGAGTAGTAGAGGGCGACGACCAGCGTCTGCGAGTCCGGCCCGGCGGTCAGGAAGGTCAGCTCGAACATGCCCACGGTGCGGACCAGCACCAGGATCGAGGCGGCCAGGATGCCCGGCACCAGCAGCGGCGCCAGGATGCGGACGAACACCTGCCGGGTGCCGGCGCCGCACATCCGGGCGGCCCGTTCCACCGCCGGGTCGATCTGCTCGATGAACGGCGTCATGGTCAGGATCACGAACGGCACCGACGGCACCAGGTTGGCCAGCACCACGCCGGAGAGGTTGCCCGCGAAGCCGTACTTGTAGAGCACGGTCGCCAGCGGGATGCCGTAGGTGATCGGTGGCATCAGGATCGGCAGCAGGAACAGCAGGTAGAGCAGCCGGCGCCCGGGGAAGCTGCGCCGGGCCAGCACGTACGCGGCCGGCACCCCGATCAGCACCGCGATGCCCACCACCAGCGCCGACACCTCCAGGGTCACGATCAGCACCGGCAGCAGGGTGAACTCGTCCCAGGCCTGGGCGTACCAGTCCGGGGTCCAGCCCAGCGGCAGCCAGGTGTCGAACCACCGGGTGCCGAACGAGCTGACCACCACCGAGCCGATGACCCCGGCCAGGAAGATGAAGAACGCGACGACCGTGCCCCAGACCAGCCACGCCGCCGGGGTCGCCACGATCGCCCGCCGGGTCGCCATCAGCCCTTCCCGCCGGCCGTCGATCCGGTGTAGAGCAGCGCCCGCCAGCCCAGCACCGCGGCGATGACCAGCAGCTCGACCAGGCCCATCAGCACGGCCACCGCCGAGGCGAGCGGGTAGTCGTAGCGCACGTACGCGGCGTCGTAGGCGGCGATGGACATCACCCGGGTGGTGCCGGCCGGGTCGCCGACCAGCACCGCCGACGGGAACACGCTGAACGCCAGCACGAAGGTCAGGCAGAAGGTGGTGGCCAGCCCGGGGGCCAGCAGCGGCAGCGTGATCCGCCGGAACCGCTGCCAGCGGCCGGCGCCGAGGGTCGCCGCCGCCTTCTCGAGACTCGGGTCGATCCCGGACAGGTAGGAGAGCACCAGCAGGAAGGCGAACGGGAAGCCGGTGATGACCAGCGAGAAGAACACGCCCCAGTAGTTGTTGGTGAGGCGCACCGGCGTGTCGGCCAGGCCGGTGCTCAGCAGCGTCCGGTTGAACCAGCCGGTCGGGCCGAGGAAGTTCAGCAGGCCCTGCGCGGTCAGCACGGTGCCCAGGGTGATCGGCACGACCAGCAGGGTGGTCAGCAACCGCTTGCCGCGGAACCGGCCGCGCATCCGGTACGCGATGGGCACCGAAGCCGCCACGTTCAGCAGCGCCGCCGGCAGCGACAGCCGCAACGTGGTGAGGATCGTGTCCCGCAGGTACGCGTCGGTGAAGAACTCCCGGTACGCCCCCAGCGTCCCGCCCCGGTTCGGCTGGAACGACAGGCCCACGCCGTACAGGAAGGGGTAGATGAACAGGGTGACCACGAACAACGCCGCGGGCAGCAGCAACAGCAACTGCCGGTCCACGCCGCGCTCGGCGAGCCGGTGCCGCAGCGCGGGCCGGTCCAGCACCGCCGTCATCGCGGGTCCCCGGCCGGGAAGACCAGCAGCCGCCCGGGCTCGGCGCTGACGGTGATCCGGTCGCCGAGCGCCGGCCGGTCCGCCGAGCGCAGGTGCAGCGGGATGCCGCCGCCGGTCCGGGCCTCGACGGCGACCTCGCGGCCCTGGTACTCGACCACCTCCACGGTGGCCGGCAGGCCGGCGCCGCCGGCCGGGCCGATGCGCAGGTCCTCCGGGCGGATCCCGGCGATCACGTCGCTGCCCGGGGGGAACTCGCCGACCGGGGTGCCGAGCAGCTCCCGGCCGTCGACCTCAACGACGATGCTGGCGTCCCGCCGCGGCCCGGCGCGCAGCGGCAGCAGGTTGCGATAGCCCATGAAGTCGGCCACGTGCCAGTTCGCCGGCTCGGTGTGCAGCTGCTCCGGCGTGCCGATCTGCTGCACCCGGCCGTCGCGCAGCACCACCAGCCGGTCCGCCAGCGACAGCGCCTCCTCCTGGTCGTGCGTGACGTACACAGTGGTGAGTCCGAGGGACTGGTGCAGCCGCCGGATCTCGGTGCGCATCTCCAGCCGCAGCTTGGCGTCCAGGTTGGACAGCGGCTCGTCCATCAGCACCAGCGACGGCTCCAGCACGACGGCGCGGGCGATCGCCACCCGTTGCTGCTGGCCGCCGGAGAGCTGGCCGGGCAGCTTGCCCGCCTGGTCCTCCAGGTGCACCAGGCGCAGCGCCTCGTCCACCCGGCGGCGGATCTCGGCGCGCGGCACCCGCCGCATCTGCAGGCCGAACGCGATGTTCTTGCGGACCGGCAGGTGCGGGAAGAGCGCGTAGTTCTGGAACACCATGCCGAAGCCGCGGCGTTCCGGCGGCAGCACGTCGAGCCGGGACCCGTCCTGCCAGATGCTGCCGCGGGTCAGCGGCAGCAGCCCGGCCAGGCAGTTCAGCGCGGTGGACTTGCCGCAGCCGGAGGGGCCCAGCAGGGCGATGAACTCGCCCCGCTTGATCGTCAGGTCCAGCCCGGCGAGCGCCTCGTGGCCGCCGAAGCTGCGGCTGACCCCGTCCAGGCGCAGGGCCTCGAAGCTCACTTGGCCACCTTCGCGCCACCGATCTCGCGGTCCCACCGGTCGAAGGCGGCGACCAGTTCCTTCGAGCCCAGCGGCACCTCCAGCGGGCGGCCGGCGATCAGCCCGGCGTACTCGGGGCGGCCGAACTCCTCGATCGCGGCCCGGCTCTCCGGCGGCGCCATCGCCAGGTCGACGCCCTGCACCGCCGGGCCCGGGTAGAAGTAGCCCTTGTCGTACGCCTTGGCCTGCTGCTCCTTGGTGAGCATGTGGGCCAGCAGCAGCAGGACCGCCGCCTGCTTGTCGGTCGACACCCCCTTGGGCACGACGGCGTAGTGCGCGTCGGTGACCCAGTGGAAGCCCTCCAGCGTGCCGATCCTCGCCTCCTTCGGCACGGTGCCGAGCACCCGCGGGTTGATGTCCCAGCCGGTCGTCGAGGCGATGATCTTCGCGGAGCCGTTGGCCAGGTTCTTCATCGTCTCGCCGGTGCTGGACGGGTACAGCGTCACGTACTTGTTCAGCTCGGCCAGGTAGGCCCAGGTCTTGTCCCAGCCGGCCACCGGGTCCTTGGGGTTGGCGTCGCCGAGCAGGTAGGGCAGGCCCATCAGGAACGTGCGGCCGGGTCCGGAGTTCGACGGCCGGGCGTACTGCACCGCACCCGGGTTGGCCTTGGCGTAGGCGAGCAGTTCGGGCGCGGTCTTCGGCGGGTTCGGCACCTTGGCCGGCAGATACTCGATCAGCGGCCCGGACGGGTAGTAGGTGACGGTCACCCCGGAGTCCCCGGCCAGCTTCTGCATGGCCGCGGCGCCGGGCAGGTAGTCCCGCACGCCGGGCAGCCGGTCCGCGTACGTGGCCAGCAGCGGGTTCCACAGGCCCTGCTCGATGCCCGCGGAGAGCCCGTCGACCCCGGTCAGCACGAGGTCGATGTCGACCCGGTTCGCGTTCTGCTGGGCCTTGACCTTGCCGACCAGTTCCGGCGCCGGCGACTTGGAGTACGTCACCTTGCTGACGACCCCGGAGTTCCTGCTGACGAAGTCGTCGATCATGCCCTGGGTGAGCTGGAGGTTGCCGGCGACGTCGAGGATGTTGAGCGTGACGGCCTTGCCGGGTCGGGCCGGTACCGGGCCGTCGGTGTCCCCGGTGGAGCCTCCGGAGTCGGGAGCGCTGCACGCGGTGAGCAGCAGCAGGGCGGTGAGGGCGGGGAGGGCGCGTTTCATGGGGAGCCCTTTCTCAAGCGCGGGCCGGTGGAGGCCCGGACCATCAGTTGCGTGGCGAGTTCGCGGCGGGCGGTGGCGTGCCGGGCCGGGTCGTGCAGCAGGCCGATCAGCAGGTCGACGCCGGCCCGGCCGCAGGACTCCATCGGCAGCCCGACGGTGGTCAGCGAGGGGTGCACCATCCCCGCCATCGGGATGTCGTCGAAGCCGAGCACGCTGATCTCGGCGGGCACCGCGATCCCGCGCGCGGTGAAGCGGCTGAGCAGGCCCAGTGCGATGAGGTCGTTGTAGGCGATGACGGCGGTGACCCCGGCGGCGAGCACCGGGTCGGCGGCGGCGACGCCACCGTCGAACTGCGGCTGCACCGGGCCGATCTCGATCAGCTCGACCCCGGCCGCCGCGCCGACGGCCCGCAGGCCGCGGATCCGTTCCCGGTTGGACCAGGACGCGCGCGGCCCGGCGACGTACGCGATCCGCCGGTGCCCCAGGGCGGTGAGGTGGGTGACGGCCTGCCGCATGCCGTCGCCGTTGGCGAACGTGACGGACGGGATCCGGCCGATCCGGCGGTTCAGCATGACCAGCGGGGACTGCGCGGCGACGTCGCGCAGCTCCCGCTCGCCCATCCGGGGCGAGCACAGCACGATCCCGTCGACCTGCTTCGCCAGCGTCCGGACCAGCTGCACCTCGGCCGCCGGGTCCTCGTCGGTGTCGGCCAGGAAGACCGCGTAGTCGGCCTCCCGGGCCCGGGCCTGGATGCCCTTGACCACCCCCGGGAAGAACGGGTTGGCCAGGTCGGGCACGATCAGCCCGAGGTTGCCGGTGCGCCCGGTGATGAGGCCGCGGGCGGCGCGGTTGGGGGAGTAGCCGAGCTCGGCGGCGGCGCGCCGGACCCGGGCGCCGGTCTCGGCGCGGACCAGGTCCGGGTTCGACAGCGCGCGGCAGACCGTGGCCGGCGACACCCCGGCCGCCCGGGCCACGTCCTTGATCGTCACCGCCATCGGGGCCTCCGCATCGTCCGGTGGGGACTGGCGCGCTGCGGAGAGTGTGAAATCCTTTGCGGAGTGTTGTCAATAGACGATGATCAATTACTGTGGGCGCGCCGGGGCCGCGGATGAAATCGTTTGCAGAACGGCGCCGGCCGCCCGCGGTGTCGCGGGCGGCCGGTGCTGGTCGGGTCGGTGCGGTGTCAGCACCGCGTCCAGCTGAAGTTGAACAGGGTGTCGACGTCACCCTCGCTCGACCTCATCGACATGCTGCTCTTGCTGGTGGAGCTGCCGCTGTCCACCCGCAACTCGGTGTTGATGTTGAGGACCCGCTGCTCGCTGCAGGGCGAGTAGATCAGCACCGGGGCGACATCGCTGGTGTCCCAGTAGCCGTTGAGGGGACCGGTGAACGTCTCCTCGGTGCTGCTGTTGTGCGAGGACCCCTGCCAGTAGTAGTTGGTGCGCTGCAGGGCCGTCGCGCCGGAGGCGAGCCGGGCCCGGCCGCGGTACTCCGCCTTGGCAATGGCGAACGTCCACCCCGCCGGGACGGTGATGAGCGCGCCGACCTGGCAGTTCTTGCGGCGGTCGGTGGGAGCGGCGGTGCCGCCGGCCTCGGCCACGAAGTCGTAGTAGCGGATCCGGAACCCGGACTTGTCGCCGTTGGCGAACACCGAGGCGGTGCCCGGCGCGCAGCCCGAGCCGTTGGCGGCGATCACCTCGACGGTGACGGCGCCCTCCGGCACGGCGGCGGCGAGAGCGTCGTCGGCGGCGGCGCGGGCCGGCGTGGACAGCGACAGCGCCAGCACCGTACTGAGTACGGCCAGGGCCGTATATCTGCCTTTGGTCATTGCATTCCTCTCGTTTGACGCTGCCTCTGAAATAGTTATTCCGCGCGTGCCCCGCCGCCAGTGCCCCGACGCAAGGATGCATCGGGGATCGTTGCCAACGGTGTCTTATTGCACTGCCCGTGCCGCGATTGTGTAACGCCAGGGAAATGCTAGCCAGCCGCCACCCCTGGGGCAAGCATTGGCGATGATCGATGTTCTCCGGCGCCCGTACGGCGGCCTGCGGCGCGTCTGCGCCGGCGACACAACCATCGTTTCGCGGTTATTAGGGGTATATTTCGTCAGGCTTGTTATTCCAGTGCGCCCGGAATATCCGTGAAAAGGTGATGTGCTGCTTTTGGCGTTCTGGAGTACGCGGTCACCCGGCGATCCGCTGCCGATCTTCTGAACGGAAATCAGATCAAGAAAATGCTTATTGACGTCCATCGATGTGCGTCATTACATTGAGCCCGCGTGTGCATCGTCGTTCATTTCGAAGGGAGTTCCATGCGTAAACTGTTGGTGCGTGGCGGAGTCCTGCTGGCGTTGATCGCCTCATCACTGATCGTGGGCTCGCCCGCGGAGGCCGGAAACATCCTGGAGGATCCGCCGGCCGATCACATCGTCATCGACCTGGTGGCCATGGCCGGCTCCGGCTGCCGGCCCGGCACGGCCGACGTCGCGGTCTCGCCGGACAACACCGCCTTCACCGCGATCTACAGCGAGTACCTGGCGCAGGCCGGCCCGGGCATCGCGACCACCGAGGGTCGGAAGAACTGCCAGCTCAACGTGCTGGTGCACGTGCCGCAGGGCTTCACCTTCGCGATCACCAAGGTGGACTACCGCGGGTACGGGCTGCTCCAGCGGGGTGCCACCGCCTCGCAGCGGGCCAACTACTACTTCCAGGGCATGACCCAGAGCACCTACACCACCCACCCGCTCGCGGCGCCGCTCGATGACAACTGGTTCGCCAGCGACGAGGTGCCGGTCGCCGCCGTCGTCTGGCACCCGTGCGGCGAGCTGCGGAACCTCAACATCAACACGGAGTTGCGGGTCGCCAAGGGGACCTCGACCGAGGCCAGCTTCCTGACCATGGACTCCACCGACGGCAGCATCTCCACCACGTACCACTTCGCATGGCGGCAGTGCCCGTAACCGACAGGGCGGTGGCGAGGGTTGCCGGCACGGTCCGGCAGCCCTCGCCACCCGTTGTGGGGGTTATCGGCGGCTGGTGGCGAGGGCGGGCCCGGGGGTCGTGGCCGGTGCCGCGCCGCGGCGCCGGGCGATCAGCGCGTCGAGCGACCACGGGCCGGCGCCGAGCACCGCGATCACCAGGAAGGTCCAGGCGTAGAGCGCCGGGGTGACGCCGCCGTTCTGGATCGGCAGCAGGCCCTGCGGCTGGTGCACCACGAAGTAGGCGTAGGCCATCGAGCCGGAGGCGAGGACCGCGGCGGGCCGGGTGGCGAGGCCGGCGAGCACGAGCGCGCCGCAGACCAGCTGGATGACCCCGGCGTACCAGTTCGGCCAGGTGCCCACCTCGACGGCGTGGCCGGACCCGCGGCTGCCGCCGAGCACGCCGAAGACCGACGCCAGGCCGTGGCAGAGGAACAGCAGGCCCACCACGATGCGGAAGATCGACCACAGCGGGGCGGCGAAGCGATGGGAGGACATGGGGATCTCCTTCGGACGGGGACGGTGGTGTCCTGGAGATTAGGAACGTGGCGGGGATAAGACAATGACGTTCGTCAATGTCCTGGTAGGGGTATGGGAGCGCTCCCACGTTTCGGGACAGTCTGGATCAATAGCCCAGGGCCGCGGCCGCGTCACCGCGCAGGCGGGCCGCCACCGCCGGGGCCACGTGCAGGTCCGGCAGGGCGCGCGGCGAGCAGCCGCAGAACACGCCGTACAGGATGACGGCCTCCAGGTAGACGGCCCGGTCGGCCGGATGCTTGCCGTCCGGCACGAGCAGCGTGCCGAGGCCGTCGCGGGCCACCGCCGCCTCGAACGCCTCGCCGACCGGGGCGATCAGCGTGGGCAGCGGCAGCGCCGCGGCCAGCCGGGCGTAACCGGCGGTGAGGGCGGCCACGGAGCGGGCGCGCGAGCCGAACGGCGCCGGGTCGGCCAGCGCCCAGTTCTGGAAGAGCACCACCCGGCCGCCGGGCCTGAGCGACCGGGCCAGGGCCGGACCGTACGTCCGCAGCAGCGTCGCCGAGGCCCGCGCCGGATCGGTGAGCACCAGGGTGCTGTACTCCTGAAGCAGGATGAAGTCGTAGCGGGCGGCGCCGGCCAGGGCCCGCCGGGCCGCACCGGAGTCCCAGGTCCGCTGGAGGGTGTGGCCGAACCGGATCACCTTGGTGACCCGCACGTCCCGCCCGCCCGCGGCGGCCAGCCGCCGGACCAGGTCGGGGGTGTCCGCCCCGGTGACCCCCGGCGTGCCGATCAGGCTGTTGCCGACGAACAGCACGTCGAGCGGGACCGGCCGGGCCACGGTGTCGGCGGCCGCTCCCCGGTGCGGGCTGCTCGCCACCAGGCCGGCCACCGCCACGGCGGCGACCAGCACGAGCGCGCACAGTCTCCGGGTCACGCCGCCATGGTGCGGCCCGGCGCCCGGCGTCCGGATCATCCGGTCGGCCGGGTGTTACTCCCGATCCGGCCCGATTCGTCCGGCGGTCACCGGAGCGTACGGGTTCAGCCGTCCATTTGTGCCGGCCCAGCCGGCATCTCACAGGCCCCGCCGCGCCGGCAGCCGGACCGGTCGGGCCGTCCCGCCGGCCTCACCACGGCCCGGCCGGTCTCGCGCGGCGCGACCCGGCCGGACTCCATCGACGCATTTGTCTCCGTCGAACTGATGGCCCTTCGCCGACCGGCTGGAGCCGGGGCTGCGCGACCGGATCGCCGAGAAGTGCCGCAGCTTCTCGTGGCGCACCCGCGCCGTGGGGAACCGCCCGGCATCGGCCGACCATAGGAGGGACGGCCCGGCGCGCGGATGCCACAATGTGAAGGCTTCCGACCGGTGAGTATCCGTTGTGGAGATATCAGCCGCGGACCGCCGCCGGCGACCGGGTCACCGCTCCGACAGGACGGGGGAATGATGGCCGGAGCCGCCCTGATCGAGCCCGGCGACCCGGCGTGGACCGCCACGCTGGGCCGCGTCCGGCACGACGTCTACCACCTGCCCGGGTACGTACGGATCGACGCCGGTCTCTCCGGGGGCACCCCGGCCGCGTTCCGGTACGAGCATGCGGGGCACGTCCTGCTGCTGCCGCTGGTGCTGCGCCCGGTGCCGGACACCGACCTGCGCGACGCGATCTCCCCGTACGGGTATCCCGGGCCGGTGAGCGACGGCGGGCCCGAGTTCTGGGCCCGCGCCGGTCACGCGCTGACCGAGCTGCTCGGCACGCGCGGCATCATCACCGCCTTCGTCCGCCTGCACCCGCTGCTGCCGGCGCCGACCGCGGCGCTTTCCCGGGCCGGCACGGTCGTGCAGCACGGCGAGACCGTGTCGGTGGACCTCTCGCTCACCGCCGAGCAGATGTGGCAGCAGACCCACCGCACCCACCGTAACCAGATCAACAAGGCCCGCCGGGCCGGCGTCTCGGTCGTCTTCGACGACTGGGGCTGGTTCGACGAGTGGATCGGCGCCTACCACGCGACCATGCGCCGGGTCGGTGCGGCGGAGTTCTACTTCTTCGGCGCCGGCCACTTCCACCGGCTGCGCGCCGCGCTGGGCGACCGGATCCACCTCGCGGCCGCCGTGTCCGCCGGCGGGGAGCTGCTCGGCGGCAACCTGTTCTTCTCGTACGCCGGCATCATGCACACCCACCTCCAGGCGACCCGCGACGGCGACACCCAGTACGCGGACAAGCTGCTCTACGACGAGGTACGCCGGTGGGGGCGGGACCGGGGCCACACCGTGTACCACCTCGGCGGCGGTCTGGGCGGGCAGGCCGACTCCCTGTTCCGCTACAAGGCGGCGTTCGCCTCGGGGCGGCACGCGTTCCACACCTGGCGGGTGGTGACGGATCCGGGCGCCTTCGAGAAGCTGGCCGGGACGCCGACCCCGGAATCACTCGCCGGCCGGTTCCCGCCGTACCGATGACGCCGGCGTGCGGTCCGGTCGCACCGGCGAGGTAGCGCCGGCTCAGCCGCCGGTAGGGGCCGCTGCCCAGCGCCACGGCGGTGGCGATCAGGCCGATGACGCCGGTCAGCAGGAACACCAGGGCGAGCCCGTGGGTGGCGCCGGTGCCGAACCAGCCGCCGATCGCCCGGGCGCCCGCCCCGTCGGTCATAAGACGCCGCCGAGGAAGTTGTTGAACGCCGAGAAGATGATCAACGCGGTCAGGCCGGGCACCCCGGCGATCACCCGCATGGTGCCCTCCGGGCTGGCGGGATCTGCCGCCGACGGGCGCGACCGGGCGTCCACCCACTGCGGTACGCGGCTACCGCGGCCGGTTGACGACACCGCCGGAGGGCGTGGCTATGGTGCGCCGATGCGCACCGCTTTCTGGTGGCGGGCGGCCCGGTCGCCACTGGCAATGGACCTCGGGCTGGCGGTCGCGCTGACCGCCGTCACCGTCCTGCAGGGCCTCGACGACCACTCCGGCCACTGGCGGCCGTACGACCTCCGGGCGGGCGTGCTGTCGGCGCTGGCCACGCTGCCGATCGTGGCCCGGCGGCGGGCGCCGGTGCTGGTGCTGCTGGCCGGCTACGGCTTCTGGACCTGGCAGATCCTGCTGGGCTACAACCCGGTCGTCACCACCTACGGGATACTGCTGGCCAGCTACACGGTCGCGGCCACCCAGCCGTGGCGGCGCACCGCGGCCTGCGTGGCGGTGGGCAGCGTCATCTGGATCTCCGCCGGCCTCGCCGGGCACGAGTCCTCGCCCGCCGCCGTGGTGCTGCAGGGCGTGGCCGTCCCGGCCGCCATCTGGAAGGTCGCCGACAGTGCCAAGCGGCTGGACCGGGCCAACCACCTGCTGGGCGAGGCCAACGCGCAGCTGCGCCGCGACCGCGAGGAACGGGCCCGGCGGGCGGTCACCGACGAGCGCCTGCGGATCGCGCGGGAACTGCACGACGTGGTGGCCCACCACATGTCGGTGATCGCCGTCCAGGCGGGCCTGGCCCGCTACGTGCTGCGCACCGATCCGGACACGGCCGGGGCCGCGATCGACACCGTGCTCGCCACCGGTACGGAGGCCCTGGACGAGATGCGGCGGATGCTGGCGCTGCTGCGGGTCGGCCCGGAGTCGCCGGACGCCGGTGCGGTCTGCTACGACCCGGCGCCGGGGCTGCCCGGCCTGCCCGAGCTGTTCGAGCGGGTCCGCGCCGCCGGGGTGCCGGTGCGGGTGGAGGTCGCCGGCGTGCCGCAGCCGCTGCCGTCCGGCCTGGAGCTGTGCGTCCACCGGGTGGTCCAGGAGAGCCTCACCAACGTGCTCAAACACGCCGCGCCGGCCACCGCCACGGTCACCCTGAGCTACCGGGACGGGCGGCTGACCGCGACCGTCCGCGACGACGGCCCCGCCCGTACCGCTGTGGCGGGACCGCCGGAGGGCGCCGGGCCGGCCCGGCAGGGATTGATAGGCATGCGTGAACGCGCGATGCTCTACGGCGGGACACTCGACGCGGCGCCACTGCCCGGCGGCGGTTTTGAGGTCCGGCTGGTGCTGCCGTTGCCGGCGCCGCAGCCGCGCGAGGAGGGAGACGACCGGGCCCGATGATCAGCGTGCTCGTCGTCGACGACCAGATCCTCATCCGGGCCGGGCTGGCCGCGCTGATCCGGGCGGCGCCCGGGCTGGACGTCGTGGGGGAGGCCGCCGACGGCGAGGAGGCGATCACCCTCGCCGCCCGGCTGCGGCCCCGGGTCGTGCTCATGGACATCCGGATGCCCGGCCTGGACGGCGCCGCCGCCACCGCGCGCATCCTCGACGAGACCCGGCCGCCGCCGCGGGTGCTCGTGCTGACCACGTTCGACCTGGACGAGTACATCTACGCCGCGCTGCGCGCCGGGGCCAGCGGCTTCCTGCTCAAGGAGACCCCGCCGGAGCGGCTGCTGGCCGCGATCCGCACGGTCGCCGAGGGCGACACGCTGCTCACCCCGAGCGTCACCCGCCGGCTGGTCGAGGCGTACGCGCCCCCGCCCCGCCCCGAGCAGCCGGCCCCGGAGCTGGCGCCGCTGACCGCCCGGGAGACCGAGGTCCTGCGGCTGGTCGGCACCGGCCGGTCCAACGCCGCCATCGCCCGGAGCCTGTACGTGAGCGAGGCGACCGTGAAGACCCACCTGACCCGGCTGATGTCCAAACTCGAGCTGTCCAGCCGGGCGCAGGCGGTGGTCACCGCGTACGAGACGGGCCTGATCGTGCCCGGCCGCCGCGACGCGTGACCCGGCCACGACCGGTACGGTTCGGGGGACGTGGACGGGAGGACGGGCATGGGCGACACCGGCGAGCGGCGGCCAGGGACGACGTTCGAGCACGTGGATCTGACCGGCGCCCGGTTCCGGGTCGCCGACCTGACCGGCGCCCGCTTCGAGAACGTCGACCTGAGCCGCGTGGTGATGCGCGGCGTCGAGCTGTTCGACGTGGACATCAGCGGCGAGGTCTGGCACCTCACCATCAACGGTGTGGACGTGGGCCCGCTGATCGAGGCCGAGCTGAACCGGCGCGACCCGGACCGGGCCAAGATGCGGCCGGCCGATCCGGCGGGCTTCCGGGAGGCCTGGGACATCGTCGAGCGGCGGTGGGAGCAGACCGTGGCGCGGGCCCGGCGGCTGGACCCGGCGCTGCTGCACGAGTCGGTGCAGGGCGAGTGGTCGTTCATCCAGACGCTGCGCCACCTGGTCTTCGCCACCGACGCCTGGATCCGCCGGGTGCTGCTGGGCGACCCGCACCCCTGGCACCCGCTGGACCTGCCCTTCGACCAGATGCGCCAGACGCCGGGCGTGCCGTGGGACCGCGAGATCCGCCCGTCGCTGGACGAGGTGCTGGCCCTGCGCCGCGACCGGATGGCCTCGATGCGCCAGGTGCTGGACGGTCTCACCGACGAGACGCTGGCTGCGCACACCACGCCCGTCACCGCCCCCGGCTGGCCCGCGCCGCGCAGCTACCCGGTCCGCGAGTGCCTGGAGTGCATCCTGAACGAGGAATGGCAGCACCGCCTGTACGCCGAGCGCGACCTGGCCGTGCTCGAGGCCCGGCCCGCGCCCAGGTCATAGCCCCCGCACAGGTGGGAGAGCCAGGACGCCGTACCCGAAACCGGACACGGTGAGTCCGCCGGGTGTCGCGGTCACCCCGGAGCCCCAGAGCGGGGTGGCGCCGGTCGCCTCGGGCGCCGTCAGCATCGCCGGCTCGCGCCGGGGATTCACCACGACCAGGTGCGACTCGCCGCGCACGTACGCGAACGGGTAGCCCTCGTGCACCACCCGGGTCGGTGCCCGGCCGCCCAGCGCCGGGGTGGCCCGGCGCAGCGCCACCAGCTCGCGGACGAGCGTGAGGGTCGAGCCGGGGTCACCCTCCTGCGCGGCGACCGTGGGGCGGTCCGGAGCCGGGTCGACGGGCAGGTACAGCCGCTCCGGGTCGGCCGCCGAGAAGCCGGCGGTGGGCCCGGCCGCCCACTGCATGGGGGTACGGCAGCCGGCCCGGTTGTAGGCCGGGTTGCAGATCGCGCCCTCCACGTCCGGCATTCCCGGCAGGTACCGCATGCCGATCTCGTCGCCGTAGTACAGGCAGGGCACGCTGCCCCAGGTGAACAGGAACGTCAGCGCCGCGCCGAGCTGCTCCGGCGTGCGCGGGCCGCAGCGCAGCCGGTTGAAGTCGTGGTCGGCGGTGGCCAGCACCACCGGCCGGTCCGGGTCCGCCGCGCGGGCGTCCGCCCAGGCGGCCAGGAACGGCCCGGTGCTGCCCCGCCCGGCCGCGTCGAAGAACGGCTCCCGGGGCTCCTGGAACGGCAGCAGCCCCGCGGCGTGGTTGTCGAACAGCGAGGCGTGCGCGCCGTGGATGACCAGGAAGAAGTCCGCGTGGAAGGCGAGCGGCCCGCCGGTGCGCGGCTCGGCGCCCTCGGGCAGCAGCACCGCGTCCGGGTACGCCGTGTCGAGCCACTCGCGGATCTCCCGCCAGAGCGCCGCCGACGCGGCCCGGCCCCCGGTCAGTTCCTCGTCCTTGACCAGCGAGAACGCCATGTCCACCCGGAAACCGGACACGCCCCGGTCCAGCCAGTACGCGATCACGTCGCGCAGCGCCTGCCGGTTGCGGAGCGGGCCCGGCGCGGTGACGGCGTCGCGCCACGGCTCGTTGCCCGGGTGGTCGATCCAGCCGAAGTTCAGGGCGGGCTGCTCGTCGTAGAAGTTCTTCAGGTACCAGCCCTTGCGGGGGCCGGGGGAGCGGACCCAGGCGGGTGTGCCGGGGGTGTCGAGCGCCCACGCCCGGGCCGGCAGCTCCTCGCACCACACGTACCGGTCGCCGGCCGGGTCGGGACCGTCGGCGGCCAGCTCGCGCCGGAACCAGGGGTGCTCGTCGGAGGTGTGCCCGGCGACGAGGTCGAGCAGCACCCGGATGCCGCGCTCCCGGGCGCGGGCCACCAGCTCGACCATGTCGTCGTTGGTGCCGTACCGGGGCGCGATCGTGAGGTAGTCCGCGACGTCGTAGCCGGCGTCGACGAAGGGCGAGGCGAAGCAGGGGTTGAACCACAGCGTGTCGACGCCGAGCGACGCGATGTGGTCGAGGTGGTCGATCACGCCCCGGAGGTCGCCGATGCCGTCGCCATCGGCGTCGGCGAAGGACTGCGGATAGATCTCGTAGAGCACCGCGTCGGCGAGCCAGTCACCACCCATGTCCGTCATCGTAGCTACGGAGTGTCATCACCGGCCGGGTCCCGGCGGACGGGGCAGCGAAAATCCGGCCGGTGCCCTAACGTTCCCCGCCGTGGGAATCTTGAGCAAGATCAGTGACTGGCGGATGAAGTTCTTCCTCTGGATCGGTTTGCCGGTCATCGCGGGCCTGGGCCTGCTGTTCGGCGCGTTCGACCTGGTGCCCGCCTGGCAGGCGCACGGCGGCAGCGGCACGGCCGGCACGTTCACCGCGGAACGCGAGGAGTGCGGCCGGCGGTCGTGCAGCTTCCACGGTTCGTGGACGGCCGCCGACGGCAGCGCGAAGCGCGACGACGTGATCCTGTACGACGAGCCCGACTCGCTGCGCACCGGCGCGACCGTCGAGGCGCTGGACTCGGGCGCGCGCAAGGGTGTGTTCGCCACCGCGGGCGGCTCGACGTACCTGCTGGTGACCGGCTTCGTGCTGGCCGGCGTGGCGGCGCTGGTCGGCTGGGTCTTCGTGCTGCGCAACGCGTTCCGCCGCCGCCGCGACCCGGCCGCCGTCCCGGCCTGACACCCGCCGGGGGCGTGCGGTGACGCGACATCTGCTCGTGCCCGGGCGGGGGATTCCCCGCCCGGAACACTGGCTGCGACGCTGGGCCCGCGCCCATCCGGAATACCGCTGGGCGCCCGAGCCGCCGGGCCCGCCGCTGATCCTGCGGGACCGGGTGGCGGCGCTGCAGGCGGTGGTCGGCGAGTCGGACGAGCCGGCCGTCCTCATTGCACACAGCGCCGGCTGCGTCACCACGGTCGTGTGGGCGCTGCGCCACAGCGGCCCGATCCGCGGCGCCCTGCTCGTCACGCCGCCGTACGTCGACGGGTTCGAGCCCGACGATCCCGCGGACCTGCCGTGGGTCGTGCCCCGGGAGAGGCTGCCGTTCCGGTCCGTCGTGGTCGCCAGCCGCACCGACCCGTACACGACCTTCGCGCAGTTCGAACGGTACGCCGCGGACTGGGGCGCCCGGCTGGTCGACGCGGGCGCCGTCGGTCATCTCGACACGGCGAGCGGCTTCGGTCCCTGGCCCGCCGGTGAGCGGCTGGTCGACGAGCTCGGCCGGGGAGGGCCCGGGGAGAGTCCGTGAAGGTGTGGTGACGGCGGCCGCCCGGCGGTCCGTACGCCGTTAGCTTCGGCGCATGGAGAAGGTGGACGTTCTTGTCGTCGGGGCCGGCCTCGCCGGTCTGCACACCGCGCGGCTGCTCGCCCGGCAGGGCCTCGACGTGCTCGTCGTCGACCGCCGGAGCACGCTGGCCGCGGGCATCCGTACCACCGGCATCTTCGTCCGCCGCACGCTGGAGGACTTCGCGGTGCCGGCCGAGCACCTCGGCCCGGCGATCCGCCGGGTGCTGCTCTACCCGCCGTCGCGGCGCCGGCCGGTCGAGCTGGTCAGCCCGCGCGACGAGTTCCGGGTCGCCGACATGGCCGGGGTCTACGCCCGGGCGCTGGACCGGGCCCGGCTCGCCGGTGCGCGGGTCCGGCTCGGCGTCTCCTATCCGGTGGCCGGTGTCGCGGCGCGCTTCACCGTCGGCGCGGACGGCGCCCGGTCCACGGTCGCGCGCAGGCTCGGGCTCGGCGTCAACCGGCACTTCATCGTGGGTGTCGAGGAGGTGTACCCGGTGGCCGCCGGCGACCGGCCGCCGACGTTCCACTGTGTTGTCGACCCGCGGCTCGCCCCCGGCTACCTCGGCTGGGTGGTCGACGACGGCCGGCACGCGCACGTCGGGCTGGCCGGGCGGCCGGACCGGCTCACCGGCCCGCTGCCGCGGCTGCTGAGCACGTTCGGCGGGGGCTTCGGTGAGTTGCCGGCCGCGACCGGTCCGGTGCGGCGCCGCGGCGGGCCGATCCCGGTCGGCGGGGTGCTGCGCCGGCTGGCCTGCCCCGCGGGGCTGCTGGTCGGCGACGCCGCCGGCGCGGTGTCGCCGCTGACCGCCGGCGGCCTCGATCCGTGCCTGCGGATGGCGGAGCTGGCCGCGGCGGTGGCCGGTGACTATCTGCGGACCGGGGACGCGTCGGTGCTGCGGCACTACGACGGCGCCGCCCTGCGGGCGCGCTTCCGGACCCGGCTGCTGCTGCGCCGGGCCTTTTCCGGGGTACGGTCACCGGCCGCCACCGAGGCCGCTTTCACGCTGCTGCGCACCCCGCCGGGGCGAGCCGCCGCCGCCAAGGTGTTGTTCGGCGACGGCTCGTTCCCGGATGTCAGCTGGTCGGGAAGTTGTCCGCGGTACGGATCCGGCTGCGCAGCAACGCCCCCGACTCGGTCAGCACACCGGTGCCGGCGTACGTGCCGCTCGCGCACGTACCGGGCTTGAGGGCCGCGCTGCCCTCGCCGGCGTCGGAGAACGTCCAGTTCGCGTAGCTGATCTTCAGCCGGTCGAGCAGATCGAGCCAGGCCGTGCTGCTCGCCGTGTCGACCGCGCCGCCGCCGTTGGCGTTGACCGTGCCGAACTCGGTGACGAACAGCGGCAGCGAGCCGGCCGCGCGCTCCACCTCGGCCCGGTAGTTGTCCTTGTGCGACGCGGCGTAGAAGTGGAACGCGTACATGATGTTGGTGGCCCGGACCGGGTTCGCGATGATCTCGCTGGACCCGGCGCCGTCCGAGACGCCCAGTGAGGACCAGCCCCGGGTGCCGACGATGACCACGGCGTCCGGGTCGTTGGCGCGGATCACCGGGATGATCTGCTCGGCGTAGTTCTTGATGCCGGTCCAGCTGACGCCGTTCGGCTCGTTGGCGATCTCGTAGATCACGTTCTTCTTGGCGGCGTTGCGGGCGGAGACCGCGCCGAAGAAGGTCCGGGCCCGCTCCAGGTTGTAGTTCGGGTCGCCCGGGGTGAGCGTGTGGAAGTCGATCAGCGCGTACATGCCGCGGGCCTCGGCCTGGTCGACCAGGTTGTTGACCTGGCTGGTGAAGCTGGCCGGGTTGGTCTCGTAGCCGCCCTCCTGCACGTACATCGCGATCCGGAACAGGTCCGCCTGCCAGTCGGTGGCGAGCGCGTCCAGCGAGGCGCTGTTGTAGCAGTTGGCGAACCACTGCAGGCCGTGGGTGCTCATGCCGCGCAGCTGGATCGGCCGGTTGTACTGGTTGCACAGGTTGACGCCGCAGACCCGCAGCTGGCCGTTGATCGCCACCGGCGTGCGGCCGGCCGGCGCGGTCGTGGGTGCCGTGGTGGGTGCGGTCGTGGGTGCGGTGGTACGCGTCGGCGACGGGTTCGCCGTCGGGGAGGACGACGTCGGCGCCGGCGTGGTGGGGGTGGCCGACCCGCCGCAGGCCCGGCCGTTGACCAGGCAGGTGGTGGGCCGCCCGGTGCCGTTGACGACCATCCCGAACTCGGTGGAGGCGCCGGCGGCGAGCGCGGCGTTCCAGCCGGCCGGGGTGAAGGTGTACGTGCCGCCGGCGACCGCCTGGGTCGCGTTCCAGGAGTTGACCACCGTCGTTCCGGCGGGCAGGGTGAGCTCCACCCGCCAGGTGGAGATCGGCGCCGAGGTGTCGTTCTTGACCACCACGGCGGCCTGGTATCCGGTGCTCCACGAGTTGGTCACGGTGAACGCGGCGGTCTCCGCGGACGCCGGCAGGGCGATCAGGGCCACCGCCGAGGCCGCAGCGGCGACCGCGGCGGCCGCGAGGAGTTTGACTTTGAGGCTGCGCATGAGGGGGACTCCGTCGGATCGGGGGAGGACGGCGACGTGGGAGCGCTCCCACGTCGGGCGACTGTAGCCCCGCGAACCGGGCGGCGCAAACCCGCCGGCGCTGCAGGATCCTGCAAAATCCGGCCGGCGGCGGGTCCGTTCGTTGACCGTCCGAACACCCCGTCGCACCCTGGCGGACACGGCGGCGCCAGTCCCGCCGGGAGGTGACCCGGGTCGGGCGCGGGCTCGGCGTTCAGCGACGGGGGAGGGCCGGCACCCGGCCGGACCGGATCGCCTCGGCATGTTCCGTCATCGATACGGGGGATCTCATGATCGTTGCTCGCCTCATCGCCGCGCTGGCTGTCGCCGGGGTTCTCGCGACCGCCGCACCCGCGGCGGCAGCACCGCCGGACCCGCACCCGGACCGGCAGGCCGGGGCGCGCGCCGCGGCGCTCGCCGGCGGGCCGGTGATCCGCAGCCTGGACCCGGACGCCGCCGGCAAATGCCTCGACGCCTACAACTGGGGCATCGGGCCGTGGGCCCAGATGTCCACCTGCCACGGCGGCGCCAACCAGCAGTGGACTCTGTTCCGCTACGGCGACGGCACGTACGACCTCTTCTACGCCTACCAGGGCACGGTGAAGTGCCTCGACGGCGTGGCGGGCCGCGGGCAGCAGGCGACCGTGTGGCCGTGCGACGGGACCCTCGGCCAGCGGTTCCGCAAGCGCGGGACGACCGAGCTGGAGATGGTGCTGGAGAACGTGCGCTACCCGGGGCAGTGCCTGGACGTCTCGAACTGGGGCCGGGACGCCGCGGTCATCCTCTGGGACTGCCACCTGGGGGCGAACCAGGTCTGGTCGCGGACCACTCTCTGACCGGGCCGGCCGGGCCGGTCCACGGGGGACCGGCCCGGCCGCCGGCCTTGATAGGCTCCGCCGGCCGCGAGCCCGCGGCGCCGCCCACCCGGACGAGCGAGGCCCGATGCCGACACCGACACCGCACCCGCCCCGCCGGCGACCGGCGGTGCCGCGCTGGGCCCGGTCTCGCCGGGCGCTGACCGCGGCCGCCGCCGTGGTGACCACCGTGCTGGCCGGCGCGGTCGTCGGGATCGCCACGGCGGAGACCGACCCGTCCGGCGGCCGGGACGCGGCGGTGGCGGCGGTACGGGCGAAGCTGGCGGGGCGGGCCAAGGCCAAGGAGCCGGGACTGTCGCCGGGCACGTACCGGGGCAAGGGTTTTGATGCCTGCACGGCACCGTCGGCCGCGCAGATGACGGCGTGGGCGAAGTCGCCGTACCGGGCCCTGGTGGTCTACTTCGGTGGCGTGGGCCGCGGCTGCAAGCAGCCGAACCTCACCGCCTCCTGGGTCCGGACCCAGAAGGCGGCGGGCTGGAAGCTCATCCCGATCTACGTCGGCCCGCAGGCGCCGTGCACGACCACCGGCGCCAAGCACAGGATCACCGTCGCCAAGGCCGCCGCCGAGGGCACCGCCGCCGCCTCCGACGCGGTGGCGAAGGCCAAGGCGCTGGGCATGGCCCGCGACAGCGTGCTGATCTACGACATGGAGAAGTACGCCGGCGACGCGGCCTGCAAACAGGCCGTGCTGACCTTCCTCAGCGCCTGGACGGTACGCCTGCACGACCTGGCCTACCTGTCCGGCGTCTACGGCGACGCGGCCACGACGGTCGCCGCCCTGGTCAAGGCGCGCGGCTCGGCCGGCTTCGTGGCACCGGACCACATCGACTTCGCCCGCTGGGACGGCGTCGCGGCGCTGACCGATGCCGCCGTGCCGGCCGGCCACTGGCCGGGCAAGCGCCGGATGAAGCAGTACAAGGGCCCGCACAAGGAGACGTACGGCGGCGTCACCATCACCGTCGACAACGACTACCTCGACGTCGCGCCGCTGCCCGAGACGCTGTCCGGCGACATCTCCGGCAACGGCTGGTCCGACGTGCTGGCGGTGGACCCGGCCGGCGCGATGACGCTGTGGCGGGGCAACGGCACGTCCGTGGGCCGCGTGCCGCTCGCCGGGGGCTGGCAGGACCTGGACGTGGTCACCCGCGGCGGCGACTTCACCGGCGACGGCCGCGAGGACGTGATCGCCCGCGACCGGGCCGGCGCGGCGCTGTGGCTCTACCCGAGCACCGGTTCCGGGTTCGGTCCCCGGGTGCGGATCGGCTCCGGGTGGGGCGCGTTGCAGGACATCACGATGGCCGGGGACCTGACCGGGGACGGCCGCGCGGACGTGGTCGCGGTCCAGCCCGCCACCGGCCGGCTGATGCTCTACCCCGGTCGCGGCACCGGCTTCAGCCCGGCGCTCACGCTGGGCACCGGCGACTGGCGCGGGCTGGACGAGCTCACCGGCGTCGGCGACGTGGACGGCGACGGCATCGGCGACCTGGTGGCGCGGGTGGAACAGACCGGGGTGCTGCGGCTCTACTCCGGCTGGGGCCGGCAGCTGGCGACGTACCGGGAGATCCACGCGGACGCGGCCGGGCTCGCCCACCTGACCGGCGCCGGCGACTTCGACCGCGACGGCACCCCGGACCTGCTGGCCGTCGACACGGCCACCGGGACGCTGGTGCGCTACCCGATCCAGGCCGCCGGGCTGGGCACGCCGGTGCCGGTGGCGCCGGACCTGGGCGCCGCCACGGTGCTCTGAGCGCCGGCGGCCTCACCCCCGCGGAGGTCCGCCGGCCCTCGGCTCGTTCAGTTGGACCGTCCCCGGATCATGCCGTGCGGATCGAGGACGTACTTCTTCGCCGCGCCCTGGTCGAACTCCTGGTAGCCCTGCGGGGCCTGGTCCAGCGGGATCGGCGTGGCGTTGACGTTCCGGGCGATCTGCACCCGGTCGTGCAGGATCGCCATCATCAGCTCCCGGTTGTACTTCATCACCGGGCACTGGCCGGTGACGAACGAGTGCGACTTGGCCCAGCCCAGGCCGAGCCGGATCGACAGCGAGCCCACCTTCGCGGCCTCGTCGACGCCGCCGGGGTCGCCGGTGACGTACAGGCCGGGCACGCCGATCGCGCCGCCCGCGCGGGTGAGGTCCATCAGCGAGTTCAGCACGGTCGCCGGCATCTCGGTCTGCGCGTTCGCGCCGTGCCCGCGGGCCTCGAAGCCGACCGCGTCGACGGCCGCGTCGACCAGCGGCTGGCCGGTCGCCGGCGCGTCGTGGCCGAGGATCTGCTGGACCTGCTCCGCCGGGTCACCCTCGGCGACGTTGACGGTCTCACAGCCGAAGCTGCGGGCCTGCTGCAGCCGCTCCTCGTTCAGGTCGCCGACGATGACCACCGCGGCGCCGAGCAGGAACGCGGAGGTGGCGGCGGCCAGCCCGACCGGGCCCGCGCCGGCGATGTACACCGTGGAGCCGGTCGTCACGCCGGCGCTCACGCAGCCGTGGTAGCCGGTGGGGAAGATGTCCGTCAGCATGGCCAGGTCGAGGATCTTCTCCATCGCCTGGTCCCGGTCGGGGAACCGGAGCAGGTTCCAGTCGGCGTACGGCACCATCACGTACTCGGCCTGGCCGCCGACCCAGCCGCCCATGTCGACGTAGCCGTAGGCCGAGCCGGGCCGGTCCGGGTTGACGTTGAGGCAGACGCCGGTCTTGCGTTCCTTGCAGTTGCGGCACCGGCCGCAGGAGATGTTGAACGGCACCGAGCACACGTCGCCCACCTTGATGAACTCCACACCCGGGCCGACGTCCACGACCTCACCGGTGATCTCGTGCCCGAGCACCAGGCCTTGCGGGGCGGTGGTGCGCCCGCGGACCATGTGCTGGTCGCTGCCGCAGATGTTGGTGGCCACGGTCTTGAGGATCGCGCCGTGCGGCGTGCGCCGTCCGACGTTGGCCTTGTTGACGCCGGGCCCGTCCTTCATCTCGTACGTCGGATAGTCGCTGTCGCGGACCTCGACCTGACCGGGGCCCTGATAGACAACCGCTCTGTTGCCTGCCATCTTGTGTGCTCCAATCCTGATCACGCTCGGGTAACCAACTGGACGATGGCGCCGCCATGACGGCCATGTTTCTCGGGTCGCCGGGCAAAGAAAACCGTCGATAGTTACGAGACGTGCCAATAGTCTGATTAGGTGCACGTCGACCCAGTGGAGGCGGCGGGTGCCCGACGCGGTGCGCAGGGCCGGCTCGCCACCGCCGCGCCTTCCTGCTCTCCGGGGTGCCCGCATCGGACCCGGCCGGTGGCGACGGGCCGGCGCGACCGTGGTGCGCCGGCCCGTCCTGACCCGGTGTCAGACCGGGAGCCCGCCGACCTGCTGGTTCACCCAGGTGCGGATGGACGGCAGGTCGCCGTAGATGGACGGTGCGGTCGCGCAGACCGAGCTGTTGTTGCCCGCCCGGCTGGTCACGCCGATCAGCGCCCAGCGACCGCCGACCAGGCGCACCTGCGGGCCGCCGGAGTCGCCGTAGCAGGCGCCCGCGTTGCCGTTGGTGTTGTTGGTGCAGATCTCGTACGCCGCGTCGATGCCGGCGCACCGGCTGTCCGCCACGATCGAGGTGTCGAGCTCGTTGGCGACGCGCGGGGTGGAGCCGCAGCCCCGGCTCGGGCAGGTCTGGCCCCAGCCGATGATCCGGGTGGCGGTGCCGACCGCGCCGGACGCCGTGGGGATCGGCGCGGGGGCGTAGGACACGGACGAGGCCAGCTCGAGCAGCTTGACGTCGATCCGCGGGTGGTTCACCCCGCGCCGGACGGCGACCACGGTGCCGCCGCTGCTCCGGTCGACGCTGCCGACGCGGACCGAGCTGGGCGTGGGGCAGTGCTTGGCCGTGACAGCCCAGTTGCCCTTGATGAGCGAGCCGGTGCAGCCCGAGACGTACACCATGAACGGGTAGTTCTCGGTGGCCGGCCGGCCACCGACCACCTGGGTGACCGGCGGCGGTTCGGGGGCGGGTGACGCGACCGCGGCGGCCGGCGCGAGCAGGCCGGCGGCGGTGACGGTGACGGCGGTGAGGAGGGTCCGGGCGAGGGTACGCATGCGGCTGTCCTGTCTGTGCCGTAGGGGGTGACGGCGGGCGGTTGCCCGGACAACCGTAGCTACATAGTGATGCTCATCGATACATATCGAACGGGGCCTACCGCGGCGTGATGACCGCGCGTAGCCGGCGTCCGAGGCTGCGCCGGAGCAGCAGGATCACCGGCACCCCGAGCACCAGCGGGACGAGCCCGAGCGCGACCTGCTGGACCAGAGCGAGATCACCGACGGTGAAGACGTCCCAGGAGGGACCGACGAGCTGCTCGGCGGTCTGGAACGCGAGGTGGAAACCGATCGGCACCCAGAGCGTGTCGGTGACCGCGCGGACGGCCCCCTGCACCACGGCGAACCCCAGGAACAGCACCACCCGGTCGGCGGTGGTGGCGGCACCGACCGCGAGTCCGAAGAGGGCGAACAGCGCGGCCTGGCCGAGCACGGCCCCCCACCGCGGCAGCGCGGTGGCGAGGTTGCGGTAGAGGTAGCCCCGGAAGATCAGTTCCTCGGGCAGCGCCTCGTACAGGAAGACCAGCAGCACCAGGGCGAGCGCCGACAGCACCGCCCCGGCAGCCGGTGCGCGCAGGCCGATCTCCAGCCGCCCCGGCGCGGCGAGCGCCGCGACGGCGACCCCGGCCGGGACGAGATATCCGGCCGCGCCCAGCAGCAGGAGACGCAGCGCGGTCCCCGGCGCGGCCCGCCGCAGCCCGGCCCAGGGAAGCCGGTCGAGGCGGCGATACGCGAGCACGATCATCGGTACGACGAGAGCGGTCACCGCCACCGCCGAGAAGACGTGCCTGCCGCGCTCGTAACCCGGCCCGAAGAGGACATCGCCGACCCGGTCGACAAGTCGCCAGATCAGCGTGGCGGCCGCGAAGACGATCGCGACGCGCCAGCCGAGCCGGGCCCGTCGGCCGGTGGTGTCCGTGTGCTCCATGTGCCCGCCTCCCCGTCCTGGATAAGAGCGTGCGGCCGGCGCACCTGACGCTGCTACGGCCCGAAGTCGCTGCCTCCCCGACCAAAGTCGACACCGCCGGCCTTGTGCTGATCCGGTCGTCCCGCGATAATGCTGCACCGTGACCGACGACCTGGCTGCGAAGCTCAACACTGCCGTCCCGCACTCCGCTCGGGTGTGGAACTACTGGCTCGGCGGCAAGGACAACTTCGCCGTCGACCGTGCGGTCGGTGACCAGGTGCGGGCGGTGTTCCCCGAGATCGTCGAGGCGGCGCGGCAGTCCCGGGCGTTCCTGCGGCGGGCGGTGACCTATCTCGCCGGTCCGGCCGGCATCCGGCAGTTCCTGGACATCGGTACGGGCCTGCCGACGGCCGACAACACCCACCAGGTCGCCCAGCGGGTCGCGCCGGACGCCCGGATCGTCTACGTCGACAACGATCCGCTGGTGCTGACGCACGCCCGGGCGCTGCTCACCAGCACCCCCGAGGGCGTCACCCGCTACCTCGACGCGGACCTGAGCGACGTCGACGCCGTGATCGGCGAGGCCGGCAGGACGCTCGACCTCAACCGGCCGATCGCGCTGATGATGCTCGGTGTCATGGGCCACGTCGAGGACACGGCCGTCGTCCGGTCGATCGTGGACGCCCTGGTCGCGCGTCTGCCCGCGGGCAGCTACCTGGCCATGTCGGACGGCACCGCCACCAGCGAGCGGGTGATCGAGTCACACCGGCAGTACAACGAGAGCGGCGCGGTGCCGTACCACCTGCGCGAGGTGGACGACTTCCGGAGCTTCTTCCGGGGCCTGGAGCTCGTCGAACCCGGCGTGGTGCCGCTGCCGGAGTGGCGACCCGAGGACGACGATCGCCCGGCCGTCGACGGCTACTGCGGGGTCGCCCGCAAACGCTGACCCCGCTGGTCCTCCGGCATGACCTGGCCCGGTCAGACGCCGTAACCGTGCTCCACGATGCGCTTCGCCATCGGCAGGTAGTCCTCCGGTCGTTGCGGCGCGAACGTGCCCAGCCCGTCGACGTAGCGGTTGAACATGCAGAAGGCCGCGGCGATCAGCACGGTGTCGTGGATCTCGACGTCGTCGGCGCCTTCCGCACGGGCGGCGTCGACCAGCTCGGCGGTCACCGCCCGGCCGCTCTGCTGGACCGCGCCGGCGATGCGCAGCAGCGCGCGCAGCTTCGGCGACACCGGCGCGGAGTCGAGGTCCGCGCGCACCTTGTCCACCAGCGTCATGCCGGCGTCGAGCTGGACGGCGGCGAACGCCGCATGCGACGAGCAGCAGAAGGTGCACTCGTTGAGCCCGGACACGTAGGCCGCGATCAGCTCACGCTCGCCCGGCGGCAGCGAGTGCGGCGCGCGGAGCAGCACTTCGGCGAGCATGTTGAGCGGCTGGGCGGTCTCCGGACGGAAGCGCATCGGACCCGTGATACCGGGAAACGCATGCTCGTCCACGCCGAGGTCGATGTAAGCCATGCCGTACGGTGGCACACCGCTGCCGGATGCACATCTTCCTCCTTGCGCTGTCAGCGCGGGATCAACTGATGGTCCGCCGGGGACCGGAGGACGTGCTGGAGCTCCGAGACGCACATCATGTACCCGGTCGGCGCCGGTAGCCGATCGAGGTAGTACCGGAGGTCGGCGCCGAGCGCGAAGACCCGGACCGGGGTGCCGGCGTCGCGCGCGTCCTCGATGACCCGCCGCAGCCCGTCGAGGACGGCCGGGTGCCGGGTGCGGTAGGACTCGGCTACCAGGTGGTTGCTGCGGTCCGCGGCGAGGTAGAACTGCACGAGGTCCTTGGTGCCGACGAACAGCTCGTCGGCGCCCGCGGCGCAGATGTCCGACGTGGCGTGGACCGCGGCCGGCGTCTCGATGAACGCCGACAGCGGCGTCTCCGGCGACAGGCCGAGGTGGGGTCGCAGCTTCGCGAATTCCTCGGCGTCGGTCAGGAACGGCGCCGAGAGGTGGACGCGGTCGGCCTCGTCGCCGAGCCGTTCGCGCAGGGTGTCCAGCATGACGTGCAGCGCCTGGGGGTAGGCGGCCGAGCGGAGCAGCCATCGGGTGCCGTGCAGGCCCATGTCCGGGTTGGGCTCACTCGGCACGGTGGCTTCGTCGGTGATGTGGACGGCATCGTTCGAACGCAGGTCGAGCATGCGCAGGATCAGCCGCTGACCCGGCCGGAGCGCGTCGACGCAGACCCGCAGCTGCTCGGCGATCGCGCGCCCGTACGCATGGACCGCGGCCCCGCCGCGCAGGGCGTCGATCGGGCTCAGGCCCGCGGAGAAGCACAGGAACTCCTCACGGACGAAGAACGACTCGATGTCCGCGGCCCGCGGACCGATCGAGTTGAGGCCGCCGATGTCCCGGGGATCGGCGATCACGGCACAGGCCGAGCCGACCCCGTCCGGCAGTGGACCGGTGGCGCCGGTGGTCGCCGCGCCCCCGCCGCCGGCGGCACCGACGGTGACCGATTCCTGGTCCAGGTCGACCGTCACCACACCGACGAGACGGTCAAGGTCGGCCGGGCCGACGAGCAGGACGGGGATGCCCTTGGCGCGACAGATGGACTGCATGTGGCCGGTGCTCCCGCCGGAGCTGCAGACGACCGCGCGGGCGGCCATGAGCGCGTCGTACAGCCGCGGATGCAGTGTCTGCGCGATGAGGATCGAACCTGCTACGGGTCGTTCGGTGCGATTGCACGGCCCGTCCACCACGGATGCGGATCCGCGGATGAGCAGGACGCCACGGATCTGTCGGTCGGTCATGGGTGGTCCGCCTCTTCATCGTTGCTGATGCCCAGCAGCCGGCGCAGCTGGCGCGGCGTCACCGAGACGTCCGTGAGCTTGCGGACCGCCGCCTGGTTGACCGCGGCGCGGATCAGCCGGCCGCCTTCGTCGGTGCCGCCGGTGAAGCGATGGTCCGCGCGCAGGTGGCCGGCCAGCTGCGCATCGAGGCCGGCGCGCTCGGCCCGGGACCGCGCGGCCAGCAGCCTGACCGCCAGGGCGACGGCCTGCTCGAATTCGGCACGGGTCGCCTCGTCGGCGCTGAGCGTGCGGTGCAGCTCCGCTGCGGCGTGGCGTGCCGCGCCGTCGCAGCCCAGCTCGAGCCGTTCGACGATGTGTGCCGCGACCACAATGGAATGGTTCTTGATCGCGGCGAGGTTGAACGCGAAGGCGCCGGTGCGGCCGTTGCGCACGATCTCGTCGCCCTCGCGCATCACCCCGATGGCGGAGAGCATCTCGATCGGCTCGCCGTCGGGCCGTAGCGGCGTGCCCCGGTCGTTGATCTCGATGCCGCGGCCGGTGCGCCGATGCGGGGTGACGAGGTCGTCGGCCAGCAGGTTCGTCCACAGCGGAGAGCCGACATGGGTGTAGTCGAACTCCCGGCCGAAGTTGCACACCACCAGATCGGCCGGGATGACGCGGGTGCCGGTCCGGGTCGCCACGGCGACGTCGAGCCGGCCCGACGCGGCCGGTCTCACCGCCTCGATCCGGCCGACGACAAGCTCGACCGAGCCGGGGCCGGACGACATGGCATGCTCGACGATCGAGGTCGTGTAGGGCACCGCGCCGACCCGCAGCGAGGCGATCTGCGTGCTGAACTCGTTGAGCAGCTGCCGCAGCTCGTCGGTCGGGATCCGGTCGATGACCCGGGGGAGGTAGGGCTCCCACGCCTTGGCGACTCGTTCCGTGACGATCCGCCGGTCGATGCCGGGATGGTCCCTGGTGACCGCGAGGCAGGCGGCCTCCCACTCGGCCCGGACGCGGGCCAGGAAGTCCGCCCGGTTCCGGTACGGCTCGAACAACGTTGCCGGGGCAGGGAGCCGCACCACGCCGTGCTCGTGCAGGTCCGGGTACGTCCGGGGGACGGCGCCGGACCTGGAGACCAGGTGGACGGTGCCGGTGTGGCCCTGGCGCAGGAGCAGCGCCACCGAGTCGTACGCGCTCAGCACCGTTCCGACGATCACGACCCTCGCCTCGGCCGGCGTCGCCAGCAGCCGCTGTACGCCGTCGGTCGAGTACGGGTGCCGGATGAACGCGTCATGGTCCAGCACGTCGGCGGCGAACGCCGGCTGCCTGAGCTCCATGCCGGTCGCGAGGATCACGTGATCGGCTGTCAGGGTCCGCGGGTGCGCCGCACCGTTGCTGCCCGGCTGCCGGATCGACACCTCGACGTGGTCCGCACGGACGTGCAGGTCGACCGCCTCGCCGTCGGCCTCGACGAGATCAACGCCGGGGTACGCCTCCGCTCGCGCCTCGGTGATGCGGTCGGTCAGGTAGTCGTGGTAGATCCGGCGGGGCGCCGGCCCGTGCTCGTCGAACGTGAAGTCCGTCCACGGCGCCCGCCAGCCGCTGCGGTCGGCCTCGTGGTTGGCCCAGCGGACGAAGTCGTTGACATCCTCGCGGAACGCCGACATCCGGCCGGCCTGGATGTTGAACACGTGGTCCCAGGGGTTGCCGTCACGGTGGTACGCCACGCCCGCATACCGGTAGTCGTCCCGGCGCTCAAGCAAGACGATCTCCAAGGGCCGGCGCGCGAACTGCAGCAGCCGGATGGCCGTTGCCGTGCCGGCCAGTCCGGCACCGACGATGAGAACCCGAGGACGACCCATACCTGCCTCCGTTGTGGTTATCGGCAGGAAGCATCGACCAACCAATGTGGATCAATTGCATCCTCCTGACACGACGCAGGCATCATCCTAGGGATGCGTTGATATTGGCGGCGAGACGCGAAAGGGCGCTACTTCAGCAGTGCTGAAGCCGGCGGCGTCCCCGTGGAGTGCGGTTACAGTCGGGGTGCCGGCGGGTTGCGGACGATCGGCGGGCTCGGCAGACCGGCGCAGGACATCGACCATGATCTTCACAAGAAGGACGGCGAGCATGGATCAAATGACGGTGGCTCTCGCTCAGCGCGGGCAGACGGCATCCGTCGCGAGCATTCGCGATCACACCGTGGTGATGGACCGCCCGGCCTCGCACGGGGGATCGGACGCGGGCCCGATGGGCGGTGAGACGCTGCTCGCCTCGGTCGGCGGCTGCTTCATGAGCACTCTGCACGCCGCCGCCCAGGCCAGATCCATCCCGGTCGAGGACGCGACCTGCCGCGTCACCGGCGTGTTCGCCGCGCACCCACGCCGGTTCGGCTCGATCCACATCGAGGTGGCCTGCGGCTCGTGCCCGCCCGCGGACCTCGAACACCTCGTTGAGGTCGCGGAACGCGGCTGCCTGGTGGCGGCGACCCTCAAGCAGGGCATGGCGGTGACCGCGTCGGTCGCCGCCCGGCCTGCTCACGCGGACGAACCGGCGGACGTCGGCCAGGTCTGAGCGACACCGGAGCGGCGCCGGAGCGTGCCGGGCGCGTGCCGGCCGACAACAAGCCCAACCCCGCGGGCGCGGCGGCGCCGGGACGCCCACCGGCGTTCGACCAGGCCGCTCACCGGCAGCGCAACGTCGCCGAACGCGGTATCAGCCGCCTCCGACAACGGCGTGAACCATGATCCCGAAGGCGGCCTCTAGTCGTCGTCTCCGTCGTCGTCATCGTCGTCGTCCTGCTCGCCGCCGGGGCAGCCGGTGAGGGTCAGCAGGCCGGCGGTGGCGCCGACCGCCAGCAGGGTGCGGCCGAAGAAGCGGCGCCGGTCCATCCCGGCGGCGGTGGTCGGTTCGTCCTGCGGGCCGCGCTCGGTGTCGTCCATCCCGGCATTCTCGCAGTGCCGGGCCCCGGCCGGGAAGGCTTCGGCCGGCTACGTTGCCGGTGGCGGGCTGGTGTACACGGCCGGGTCACCCTGCAGGAGCCAGATCCGTGGGCTGTTGATCGGCACGAACGACCGGTCGCCGCCCGGTTCGCGGGTGGCCGGCACGGCGTCGCCGCTGGGCAGGTGCATGATGAAGTTGACCGGCTTGGTGTCGTCGGTGAGCGGGATGTCGTACTCGGCCCAGCCGTCCACGATGCGCGCCGCCGGCCAGGGCCGATCCCAGGCCACCTGGGCCAGCACCGCCGGGTCGATGCCGTCACCCCACAGGTGCAGGCCCCAGCCGGGGTAGTCGCCGGCCGGGCGGTGGTAGCGCACGGTGGCCACCGCCAGCGGCGGCCCGGCGTAGCGGACCGTGCGGGTCGCGCTGGTCACCCGGGTGCCGCCGGGTTCGGTCAGGATCGCCCGGTAGCGGATCTCGGTGCCGGCGGCCAGGCCGAGCGGCGCCAGGTCGTCGAAGACCGTGTACGCCGGTGACGAGTCGTCCCGGCCGATCGTGGTCCACGCGCCGCCGGCGACGCTGCGCTCGAAGCGGACCACGTGGGTGGCGCGCTCGGGGTCGGCGACCGCGCGGACCTCGACGGTGCCGCGGACGTTGCTGCCCTCGGCGGGCGCCTCGATGGTGAGCGCCGGCGCCGGCACGCGGGTCTGCCGGCTCCGGCTGGTGGCGGTGTGCCCGGCGTTGTCGAGGACCACCGCGCGGTACTGCACCGGCGTCCCGGTGCGCAGGCCAGCAACGTCGTGGAACACCCGGTACGGCGCGGTGTCGTCGGTGCCGATCGGGCTCCAGCGGCCGTTGCCCGCCCGGGCGTAGAAGGTGACCTCGGCGAAGGAGGAGCCGGCGACGGTCGCGGACACCTGCATCCGGCCGCGGGCACCGGCGGCCGGCGCCGGCTCGGCCAGCGACACCGCGGGGGCGGCCTGCGCGGCGGGGATCCGGTCCGCGGCGGCGTACACCACCGTGGACAGCGGGGGCACGGTCAGGGTGAGGCGGCGGTCGGCGGCCGAGGTCACCCGGGCCGGGCCGGTGCCGTACACGCGGTCGAAGCGGCCGCCGGACAGGTATGTCGGGACGGCGGCCGTGCGGGCCTGCTCGCTGTTGTTGAGGGCGACCACGTACTCGCGCTGCCGGCCCCGGTCGACGCGGGAGAAGGCGTAGACGCCGGCGTCCGCGTCGGCGTACCGGTGCTGGTGGGCGCCGTCGCGCAGGGCCGGATGCCGGCGGGTGAGCGCGGCCAGGTCGGCGATGCTGCGGTAGAGCGGGTGGCCGGTGACGAAGTTGTCCTGCGCGTGCGTCGCCGTGGTGCCGAGCAGGTCGTCGTCGAGGTACTCGGGCACCCGGCTGGCGAACATCGTCTGCCGGGCGTCCTGGTCGCCGCCGGGGCCGGTGAAGCCCTGCTCGTCGCCGTAGTAGATCACCGGGTTGCCCCGGGACAGGTACATCAGCTCGTGCGCGAGCCGGTCCCGGGCCAGCCATTCGGCGTCGCCGGCACCCGGGTTGTCGGCCTGCACGAACGCGCCGATCCGGCCCATGTCGTGGTTACCGAGGAAGGTCGGCAGCTGGTAGACGTTGGAGTCGGCGTCGGTGTACCAGTCGTCGTCGGCGAAGAACTCGCCGAGCCGGCCGGCCGGCTGCCCGCGCGAGGCGAAGTCGCGGGCCGCCTGCTGGAACGGGAAGTCGAGCACCGCCTGCATGTCGTCGCGGGTGGTGAAGTGCGAGGTGAAGGACTTGGTGGTGTCGAAGACCTCGCCGAACATGAAGAACTCGGACTTGCCCTGCTGCCGGGCGTAGCGCAGCACCTCGGGACCGAAGCTCTGCCAGAACTCGTCGTTGACGTGCTTCATGGTGTCGATCCGGAAGCCGTCGATGCCGAAGTCGGCGATCCACTTCTTGTAGATGTCCGTCATCCCGCGCACCACCCGCGGGTGCTCGGTGAACAGGTCGTCGAGGCCGAAGAAGTCGCCGTACAGCGAGTTCTCGCCGACGAAGGTCGTGTCGCCGCGGTTGTGGTAGAGCGTGACGTCGTTGAGCCAGGCCGGGACCTTCAGGTCACGCTCGGCCGGGTCCAGCACCGGCGAGTACGGGAACGACACCTCGGCGCTCAGCGGCGGGAAACCCGGCCGGCCGGCGTAGTCCCGGTCGTCGAAGGGCCGCCCGGCCGCGGTCCGGTACGGCTCGACGTCCTTGGACACGTACGGCTGCCGGGCGCCCTCCCGGTAGCCGATGACGTCCGCGGTGTGGTTGGTGATGATGTCGAAGTAGACCTTCATGCCCCGGGCGTGCGCGGCGTCGACCAGCGCCCGCAGGTCGGCGTTGCTGCCCAGGTGCGGGTCGATCTGGGTGAAGTCGGTGATCCAGTAGCCGTGGTAGCCGGCCGACGGGCCGTCCTCGAGCTGCACGGCCTTGTTCTTGAAGCTGGGCGTCAGCCAGATCGAGTCGGTGCCCAGGCCCTGGACGTAGTCGATGCGGCGCAGCAGCCCGTCGAGGTCGCCGCCGTTGTAGAAGCCCTTGCGGGTGGGGTCGAAGCCGGAGACCAGCGGGTCGTCGCCGAGCCCGCCGCGGTCGTTGCCGACCTCGCCGTTGTCGAACCGGTCGGCCATGACGAAGTAGAAGTTCTCGTCGGTGACCGGCGCCCGCAGCGAATGCCGGCCGGGCAGGCCGCCGTCGACCCGCCCGGGTGGCGCGGCCGCGGCGGGGGCCGTGGCCAGGCCGCCGGTGAGCATCGTGGACAGCAGAACAGCGACAGCACGACGCAGATGCATGTGCATGGCCCCTCCCGGTAACACGCCGGCAATGACGTTACCCAGGAAGGACTCAGACCAGAAGGGACTGTCGCATCTCCATACCGGGGTTGTAGGCGCCGACGATCCGGCTGCCGCTGGGGTCGGACACCTCGACGGTGTTGTTGCGGCGCATCAGCTCCCGGACCGGTGGCGGCAGCGGAGGCGGCTCCGGCATGGCCGCGCGCAGCTCCCGGGCGGTCAGGATCAGCCGCGCGGCCAGGGCGGCGGCGTCCACGTCCACCTGGACGCGGCCGTACTCCCAGCCGGCCAGGGTCAGGTCGAGCACCTCGAACACGTACCCGAGCAGCGGCTCCGGATCGGTCACCCGGACCGACCGCCGGGCCCGGTCACCGACGACCGTGACGGCCGCGGCGACCTGCACGTACGGGTGCAGCCCGGCGGGCAGCTCGAAGAGCGACCAGCGCAGGTACTGCCCGGCCTCCTGCCACAGCGGCCGGTAGTTCCGGCGGTCCACCACGAGCCCGTGACCGGTACGCCGGTGCAGCTCGGCGGCCTGCGCGCGGAGCTCGGCGTGCGCGGCGTCGGCGAACTCCCGCAGGATCTCCGCCGCGACGGTCAGGCCGTCGTCGTCGTCCAGCAGCCGGCCGACCGCCTCCGCCTGCTCGGGGAACCGCACCGGCACGTGCCGGCCGAACTCCTGCCGGACCTGCCGGCGCAGCGCCTGCTGCCGTGCCGGATCGTGCTCCACCTGCCGTTTGCCGAGCCGGAACCACCGCATGTCGCCTCGTTTCCGCAGCCGCTTGGCGAACGCGACGGTGCTCCCGGCCCGGCTCGTGCCCGGTCAGGAGCAGTGTTGCTCGATGGGGGACAGCCATTGCTTCAACGTGGAGCCGAGCACCGTGTTCACGTCCTCAGTCGTCTTGATCTTACTGAACAGGTCCGCGTCGGCTGCCTTGGCCGTGAGCTGGTCGGCGGTCTTCTTGCCGTCGGTGCGCAGCTGCGGGTCGGCGCTCTGCTGGGTGGCCCCGCGCAGGTCGGTCGCGAACGCCTTCAGGGCCTGCTGCGCCTGCTGCCTGGTCTTCTTGTCGGCGCCCTCGGTCAGCTTGCTGAGCGCCTCGGCGACCGGCGCCATGTTCTTGCTGTACACCTTGCCGATCGCCTCGCACGAGGACTTGATCGAGGAATCGCTGGCCACCGCGCCCGGCGCCGGCGCGACGGCGGAGCCGATGCCCACGCCCGGCCCGCCCGGGGCGGGGTTGGTCGCGGTGCCGCAGGCGGCCGCCGAGAACAGCACACCGCCGATGATGAGAGCGCGCACGAGCTGGCGCATCGGATCCTCCTGCTGGTCATCTCCGGGGAACGTCGGTGGGAGCGCTCCCACAATCGCCTGCACCATACGTCCCGGCCGTGCCGCCGTCTAGAGACGCCCTTCAATTCCTCGCGGCGAGCCGGGCGGCCGGACGGGGCGCCGCGGCCGACTTGACCACGAGATACTAAGCGCGCATACTAATTGCATGACGACGATCGCCACCGCACTGATCACCACCGACGTTCCCGCCGCCGCCTTCTTCGCGCGCTGGGCCGACATGGCCACCTGGCCGAGCTGGAACACCGACACCGAGTGGGTCCGCCTCGACGGGCCGTTCGAGACGGGCGCCACCGGCGCGCTCAAGCCCAAGGGCGGCCCCACGACGAAGTTCGTCATCACCTCGCTCGTCCCCGGCCGCGAGTTCACCGACGTCTCTCTGCTGCTGGGCGCCATGCTCACCTTCGAACACCTGGTGCGCACCGCGGCCGACGGGCTGACCGAGGTGCGGGTGCGGGTGACCCTCGCCGGCCCGCTGGCGTTCTTCTGGCGCCGGGTGCTCGGCAAGGGCATCGCCGACGGGCTGCCGGCCGACCTCACCCGCCTGGAGGCGGCGGCTCGCGCGGCGGGGGTGCCGGCATGAAGTACTGGCTCGGGGTGGTCTGCCGCGACCACGTCCGCCGCGGCGCCGGGCTGGGCATCGCGCAGCTCGGCCACGGCAAGCGTGCCGGGCTGGCCCGGCTCGGGGCCGGCGACTGGCTGATCTACTACTCGCCGCGCACCAGCCTGCGCGGCAGCGAGGCCCTGCAGGCCTTCACGGCCATCGGGGAGCTGCCCGACGACGAGATCTGGCAGGCCGCCGAGGGCGACTTCCGCCCGTGGCGCCGCCGGGTGCGCTACCGCCCCGAGGCCGTCGAGACGCCGGTCCGGTCGTTGCCGCTCGACCTCACCGCGGCCCCGGGCTGGGGCCAGCAGCTGCGTCGCGGGCTCGTCCCGCTCAGCGCGCACGACTTCGCGGCGATCGGGACGGCCATGCTCGGCGCCTCCCCGGTGACACCGTCGTGAGCCTCGCGACCCGGCATGACAGTGCGGACGACAGTCCGGGCCTGCTGCTGTGGCAGGTCGGCAACCGGTGGCAGGCCGCGCAGCGGACCGCGCTGAAGCCGTTCGGCCTCACCCACGTGCAGTTCGTCCTGCTGGCGACGCTGACCTATCTCGGGTCGTCCGGCCCGGTCACCCAGAAGGCGCTGGCGGATCTCGCCGCCACCGATCCGATGATGACCTCGCAGGTCCTGCGCGCGCTGGAGGGCCGCGAGCTGGTGCACCGCCCGGAGCACCCCACCGACCGGCGGGCCCGCGCGCTGGCCGTCACCCCGGCCGGCCGCGAGCTCGCCAACCGGGCGGTGGTCGCGGTGGAGGCGTGCGACGCGGCCTTCTTCGCCCGGCTCGGCGACGACGGCCCCGCGTTCACCGCGGCGCTGCGCCGGCTGAGCCGACCCTGAGCCGACCCTGAGCCGGCTCAGGCCGGCGGGCCGGCGACGATCACCTCGGTGCCGGCGCGGCGGATCGCCTCGATGCCGGCCGGGTCCGCGCTGGCGTCGGTGACCAGGGTCGCGACGTCGGTGATCGCGCAGATGCCGGCCAGGCAGACCTTGCCCACCTTCGAGCCGTCGGCCACCACGATCACCCGGTCCGCGCGCCGGATCATCACCGCGTTGGTGTTCGCCTCGATCTCGTCGTGGGTGGTCAGGCCGCCGCGGGCGCTGATCCCGTCCACCCCGACCACCGCCACCGCCATGTTCAGCCCGGCGAGCGCCTGGTCCGCGATCGGCCCGACCAGCTCGTAGGACTGGGTGCGCGACACCCCGCCCGTCATGATCAGCTTGAGCCGGGGGCGCAGGGCCAGCTCGGCGGCGATGTTCAGCGCGTTGGTCACCACGGTCAGGTCCACCCGCTCGGCCAGCAGGCGGGCCAGCAGGTGGGTCGTCGTGCCGCCGGTCAGGCCCAGGGTCAGCGGGCCCTTGGGCAGCAGCGCCGCGACTTTCTGCGCGACCAGGGCCTTCTCCTCGCGGTGCTGGCCCACCCGGTAGCGGACCGGCAGCTCGTACGCGACGTCGACCGCGACCGCGCCGCCGTGGGTGCGCGACAGCAGCCGCTGGTCCTCCAGCACCTGCAGGTCGCGGCGGATCGTGGCGGGCGAGACCCGGAACTCGTCGGCCAGGTGCCCGGCGTCGACCGAGCCGTGGCTGGCCACCCGGTCCAGGATGGCCGAGACCCGGTCGGCCCGGCGCAGCGAACTCTGTGGCATGGACCCTCATCAGAACGAATGATCAAACGCGCAGTCACTGTAGTTCGTTTCCAAGCGAAAGGCCAGATTTCCTTGCGCGTTCGGGACGGAACCGCCAACAATCCCGCCATGACAGTGATCGCCTTTCTCGGCGCGGGCAGCGTCGTGTTCACCCGTGAGCTGCTCGCCGACATCCTTTCCTTCGACGAGCTGCGCGAGGTCACCCTCGCCCTGCACGACATCGACGCCGAGCGCCTGGAGACGGCCGAGGCGATCGCCCGCCGGACAGCCGAACAACTCGGCGCGAAGCCGGTCATCACCACCAGCCTGGACCGGCGGGCGGTGCTCGACGGCGCCGACTTCGTCATCAACGCCATCCAGGTCGGCATGCACGCGGCCACCGTCCGCGACTTCGAGATCCCGGCGAGGTACGGGCTGCGCCAGACCATCGGCGACACCCTCGGCGTGGGCGGCATCTTCCGCGCGCTGCGCACGTTCCCGGTGCTCGACGGCATCGCCCGGGACATGCGCGAGCTGTGCCCGCAGGCCTGGCTGCTCAACTACACCAACCCGATGGCGATGAACATCGGCTACCTCGCGGCGGTGGCGCCGGATCTCAAGGCCGTCGGGCTGTGCCACTCGGTCTACTGGACCGTGCGCGACCTGAGCGAGCTGCTCGGCGTGCCGTACGGGGAAGTGGACTACACCGGGGCGGGAGTGAACCACCAGGCGTGGCTGCTGCGCTTCGAGCACCGCGGCGAGAGCCTCTACCCGCGGCTGGACGAGCTGCTGGCCCGCGACCCGCAGTTGCGCCGCCGGGTCCGGATGGACATGTACGCCCGGCTCGGGTACTTCCCGACCGAGACCAGCGAGCACTCCTCGGAGTACCTGCCCTGGTACCTGCACGACGACGCCGAGATCGCGCGACTGCGCATCCCGGTCGGCGACTACCTGCGGATCAGCGCCGACAACGTGGCCGAGTACCACGCCGTGCGCGCCTCGGTGCTGGCCGGCGAGCCGCTGGACGTCAGCCGCGACGCCACCGAGTACGCCCCGCAGGTCATCCACAGCATGGTCACCGGGACGCTGCGCCGGATCCACGGCAACGTCGCCAACCGGGGGCTGATCAGCAACCTGCCCGAGGACTACGCCGTCGAGGTGCCGTGCGTGGTCGACGCGCTGGGCGTACGCCCGGAACGGGTCGGCGCGCTGCCCCCGCAGTGCGCCGCGCTGAACCGCGGTTTTGTGAACGTCGGCCAGCTGACCGTGCAGGCGGCGATCACCGGTGACAAGCGGATGGTGCGGCAGGCGGCGATGGTCGATCCGAACACCGCGGCCACCCTACCGCTGGACCAGATCTGGGCATTGTGCGACGAACTGACCGCCGCGCACGGCGACCTGATTCCCGAGGCGCTGCGGTAGCGAGACAGAGACGTGCATCGTGGAATGCTCGTTTGGACGTGAAACCTTGTGAAGCGAAAACAAACGAGCATAATCCTCGACCATGAACGACACGTCGGAGGAAATCGCCAGCCAGCCCGCCACCTGGGAGCGGGGCCTCGCCCTGACCGCCCAGGCCCGCCACGAGCTCGCCGTGCCGGGGGAGCGGGTGCTGGTCCTGGGCTGCGGCACCTCGTGGTTCGTCGCCCAGAGCATCGCCGAGCTGCGGGAGGGCGCCGGCCTCGGCGAGACCGACGCGGTCTGCGCCTCCGAGTACGTCCCGCGGCGCCGCTACGACCGGGTCGTCGCGATCACCCGCTCGGGCACCTCCACCGAGGTGCTCGACGCGCTGCGGCAGGTGCCCGCGGGCACCCACCGGGTGGCGGTCACCGCCGTCGCCGGTGAGCCGGTCGACACGCTCGCCGAGACCCGGCTGCTGCTCGACTTCGCCGACGAGCGCAGCGTGGTGCAGACCCGCTTCCCGACCACGGTGCTGGCGCTGGCCCGCGCCGCGTTCGGCGAGGACCTGAGCCACCTGGCCGACGACGGCCGGGCCGCGCTCGTGGCGCCGCTGCCGGCCGACCCGGCCGCCATCGACCACCTGGTCTTCCTCGGCACCGGCTGGACCGTCGGGCTGGCGCACGAGGCGGCCCTCAAGGTCCGGGAGGCCGCGCAGGCCCACTCGGAGTCGTACCCGGCGATGGACTTCCGGCACGGGCCGGTCGCCGTCGCCGGCGCACGCAGCCTCGTCCTCTCGTTCGGCGCGGTGCCGCTCGGGCTCGACGAGGTCGCCCGGGCGGCGGGAGCCACCACCTACCGCGACGACCGTGACCCGCTCGCCCAGCTGGTCCTCGCCCAGCGTTTCGCCCTGGCCCTGGCCGCGCACCGCGGCCTCGACCCCGACCGCCCCCGGCTGCTCACCAGATCCGTCGTCCTCACCGACGCGGTTTGACGAAAGTAGGTACTCCGATGACCTCCATTCGGCGCGGCCCGGCCACCCGGCTGCTGGCCGCCGCGAGCGCGGCACTGCTGCTGACCGCGGCCTGCACGGGCGGCGAGGCCGACGACGGCGACGCGGCGCAGGGCTACGACCCCGCGGCCGCCGTGACCCTCACCTGGTGGACCGGGCAGACCTCGGAGGCCGAGAAGGTTGCCGAGGGCCTGGCCGCGGAGTACCACGCCGCCCACCCCAACGTCACGATCAAGACCTCGGCGGGCGCGCCCACCACGGACGACCTGCTGACCAAGCTCTCCGCCGGCTTCACCGGCGGCAGCTACCCCGACATCTCGTACGCGTTCGGCAACTGGGCCGGCGACCTCGCCGCCAGCGGGAAGACCCAGGACCTCACCGGCTTCGTCGCCGACCCGTCGTTCGGGTGGACCGAGATGCCGGCGGCGGCCCGTACGGTGGCCACCTCCGACGGCAAGGTGATCGGCATCCCGGCGCTGGTCGACAACCTGGCGCTGATCTACAACAAGAAGCTCTTCGCCGCCGCCGGGCTCGCCCCGCCCGCCGACGACTGGTCCTGGGAGCAGTTCCGCGAGGCGGCGAAGAGGCTGACCGACCCGGCGACGAACACCTACGGCACGGCGTACTCGGTCTCCGGCAGCGAGGACACCACCTGGCACCTGTGGCCGCTGCTCTGGCAGAACGGCGGCAAGATCCTGGACGGCACCAAACCGGCGTTCAACTCCGACGCCGGCGTCAAGGCCCTGGAGACGTTGCGGGTGATGGCCGTCGACGACAAGTCGATGTACCTCGACCAGACCGACGAGAAGTACGCCCGGCTGTTCAACAGCGGGCGCATCGCGATGATGCTCTCCGGCCCGTGGGCGCTGCTGGAGATCAAGGAGGCCAAGCTCGACTACGGGGTGGCCGCGCTGCCCGGCGTGAACGGCGACCACCAGACCGTCTCCGGTCCCGACCTGTGGGTGCTCTTCGACCACGACGACGCCAACCGGGCCGGCGCCTCCCGCGACTTCATCAAATGGCTGACCAGCGCGCAGATCGACGCCAAGTGGAACCTCGCGGTCGGTAACCTGCCGTTGCGGTCGAGCGAGCAGAGCACGCCCGAGTTCGCCGCCTACGTCAAGGAGTACCCGGGCGGGCAGAAGTTCTTCGACAACCTGGCCAACGCCAAGCAGGCCCGGCCCACCGTGGCCGGCTACGAGGTGATGTCCCGCGCCGTCGGCGACGGGATCGCCAAGGTGCTGCAGGGCGCGGCCACCCCGAAGGAGGCCCTCGACGAGGCCGCCCGCAAGTCGGCCGACGCGCTGGAGGAGTGATGGCGCTGACGTTCGCGGCAACGCCCCGTACGGCCTCGCCGGAGGTGTCCCGGCCGCGCTCGCCGCGCGGCCGGGCGGCCCGCCGCTCGCTGACCGGGTGGGCCTTCGCCGGGCCGGCCACGCTGCTGGTGGTCGGGCTGTCGATCTTCCCGGCGGTCTGGGCGTTCTTCATCTCGCGCACCAAGTGGAACGGGATCGCGCCGGCCACCGACGTCGGCTGGCGCAACTACCAGCGGATCGTCGGCGACCCGGACGCGATCGCCGCGGCGCAGCACACGCTGGTGCTCACCGCCCTGTTCGTGCCGGGCTCGATCCTGCTCGGCATGCTGATCGCGGTCGCGCTGAACCAGAAGATCCGGTTCATCGGCTTCTACCGCACCTGCATCTTCGTGCCGTACGTGGCCTCGGCCGCGGCCACCGGCATCCTGGCCAGCTTCGTGTTCAACCCGCAGTTCGGCGCGGCGAACGAGACGCTGCGCCGGCTCGGCCTGCCCGCCCAGCAGTTCCTGGAGAGCCCGGGCCAGGCGCTGATCGTCATCTGCCTGATCGCGCTCTGGGGTGAGGTCGGCTTCTGCGCGGTCATCTACCTGGCCGCCCTGCAGGACATCCCCAAGGAGCTCGTCGAGGCGGCCACCGTGGACGGCGCGAGCAAGTGGCGCGTCTTCCGGCACATCACGCTGCCGGAGCTGCGCCCGGTCACCGTGTTCACGGCGATCTGGCAGACCATCACGGCGATGCAGCTGTTCGACCTGATCTACACCACCACCCGCGGCGGGCCGCTGAACAGCACCCAGACCGTCGTCTACTACATCTACGAGCTGGCCTTCCAGACCCAGCGGCTGGGCTACGGCGCCGCCGTCGCCTACCTGCTCTTCGCCGTGACGATGCTGCTGACCGTGGCGGTCATCGGCTACAACCGCCGCTCCGGATCGGGGGCCTTCTAGTGCTACGCCGCCTGCCGTTCAGCCCCTGGCACCTGCTGCTCATGCCGCTGGCGCTGGTCTTCGTGCTGCCGCTGGTGCAGATGGTGCTGACCTCGTTCATGACCGCGCAGGAGATCAACCAGTTCCCGCCCCGGTTCCTGCCGAGCAGCCTGCACCTCGAGGGCTACCGGACGCTGCTGAGCGAGTCGCACATCGTGCGCTGGTTCGCCAACACCGTGCTGGTGTCCACGATCGCGGTGGTCGCGCACCTGATCCTGTGCTCGCTGGCGGGCTACGGCTTCGCCCGGCTCAAGTTCGCCGGCCGGGGCGTGGCGTTCCTGGCCGTCGTCGCCACCGTGATGATCCCGATGCAGCTGCTGATGATCCCGACGTACCTGATGTTCGCCCGGGCCGGCATCGTGGACACGCTCGCGGCGGCGTTCGTGCCGTGGCTGGCGTCGGCGTTCGGGATCTTCCTCATGCGCCAGTTCTTCCTGTCGCTGCCGGTCGAGCTGGAGGAGGCCGCCCGGCTGGACGGGTGCAGCACGCTGCGCACGTTCGTCAGCGTGGTGCTGCCGCTGGCCCGCCCGGCGCTGGCCACCCTGGCGATCTTCACGCTGCTGTCCAGCTGGAACGACCTGCTCTGGCCGCTGGTGGCGATCAGCGACGACACCCGGTTCACCCTGCAGGTCGGGCTGGCCAGCTTCCAGGGCACCCGGCGCACCGAGTGGGCCCAACTGATGGCGGGCAACGTGATCACCACGATGCCCCTCATCATCGCGTTCCTGGTGGCGCAGAAGCGCTTCATCGCCACCATGACCTTCAGTGGCCTGAAGGGCTGAATCGCCCGGGGGCGATTCAGCGAGGTGGGTGGTCGGGCCGGGCGTGCCGGTCAGGGTTGCGTCGGGCTGATCTCGTCGCGGGTGGGCTGGGCGGCGGTGCCGCCGGCTGCCCGGGTGCTCAGGGAGCCGGCCACCGCGGCCCAGCGGATGGCCTCGCCGATCTTCAGGCCGCCCAGCCGGGCGGCCAGGAACCCGGCGTTGAAGCTGTCACCGGCGCCGGTCGTGTCGACGACCTCGACGGCGAGGCCCGGCGCCGCGCTCTCGTCGCCCGGCCACCAGGCGCGGGCGCCCGCCGCGCCGTTCTTCATCACCACGGTCGTGCCGGCCGCCACCAGCTGCGCCGCGGCCTTGTCGACCTGCTGCTCGCCGGTCACCGCGCGCAGCTCGGCGGCGTTGGGCAGGAACACGTCGGTGTGCGCCAGGATGTCGGTGATGGACTCCCACTTCTCGGTGGGGTCCCAGTTGGTGTCCAGCGACGTGCCCACCCCGAGGGCGCGGGCCCGCTCGAACACCCCGGCCAGCCCGGCGGCCAGCCGCGGCTGCAGGTAGAGCGACGCCACGTGCAGGTGGCGGGTGCCGGCCAGGTGCTCGTCGGTGATGTCCTCCGGCAGCAGCGCCGGGATCGTGCCCGGCAGGGTGAGGATCGCCCGGTCGTCGCCGTCCGGGGTGAGGATCACGCTGAGCCCGGTCGGCAGGCCGGTGGCCGCCCGGGGCAGGATCAGCGCGACGCCGCGCTCGGTGAGCCGCTCGCGGGTGATGTCGCCGAACACGTCGTCGCCGACGGCGGTGAGCAGGGCGGTGTCCAGGCCCAGCCGGGCGCAGCCGGCCGCGGTGATCGCCGCGGAGCCGCCGAGCACCAGGTCCGCCCCGGTCAGCAACTGCTCGGCCTGGCCGAAGCGCGGGCGCACATCGCCGCGCAGCACCAGGTCCGGGTTGGCGTCGCCCACCACGAGTACGTCCACGAGTCAACTCCTCAGCCGGTGTACAAGTGAACACTCCATGTTGTCCACTTGCCCTTTTGTTCCCCTGTGACAGGTACCGGGAGCACCATACGCGCACAAACGACAGTTGACACCTGTGCGTTCGATCAGTTGAATCGCTGACAACGATCGAGCCCAGCCGGTAGCCAGCCCGGCACCTCCTTCGCCAGGGTGGTTCACCGCACCCGAGGCGGGGCAGATCCCTGAGCATCCCCGGGAGTCTCAGTCGTGATCACCCGTACCGTTCGGCACTGTCTCGTCGCCGGCACCGCCGCCCTCGCCCTCGCCGTGGGGTTCACCCTCCAGGCGGACGCGGCCACCACCACCCTCACCGGCCGGGCCGCGGCCGTCACGCCGCCACCGGTCAACGCGCCGTTCGACTACCAGATCGGCGGCGCCTACACCCCACCCGCCGGCGTCCGGGTGGTCAGCCGGGACCGGGAGGCCGCGCCGGCCGCGGGGCTCTACAACATCTGCTACGTCAACGCGTTCCAGGTGCAGCCGCAGGAGGTGGCGTGGTGGCAGCAGAACCACGACGACCTGCTGCTGCGCGACGCCGCCGGCGCGTACGTCATCGACGGCGCCTGGGACGAGATCGTCCTGGACATCCGCACGCCCGCCAAGCGCACCGCGCTGGCCGCGATCGTCAACGGCTGGATCGACGGCTGTGCGGCGCGGGGATACCAGGCGATCGAGCCCGACAACATCGACACCTACGACCGCTTCGACACCCTGCTGACCCGGGACCAGGCGGTGGCGTACCTGCGGCTGCTGGCTCCGCACGCGCACGCCGCCGGGCTCGCCATCGCCCAGAAGAACACCACGTCGCTGGAGGGCCAGGGCAAGGCGGCCGGGCTCGACTTCGCGATCGCCGAGGAGTGCGGGCGTTACGGCGAGTGCGGTGACTTCACCGACGTCTACGGCGACAACCTGATCGTCATCGAGTACACCAGCAGCGCGTACAAGAAGGCGTGCAAGGCGGTCGGCGCCCGGGTCTCGGTGGTCCGCCGGGATCTCGACGTCACCGCCCCGGGCAGCGGCACGTACGTCTACAGCGCCTGCTGACGCGATGATCCTCACGGTCACGCTGAATCCGGCGCTCGACCTCACGTACCGGGTCGACGCGCTGGTGCCGCACGGCACCCACCGGGTCGCGGCCGTCGCCGAGCGGCCCGGCGGCAAGGGCCTCAACGTGGCGGCGGTGCTGCACGCGCTCGGCGAGCCGGTGCTGGCCACCGGCCTGCTGGGCGGCGCCACCGGGCACCGGGTGGCCGCGCTGCTGGCCGCCGAGGGGGTGCCGGCCGCGTTCGTGGCGATCGCGGACGAGACCCGGCGGACGGTCGCGGTGGCCGATCGGGACGACGCCACCGGGTTCTGGGAGCCGGGCCCGCGGGTCACGGCGGGGGAGTGGGCGGAGTTCGTCGCCCGCTTCCGCGAGCTGCTGGGCCAGGCGTCGGTGGTGGCGCTCAGCGGGTCGCTCCCGCCGGGCGTCCCGGTCGACGGGTACGCCCACCTGATCCGGCTCGCCGCGGCCGCCGGGGTCCGCACGGTGCTGGACACCAGCGGCGCGGCGCTGCGTCACGGGCTGGCCGCCGGCCCCGACCTGGCCAAGCCCAACGCCGCCGAACTGGGCGCCCTGCTGGCGCCGGCCCGCGCCCCGGCCCCGGTGCCCGCCGCCTCGGCGGGGCAGGAGATGGCCGACGCGACCGTGGTCCTGGATCACGGGGCCCGCGCGGTGGTCGTCTCCCGGGGGCCGCGGGGTGTGCTCGCGCTGACCGGCGAGGGCGCCTGGCACGGCGTACCACCGGAGCGGCTCGCCGGTAATCCCACCGGAGCGGGCGACGCCTGCGTCGCGGCGCTCTCCCGCGGCCTGCGGGACCGGACCCCCTGGCCGGCGCTGCTCGCCGACGCCGTCGCCCTGTCGGCGGCGGCCGTCGCCGCGCCCGGCGCCGGCGCCGTCGACCGCGACACCTACCACCGCCTGCTGCCCGCCGTCCGGGTCAGCGCGGCCTGAGAGAGGATCCCCTGTGTACACACCCACCGGCGAGATCGTCGCGCGGGCCCGGTCCGCCGGCGGCGGCGCGGGCGCCTTCAACGTCATCACCGTCGAGCACGCCGAGGCCATCGTGACCGGCGCCGAGCAGGCCGGGCTGCCGGTGATCCTGCAGATCAGCGAGAACGCCGTCCGCTTCCATCACGGCCGGCTCGCCCCGATCGCGGCGGCCGCCCGGGCCATCGCCGAGGCCGCCGCGGTGCCGGTCGGCCTGCACCTGGACCACGTGCGCAGCGACGAGCTGTTCGACCAGGCCGCGGACCACGGCTTCGGCTCCGCCATGTACGACGCGTCGGAACTGTCCTACGCGGCCAACGTCGCCGCCACGGCGGCCGCGGTGCGCCGGGGCCACGCCCGGGGGTTGTGGGTGGAGAGCGAGCTGGGCGAGGTCGGTGGCAAGGACGGCGCCCACGCGCCCGGGGTCCGGACCGACCCGGCCGAGGCCGCGGCCTACGTGGCCGCCACCGGGGTCGACGCGCTCGCCGTCGCGGTCGGTTCCTCGCACGCGATGAGCAGCCGGACCGCCCGCCTCGACCACGAGCTGATCGCCCGGCTCCGGGCGGCCGTGCCGGTGCCGCTGGTGCTGCACGGCTCCTCCGGCGTGCCGGACGACGAGCTGGTCGCGGCGGTCCGTGGTGGAATGGTGAAGGTGAACATCGGCACGGCCCTGAACAGCGCGTTCACCGGCGCGGTCCGCGAGTCCCTGGGCGGCGACGCGGCCCTGGTGGATCCGCGCCGATACCTGGCGCCGGCCCGGACCGCGATGGCCGGCACGGTCGCCGACGCGCTGCGGCTGCTCGCCGCGACCAGCACCGCGGCGCGCTAGATGGTCACCCTCGCGCTGGTCGGTGCGGGGCTGCGTGGCCGGACGTACGCCCGGCACGCGGTCGCCTCCGGGCAGGGCCGGGTGGTCGCCGTCGCCGAGCCCGACCCGCACCGCCGGGCCGGCGCCGCCGCCGAGTTCGGCATCCCCGCCGCCCGGGTGTACGCGGACTGGGCCGGCCTGGCCGCCGCGGGCCGGCTCGCCGACGCCGCCGTCGTCGCGACCCAGGACCGCCTGCACCGCGCGCCGGCCGTGGCCCTGGCCGGGCTCGGCTACCACCTGCTGCTGGAGAAGCCGATGGCGCCGACCGAGGCCGAGGCGGCCGAGATCGCCGCCGCGGCGGTCCGTGCCGGGGTCATCCTCGCGGTGTGCCACGTGCTGCGGTACACGCCGTACACGAGACTGGTGAAGGGGCTGCTGGACGAGGGCCGGATCGGCCGGCTGGTCAGCGTCGAGCACCTGGAGCCGGTCGGCTGGTGGCACCACGCGCACGCGTTCGTGCGGGGCAACTGGCGCCGCGAGGACGACTCCGGGCCGATGCTGCTGACCAAGTCGTGCCACGACATCGACTGGCTGGTGCACCTGTTCGGCGGCGTGCCCGAGCGGGTCAGCTCGTTCGGCAGCCGCACCCACTTCCGGGCCTCGCAACGCCCGGACGGCGCCGCGGACCGCTGCCTGGACTGCCCGCTCGAGAGCGCCTGCCCGTACTCGGCGAAGCGGCTGTATCTCGGTGCGCTCGCCGACCCGGCGCAGCACTTCTGGCCGCTCGGCGCGGTCACCGAGGAGGCCACCGAACAGGCCGTGCTGCACGCGCTGCGCACCGGCCCGTACGGCCGCTGCGTGTACGCCGCGGACAACGACGTGGTGGACCACCAGGTGGTGCTGATGGAGTTCACCGGCGGGGCGACGTGCTCGTTCACGATGAGCGCGTTCACCCCGATGGAGCACCGGCACACCCGGCTGATGGGCACCCACGGCTACCTCGACGGGGACGGCCGGCGGCTGCGGCATGTCGACTTCCGTACCGGTGCGGAGACGACGCTGGACTCCGGCGCGGCCGACGGTCACGGCGGCGGCGACGAGGCCCTGGTGGCGGCGTTCCTGGCGGCGGTCGCGACCGGCGACCCGGCGCTGATCCCGTCGGATGCGGCCCGGAGCCTGGCGTCCCACCGGGTGGTGTGGGCGGCCGAGCGGGCCCGCCGCGCCGGCGAGATCGTCCGCCTCACACCGGGCTCGTGACCTCCGCCGGCGCCGCGGCCTTCTCCCGGTACATGTCCGCGTCGGCGGCGGCCAGCAGCGCGTCCGAGGTGGGGTCGTCGAGCCCGGCGGCCGAGGCGTGCCCGACGCTGACGCCGATCCGCAGGTCGTGCCCCTGGTAGTGCAGCGGTGCGGTGACGGCGGTGCGGAGCCGGTCGGTGATCGCGGCGGCGTCGTCGGGGGTGCCGGAGAGCACCACGAACTCGTCACCGCCGAGCCGGGCGACGGTGTCGGTCTCCCGGACCGTGGCGCGCAGCCGCCGGGCCACCTCGCTGAGCACGAAGTCGCCGGCGGCGTGGCCGTACCGGTCGTTGACCGGCTTGAAGCCGTTCAGGTCGAGGAAGTGCACCACCGGGCCGCCGCCGGCGCGCAGGAGCAGCGCGGCGGCCAGCCGGGCGTGCAGCTCCTGCCGGTTGATCAGGCCGGTGAGCTGGTCGTGGGTGGCCCGGTGGGCCAGCGCGGCGCGCGCCAGCTCCTGCTCGCGCACCACCAGGGTGAACCGGACGAGCACGATGGCGGTGAGCAGCATCATGGCGGCCAGCATGGTGGTCCGGTGGATCATCGCGTTGTTGATCCGCACGTCGCTGAGCGCGGGCAGCGCCAGCAGCGAGACGCCGAGGAAGACCACCCGGGCCGGGTGCAGCCGCTCCGCGTCCGGCTTGGGCGCGCTGGCCAGGCCCTTCTCGGCCGGGTGCCAGAGTGCGGCGGCGAACAGGCCGTTGGCCAGCAGCAGCAGGCCGTCCAGGTGACCGGTGTCGAAGTCCGGGAGCACCAGGGAGGCCGCCGAGATGGTCACGTCGCCGACGAAGGTGACCGTCAGGGCGGCCACCAGGTACCGGGTCGGCCCGGCCCGCTCGCCCGGCGTGAGCACCACCAGGGCGCCGGCCGCGAACAGCAGCACGTCGCCGAACGGATAGAACGCGGTGAACAGCACGGCCCACGACATCGTGGAGCCGGACACCTCGGGCGCCACCATGAACTGCCAGAACAGCGCCGCGACCACGGTGGCCATGGCCAGCACGTCCAGGGCGGCCTCGCGCAGCCGGCCGGGCGCCCGGAGCCGGACCATCAGCACCAGCCCGGCGGCCAGCAGGGGATAGCCCAGCACCCACAGGACGTCGGCGGCGGATACGTCGCCCAGCTCACCGAAGTGCCAGACCAGCAGCGCGTACAGCAGGTCGCCGCAGAGCCAGACGGTGAGCGCGCCGGCCATCAGGCCGTGCGCGACCCGGGCCCGGCCGGTGCGCCGGCGCAGTCCCAGCCACGCCAGCACCACCAGGCCGGCGAAGGCGACCGGGTAGGTCACCTGCGCGAGCACCGACCCCGGCGCCAGCGACGTGGGCAGCGCCAGCACCGTGGCGAGCACGGGGACGGCACCGACGGGTAGACGCTTCACGAGTCCTGTATCGGCCGCGGATCCGGCCGGCGGAGCATCGTGCCCGGCCCGCCGGGGTGCCTTCCGGTTGCGGCGCCGCCGGGCCGATGTCACCGCTGGTCGAAGGGGTGCTCACCGTCGGTGCACCGGCTGCCGGATCGGCCGGGCGCAGGTCGGGTGTAAGGCCGGTGCCGCGCGGTATCCGTGCGTGCTGAGCTGGGCTTTTCACGGACGCGGAGGATTCATGGACGACGCGCTGCGGGCCTACGGCGCCGGCCGGATCGACGCGCTGGCCGGCACCCGGGACGCCGACCGGGCCCGGCATCCGGTCACCGGCGCCGACTACCGGATGGGTTTCCTCGACGGGCGCATCGAGATCTTCCGGATGTTCGCCGGCGTCCGCCGGATCCTCGATACCGACGGCTGACGGTTTGTTTCGGGGTCTCCCTCGGTGGGCAGGTCAGGAACAGGACATTGACGACACCCCCAGGAGGTTTCCGGTGGCAGGCACCGAGCACGAGGTCAACCGCAGCGCCCGCAGTGGCCGGTTCGTCCAGGAGAGCACCGCCGAGCGCGACCCGAAGCACACGACCACCGAGCACGTCGGGGGCGACAAGAGCGGCGGGGACCAGGAGGTCCATCGCAGCGCGAGCACCGGCCGGTTCGTCACCGAGACGACCACCGAGCTGCACCCCTCGACCACGGAGACGCAGAAGAAGTGAGGCGTGGCCGCTGCCGCCCTCCGCAACCGCGCGGGGGGCGGCTTTTGCCGGGCCCGGGTGAGCGGGGACCGGCCGCGAGATGACCGGCCCGCGAACGGCACCCGTGCGGTAGATGGACGCGTTGATCCCGGCGTCGCATTCTGCCGCCGGTGTGCCACCCTGTGCGCCATGGCCGGACGCGTCTTCCTGCACGTCGGTGCGCCGAAGACCGGCAGCACCTACGTGCAGGACGTGCTCTGGAGCAACCGGGACGCGCTGCGCCGCGCCGGGCTGCTGCTGCCGGGCACCGCGGCGGCCCACGACCAGGCGATGACCGACCTGCGCGCCGTGCCCTGGCGGGACCCAGGTGCCACCTGGACCTGGGACCGGCTGGCGGCGGAGGCGGCGCGCTGGCCCGGTGACGTGATCATCAGCAACGAGGCGCTCGGCGGGGCCACCGGCGCGCAGGTGGCCCGCGCGGTGCACAGCCTGCGACCCGCCGAGGTGCACGTCATCGTGGTGGCGCGGGACCTCTGGCGGACCTTCCCGTCGATGTGGCAGCAGAGCATCCGGGAGCGCCGGGTGTGGCGCTTCGAGACGTTCCTGCGCGCGGTCGAACGCGGCGAGTTCGAGACCTTCTGGGAGCTGCACACCGCGAACCGGATGCTCCGCCGCTGGGGCGATGAGGTGCCACCGGAGCGGCGGCACCTGGTGACGGTGCCCGCACCCGGCGCCCCGCCCGACACCCTCTGGCAGCGCTTCGCCGGCGTCCTGGGCATCCCGGACGGCCTCTGCGTGCGCGCGGCGCCCACCGCCAACGCCTCGCTGGGCGCTGCCGAGACCGAGCTGCTCCGCCGGGTCAACCAGGCGCTCGGGGACCGGTACCCACACCGGCGGCCGTACCAGCAGGTGGTCCAGCGGCACCTGGTCAACGCGGTGCTCAAACGGCGCCCGGACCAGGCGCGGTTCACCGTCGGCCCGGACCGGGCCGGCTGGGTGCTGGACCTGGCCGAGCAGCAGATCAAGGAGCTCGACGAGTATCCCTGCCAGGTCGTGGGTGACCTCGCCGAGCTCCGGCCGGCCGGGGTGCGCCCGGCGGCCGGCCCGGACGAGCTCAACGACGCTCAGGTGCTGGCGGTGGCGCTCGAGACGATCGTCGGCCTGCTCGGGCACGCCGAGTCCCTCGCCGGCCGGGCCGACCGCGACGGGCTGCTCCGGCGGCTGCGGCGCCGGCTGCGGCAGCGGTAGGTCAGCCGGGGATCGGCGCGGAGCCGCGCGCCCGGTACGACCCGGTGTAGCGGCTGTGCCGGGCGAGCCGCGCCGCGGTGCGGAAGGCGCCCGGCGCCGGGCGGGTGCGCACCGCCGCCCGCTGCCGCTGGTACGCCGGCCCGCTCAACGGCTGGCTCCGCTGCACACCGCGGTGATCGAGGCCGACGATGTCGAACCGGTCGCGGATCTCCGGGAGCACCGAGGGCGCGAAGGTCCGCACCCAGCTCCACCCGGAGCTGCCCGGACCGGCGGCGTGGATGACCAGCGTGCCGATCCGGTGCACCGGGTCGGCGGCCTGCCACCGGCGGCCAGACAGGCACGGGGGATCGTCATGGCCCGACGGTAGGGCGGGGCGGTGGGCGGTTCGCCGGACCTGCCGGGCGGTCACACGAAATGGGCACTTATCCGGCTGTCCGGGCCGGGAGGGGATTTGCTAGTGTTCCCTCCGTCGCCGGGCAGCACGCCGGGGCGGCAGGCGGACGTAGCGCAGCTGGTAGCGCATCACCTTGCCAAGGTGAGGGTCGCGGGTTCGAATCCCGTCGTCCGCTCTCGACCCCAGGACCGCACCGCGGGACGGGCGAGCCGCCCACCCCCGCGAGGTGCAGCGCGTGCGCGCGCCGGCACCGGGCGGCGAACGGCAGTGCCCCTGACGCGGGCACGCTGTGTGACCCCTTCGTGGCGACGTCCCCCGTGACCACCACGCCACCAGCGGCGGCCACTGACAATGTGGACCAGCACCGATGGCCCGGGCTGCCCCCTCCCGGCGGCGCCGGCAACCCGGAACCCCTCGCGGTTTTGTCGTACCCGTCCGATAGAACTACGGCGCTTGATCGTGAGGGAGGACTGGGTTGTGACAGAGGATGGCGTCGCCTACGAGCGGCGCAGCGCAGCGCCCGTCATCGCGCCGGTGCAGCCACGGAAACTGGCGAAGGTGCCGTTCGTGGAGCTCGCCGAGGGACGGTTGCAGGGTGTGGTGTCGAGCGGCTCGGACCCCTCGCGGGTCTACGTCTCGTCGGTCACCGCGGGTGACCACGGGCTGAGCTGCAACACCAACAACAACCGGCCGTGCGGTGGCCTCGGCGGCACCCACCCGTGCAACCACATCGGCGCGCTGATCGACGCCGCGGTGGCCCAGTACGGCCTCGGCCGGGTGACCCGCTACCTCAAGGTGGACGTGCCGGAGGGGACTGCCGACGTCCGCGCCGGCCTGCACCCGACGTCCGCGCCGAACCGGGCCGCGGAGGTGTTCAGCAGCTTCCTGCGCCACCTCGCCTACCTGGAGCTGCCACCGAGCGCCGACCCGCTGCCCGAGCTCCAGTGGTTCCCGGCCGCCGGGGCGGTGCGCTGATGCTCGGCGATGTGCTGCGCTCCCGTCCGGCCGGCCTCGCCGAGGCGCTCGCGCTGGTCGACGGCCTGGACGACGCCCTCGTGCACGGCCTCGCCCGCCTCGACGAGGTGCGGGCCGCCGCCCTCGAAGCTCTGGCCGCGGCCTGCTCCGCGACCCCGCTCGGCGATCGGGTCGCGGAGGCGATCGGCAAGATCGTCGCCGGTACGGTCACCGACGAGCACCTGGCGGCGCTGGCCGGCGCGCGGGCCGCTCTCCTGGGCGCCGCGCACGACGCGCTGCTCGCGGAGGTGGACGGCGCGCTCGGCCGGGCCCGGGAGCCGTGGTCCGCCGCGGCCGTCCCCGCCGACCCGGGCCACCTGCTGGCCGGCGCCCGCTCCTGGCTGCGCGAGCTGGCGCTGGCCGGCTGGCGCGGTGTCGACCACGAGGTGGCCGCCGGCGCCGCCCCGACCGTGCAGGCGCTGGTCGCCGCCCCGGCCGCCCGCCGGCTCGCGGTGCTGCTCGACGGGTTCGCCGCCGAGCTGCGGGCCGCCGCGCCGGTCGCCACGCTGGAACGGATCCCGGTGCGCCGCTGGGCCGACCTGTGGAGCCGGGCCCTGCTGCTCTCCCAGGACGGCTGCCCCGCATACCCGGCGGCGCCGGCCCGGGGCCGGTTGCTGATCCTCGGGGTCGACCTGCACGAGCATCCGACGGTGTTCCGGGCCCAGGCGCACGCGCTGCTGGAGACACCCGGCGGCGGCGTACGCCTGGTCCGCACCAGCGTGGCCGCGGCGAAGGTCGACACGATCAGCGGGCCGTCCGCCTGGCGGATGCTCGCCGCCTTCCCGATCCTGCGCACCGCCCTCGCCGAGCGTCGCGCGGTCGAGGTGTCGGGCATGGCGCTCACCCCGGGCGGCGACCTGATCTGGGAGGAGTCGCGCGCCACGGCCGGTGAGCCGGCCGATCCGTTCGCGACCGCCCGGGTCCGGCTCGGCGCCGCCACCGCGGCGGCCGCACCGCCGCTCGACCGGCACCCGGCGGCGCTCGCCGAGCCGGTGCTGCTGGAGGGCTGCCCGGCCGGGGCGGCGTCGTTCGACCTCGGCGGCAGCACCGTCGCGGTCGACCTGGATCGGCTGCCCGCGGCCGGCCCGCTCACCCCGGCCCTGGTCGCCGCCTCGACCGCCTGCCTCGGGCTGCTGCGCTGGGACGCCGGCCGGTGGGCGGTGCAACCGCTCGCCGTGCAGGCCGTGGTGCGCAAGAAGCCGGTCGCCGTGCACACCGGCGACTGGGCGCTCGGCCCCACCGAGGCCCGGGCCGCCAAGGCGGAGGCGGCCGCCGGCACCGCGGTCGACGTGCTGCGCGAACGCGCGGGAAGGCTGTTGCGGAAATGAGCGCGGCGGAGAACAGCAGGCAGGTGCTCTACTGGCGGCTCCTGGCCCGGCTCTTCGACCCGGAGGAGCAGCCGGCCCTGGAGTCCGCGAGCGTGGCGATCGTCGACGACCTCGGCCTGCCGGCCACCCTGCTCGACCCGGCGGTCTCGGTGGACACCGTGGTGCAGCGGTTCCCGCAGCTCGCCGCGGAGTTCGACGGGCTCATGACCACCGCGGACGACGACCGCACCGCCGAGGTGCGCCGCGCGGCCCTGGCGTCCAAGCTGCTGCTCAACGTCTTCGCCACCGGCTCCGGCGGGGTCAGCGCCGGGCAGCTCGCCCGGTGGCAGGCGGACGCCGGCTGGTTCGAGCGCGCCGTCGGCAGCGAGCCGGGCCGGTTGCGCGGCCGCGCCGGCGGCGGCGCCGCCCCGGATGCCGCATCCGGTGGCGGGCAGCCGGGGCTCGGGCCGGTCCTGGCCGGCCTGGAGGCCGACCTGGTCAAGCGGATGCACCTGCGCGAGGTGCTGGCGGACCCCCGGCTCGCCCGGCAGCTCACCCCGAGCATGTCGCTGATCGAGCAGCTGCTGCGCGACAAGAGCAACCTGGACGGTGTCGCCCTGGCCAACGCCAAGGCGCTGATCCGGCGCTTCGTCGACGAGGTCGCCGAGGTGCTGCGCACCCAGGTGGCGCAGGCCGGCAGCGGCACGATCGACCGGTCCGTCCCGCCGAAGCGGGTGTTCCGGAACCTCGACCTGGACCGCACCATCTGGAAGAACCTGCCGAACTGGAGCCCGGCGGACGAGCGCCTCTACGTCGACCGGCTCTACTACAAGCAGACCGCGAAACGGGTCACCCCGGCCCGGCTGATCGTGGTGGTGGACCAGTCCGGGTCGATGGTCGACTCGATGGTCAACTGCACCATCCTCGCCTCGATCTTCGCCGGGTTGCCCAAGGTGGACGTGCACCTGATCGCGTACGACACCCGGGCGCTGGATCTGACCCCGTGGGTGCACGACCCGTTCGAGGTGCTGCTGCGGACCAACCTCGGCGGCGGCAACGACGGCCCGGTCGCGATGGCCCTGGCCCAGCCGAAGATCGCCGACCCGCGGAACACGGTGCTGGTCTGGATCTCCGACTTCTACGAGTTCGACCGGTCCCAGCCGCTGTTCGACGGGATCGAGGCCGTGCACCGCTCCGGCGTGCGCTTCATCCCGGTCGGCTCGGTCACCAGCTCCGGTGCGCAGAGCGTGAACCCCTGGTTCCGTCAGCGCCTCAAGGACCTGGGCACCCCGGTGATCTCCGGGCACATCCGCAAGCTCGTCACCGAGCTCAAGAACTTCATCGCCTGACAACCCCGAGGAGACTTCCGATGACTGAGATGCTGCGCGCCCCCGCCGAGGTCAAGTACGCCGCCGAGCTGGACTGGCTGGAGTCGGTCGACGACGGGCCGAAACCCTTCTCCTGGCGGCTCAGCCCGAAGATGGTGCGCCTGTTCATCCTCGGCTCGCAGCGTGCCGACGGCCTCGACCGGGAGATCCCGCAGAAGTGGTTCGGCGACCGCAGCTTCGTCGAACGAGCCGTCGTCACCCTGGCCTCCGACCGCGGGCTGCTGCTGATCGGCGACCCCGGCACCGGCAAGAGCTGGCTGGCCGAGCTGCTCGCCGCCGCGATCAGCCGCAACTCCACACTGGTCGTGCAGGGCACCGCCGGCACCACCGAGGACCACATCAAATACTCGTGGAACGTCTCGATGGTCATCGCCAAGGGCCAGTCCCGCGCCTCGATGATCCCGTCGCCGATCATGACCGCGATGGAGGGCGGCGTCATCGGCCGGTTCGAGGAGCTGACCCGCTCCACCAGCGACGTGCAGGACGCGCTGATCTCGATCCTGTCCGAGAAGTACGTCTCCATCCCCGAGCTGGACGAGGACAACATCGTCTTCGCCCGGCCCGGCTTCTCCGTCATCGCCACCGCCAACAGCCGCGACCGCGGCGTCAACGACCTGTCCTCGGCGCTCAAGAGGCGCTTCAACTTCGTCCGCATCCCGGTGATGACCAACAAGAAGAGCGAGGCGGAGATCGTCCGGTTCCGCACCGCCGAGCTGCTGCGCCGGCACAACATCGAGCTCGAGGTGCCGCCGACCCTGCTCGACGTGCTGCTGCAGAGCTTCGCCGACCTGCGGGCCGCCGCGGCGTCCGCGACCAGCGACGACGAACGGCTGGAGTCGGCGCTCTCCACCGCCGAGCAGATCGGCGTGCTCGAGGACGCCATCCTGCACAGCACCTTCTTCGGCGCCAGCGCGCTCAGCGCCGAGACGCTGGCCGGCTCGCTGGTCGGCTCGCTCGCCCGGCGCAGCCCCGAGGACCTGGCCATCCTCAACAAGTACTGGCACGGCATCGTCGAGCCGCGCAGCAAGGAACACGGCGGCGAGTGGGCCGGCTTCCTGGAGGGCGGTCGTCAGGCGATCGCCACCCTGTCGTGAGCGGCCCCTTCGCCGCGCTGCGCGCGCAGCTGCTCGACGCCGCCGAGGCCCTCACCGGTGGGCCCGCCGCGCTGCCGGAGATCCTCGCCGGCATCGTCGACGACGTCGACCACGCCCTGCGCGAGCCCCTGGAGATCTTCCCGGTCTGCCACCACTCGCCGTCCTCCGCGCTCGCCATGGTGCGGCGGCTCCGCGAGAAGCAGCCGAGGGTCATCTACCTGGAGCTGTGCGAGGACCTCGCGCCGTTGCTGACCGAGCTGCGCAACTGCCGGCTGCCGGTGGCGTTGCAGGCCTTCGCCGCCGAGCTGGAGGGGTTCCCGCCGGAGTCGGCGCCGCTCAGCCTCATCGCCCCGATCACCGAGGCCTCGGCGGAATACCAGGCGATCGCGTACGCGCTGGAGACGCCCGGGGTGGAGCTGGTCCTCGTCGACCGCTCCAGCGATCACGTCTTCCAGTGGCAGCCGGCCACCGGAGCGGCCCGGCCGGAGCCGGCGACGGCCGGTGACACCGACGCCGACCTGCACGGCGACGCGATCGGGGTGGAGATCGGCGACCTGCGGCCCCGCTTCGCCGAGCTGGAGGAGCATCTCCTGCACCACGGCCGGGTCCGGCACTGGTCCGAGTGGTGGGACCAGTACGTGGAGCAGCCCCTCGCCGGCGCCGACCACGACACCTACCGGCAGGTGATGGTGCTGATCGGCAGCCTCTTCCGGCGGCTCGCCCCGCACGACACCCGCGAGTACGCAAGCGACGAGGACCGCGAGCGCCACATGTGGACCCGGATCCGTGAGCACCTCGCCCGCACCGGCGCCGACCCGGCCGACTGCCTCTACGTCTGCGGCGCCTTCCATGCCGCCTCCCGGGTGCCCGAGGCCGGCTCCGACCCGTCCGCGCCGGATTTCGTGATCACGCCCCGCACCGGCACCGAGTGGCTCTACGGGCTCATCCCGTCCAGCCACTCCGCGATCGAGGCGCAGTTCGCCCTGGCGCCCGGCTCGGTCTCCATCGCGGCCGCCACCTGGGAGAAGGCGCTCGGCCGCAGCCGGCTGAGCCCGTTCCGGCTGGCGGGGCAGCAGGGTGGGCGGAAACGGGCGACGAAGGCCCTGCCGCCGCCCGCCGCCGCCGGCGCGGGCGTCACCGACCAGCTCACCGCGTACCTGTCGGCGCCGGCGGCCCTGGACGGGCTCGACGAGGAGGAGCTGCGCGGCTGGTGCGTCGACATCGTCCGGCTCGCCCGCCGCAACGGCTACCTGGCCAGCACCGCCGACGCCATCGCCGTCTTCGAGACGTCCATCCTGCTGGCCGGGATGCGGGGACGGGCGCGGCCGACGCCGTACGACTTCCAGGACGCCGCCGTCACCTGCATCGAGAAGGAGGCCGTGCCGGGCCGCCGCGACGTCCGCCGGCTCTGCGAGATCCTGCTCGGCGGCGACCGGATCGGCCAGGTCGGCTACGCGGCGATGCCCCCGCTCGCCCGCGACGTCCACGACCGGCTCGCCCCGCTCGGCCTCAACCTCGAGCAGCGCACCATCCAGCGGGCGCTGCTCGACCTCGCCGCCCGGCCCGAGCTGGCCGCCTGCTCGCAGCTGCTCTGGATGCTCCGCTACCTGCTGCCCGACCACGCCGTCCGCCCGATCATGGGCTCCCGCCGGCTCGGCGAGACGCACATCCAGGAGAGCTGGGACCTCGACCTCGGCCGGCACCAGCGCACCATCATCGAGCTGGGCTACGAGGGCGTCACGGTCGAACAGGTCCTCGAGCAGCGTCTCCGCCGCGCCGCTTGGGAGCCGAAGGCCACCGCCGCGACCGCGCTCAAGGCCGTCGAGCATTCGCTGCTGTTGCTGCGCAGCCCCCGGCTCACCGACGAGCTGGGCGCCCGCGCTGTCGAACTGCTGGCGGCCGAGCGCAGCGTCGACGAGGCGCCCGAGGTGCTGCGCCGCATCCGCCGCCTGCTGGCCCACTACCGGGCCGCCACCCCGGTCCTGCCCGGCTGGTGCGAACGCTTCGTCACCGGCGGATACGCGCACTACTGCACGCTGCTGCCCACCGCGTTCGTCGAGGAGGAGACCGGCGTCCGCCAGGTCGGCGCGATGCTGGGCTTCCTGTTCGGGATGGAGAGCCTGGCCCTGTCGCTCGGCTGCGACCGCACCCAGCTGGACCTGGCGGTGCGCCAGTCACACCCGGAAGCCCCGGTGAAGATCGCCCTGCTCTGGGCGGCCCGCCACCACCTGGGCGCGCTACCCCTGGCCGAGCTCCGGGCCCGCGTCGACGAGCTGCTCGCCAACCCGCTTGTCGTCCCGGCCTTCCCGCAGTACGTGAGCGGGTTCGTGCAGGCGCTGGAGCCGGTGCCGCGGCTGGCGCCGTTCGTCGTGGAAACCCTGTCGAAGGCGTTCGCCCAGCTGCCGGACCCGGTGCTCCTGCCCTGGCTGCCGACGCTGATCACGACCCTGCGGACGCACGCCGCGGAGCTGGTGCCGATCCTCACCCGCGAGGCGGGCCGCACCTTCCCGGGCACCCTGGCCGCGCTCAGCTCCTGGACGCCACCCTGGCACGCCCGCACCCCGCCGCCCGCAGCGCCCGGGATCCGGCCGGCACCGGGAGCGGCCGGAGCGCTGCTGGCGGCGCATCCCGACACGACCGACGCGATGGCGGCCCTGCTCGGCTGCGCGGGGGAGTGGTCCCCGCCCGGCGCGGCCGGCGGAGACGGTGCGGACGCCGCGGCCGAGCTGCTCGCGGCGCACCCGGAGACGGCGGAGGCGGTGGGCGTGCTGCTCGCGGCGCACCCGGAGACGGCGGAGGCGGTGGGCGTGCTGATCGGCGACTGACGACACCCAGGGTCCGGCGCCGCGGGGCTTGCCCGAGGCGCCGCTCCAGGCATCGGTGGCTGCGGTGCCGGCCGGACCGGTGATCCGTCCCTCGTCCCGGGCGGGCGGCTCCGGGCCGGTCCGCCGGCAAGGGGATGCTGGGCGGGTGGGAGAGATCATCACCGGGTTCGCCGTGGTGTGGGTGCTTGTCCTGGTCGGCTACCTGATCGGCCGGTTCGGGCTGCTCGACAACGCCGGGCTGGAGACGCTGACCCGGCTCGCGTTCTTCGTGACCGCGCCGGCGCTGCTCTTCTCGACGCTGGCGACCGCCGAACCCAGCGGGATCTTCACCGGCGCCCTCGCCGCCTTCGTGCTCAGCACGCTGCTCGTCGCCGCTCTCTACGTCACCATCGCCCGGCTGCTGTGGCGCCGCGGCGTCGCCGAGCTGACGGTGGGCGCGCTCGCCGCCGGCTACGTCAACGCCGGCAACCTGGGGATTCCCATCGCCGCCTACGTCCTCGGCGACGTCGCGTTCATCGCGCCCGTCCTCATCTTCCAGGTGATGCTGGCCGCACCGACCGCGCTGGCCGTGCTGGACGTGGCGACCGGCGAGGGGCGGCCGTCGCTGCGCCGGCTGGCGGCGTTGCCCGCCCGGAACCCGCTGATGATCGCGTCCGCCGCCGGCATCGCGGTGGCGGTCAGCGGCTGGGAGCCGCCGAAACCCGTCCTGCAGCCGTTCGCGCTGCTGGGCGCGGCTGCCGTGCCGCTGACGCTGCTGGCGCTCGGGATGTCGCTGCGGGGCAGCCGGCCGTTGCGGGGTGGGCCGGACGCGCGGGAGCGGGCGCTGGCGGTGGTGCTGAAGGCGGTGGTCCATCCGCTGTCGGCGTACCTGATCGGCCACGGCCTGCTCGGGCTGACCGGGCCCGCGTTGCTGGCCGCGGTCGTCACCGCGGCGCTGCCGACGGCGCAGAACATCTTCGTGTTCGCCAGCCGCTACGGCCGCGGCGAGGCGTTCGCCCGGGACGCCATTGTGCTGTCCACGGCCGCGGCGGCGGTGACGCTGATCCTCGTGGTCGCCTGGCTCGGCTGACCGGCGCGGGGCGGGACCGCTCAGGCGCGGATCTCGACATCGTTGTAGGACACCCTGACCGTCGACCGCTCCGCCGCCATGTTCAGCACGCCGAAGACCACCCGCCCGCTGGTGAACCGCGAGTCCTTCCAGCTGCCGGCATCCTTGCCGTCCCGGGTGAACGTCAGCCGTGGCCCGTCCGCCGTGACACCCACGGCGATCGGTTCGTCCAGCGCCACGTCCTCCTCGTACGGGAACGACGCCAGCTCGGCCATGTCGCTCGTCCCTTCCAGCCCGTGTGTCATCAGCACGTACCGGTCGGCGCAGACCGCGAGGACGTACCCCGCCTCCCGCGACGAGGTGGCACCCAGCTTGTCGAAGCGCAGCCAGATCGCCGCGCAGCCGTCGGCCGTCAGCAGCCTGGTCGTGACGGTCACCGTGAAGTCCGTGAGCAGCCGCCGCGGACCCGGGCAGCGGTACGGGCCGGCCGACTCCTTCTTCACCACCAGCGCCCCGTCGAACTCGCAGGCCGCCTTGTTCGCCGGGTCCACCACGACCCGCCAGTCCCGTTCCGAGGTGAGGGGATCCGCGATGACCGTTGCCGCGCCGGAGACCACGGGCTGCGCCGACGGTGCCGCCGATGGGCCGGGGCCGGCCGTGCCGCCCCGCTTCTCGGCGGCCAGGCCGTAGACGACCCCGGCGAGCACCGACACGGCGATCACCGCGACGGCGGCCAGGATCACGCTGGCCACCCGGCCCAGGCCCCGGCGAGGGCTCGGGGCCGGCACGGCGGCCGGGATACCCGAGGCGCCCGGGATACCCGAGGCGCCCGGGATGCCCGAGGCGCCCTGAGTGCCAGGGGCGCCCGGGATACCCGAAGTGCGCGCGAGGCCTGGAATGCCAGATGCAACCGGAATGCCCGATGTCTGTGAGACGCCAGCAATGCCCGGGGCGCCCGGAATACCCGAGGTGTGCGAGACGCCCGATGCGCCTGGGATGCCTTGAGTGCTAGTTGCGCCACTTATATCCGAGTTGCTGGTAATGCCCGGAGTGCCAGGGCCGCCGCCAGGGATGCCCCGGGTGGTCGGTGTGGCCCGGCCCTGCAGGTGGAAGCGGGTCGTGGTGCCGCCGGCTGACGGCAGGGCGGTCGCGGCCGTCCGTTCGCGGGCGTGCTCGTCGTCGGCGGCCCGGGCGTCGGCGACCGCCTCGCGGAGCGCGGGTTGCCGGTCCAGGACGGCCGAGGCGCTGCCGGTGCGGTGCGGGCCCGTGGTGAGGAGCCGGTCCAGCAGCTCACGGGCGGTGGGCCGGTCCGCCGGGTCCTTGGCCAGCGCCTGCTCCACGAGGTCGCGGAGCGGGCCGGTGAGACCCGCCAGGTCCGGCGGCATGGTCAGGATCCGCACCGCGACCATGTGCGGCAGGTCCGCCGCGAACGGGGTGCGGCCGGTTCCCGCGTACGCGATCACGGCGCCCCAGGCGAAGATGTCGGCGGCGGGACTCAGGATCCGGCCGTTGCTGGAGTCGAAGCGCTCCGGCGCCATGTAGGTCACGGTGCCGACCATCTGATCGGTACGGGTGTGGCTGACCGCACCCTCGACCGCCCGCGCGATCCCGAAGTCGATGACCTTCGGGCTGCCCGGGGCGAGCAGCACGTTGCTGGGCTTGAGGTCCCGGTGGATGACCCCGGCGCCGTGGATCGCGGTGAGCGCGGTCGCCACGCCGATGGCCAGCCCGTGCAGATTGGACGAGGTCAGCGGCCCGTGCTCGGCGACGACCGAGGCGAGGCTCGGCCCGGCCACGTACTCCACCACCAGGTACGGCTGCTCGTGGTCGGGGTCGGCGTCGAGCACCTCGGCGGTGCAGAACGGCGGCACGTCCTGGGCCCGGGCGACCTCGGTGCGGAACCGCTGCCGGAACTGCGGGTCACCGACCAGATCGGTCTTGATGATCTTGACGGCGACCCGGCGGCCCTCCGGCGTGGTGGCCAGGTAGACCGTGCCCATGCCGCCCTCACCGAGCCGCCCGACCAGCTCGTAACGGCCCATCCGCCGCGGGTCGGTCGGCCGCAGTGGCCGGGCGCCCGTGGTGCCGCCGGCCTCGGTCATGTCGTCACCTGCGTCGCTTCCTCTTCCGATCGGTCGTCCACCGGGCCCCGGAGCCCGGTCATCCACTGCGCCGGTGCCCCGTCGCTGCCGGTGCGGACCACGATGTGCGCGCCCTGCGCCGCCTCCGCGGCCACCACCAGCGCGCTTCCGGAACCCACCGGGCCGGGACCGCCGCGGTCACCCACCGAGACCTGGGGACCGCCGCCTGCCGTCGAGGCCACAAGATTCACCGTCAACCCCTGTCGTCGCAGCTCACGGACGGTCCCCGCGACGCTGCGGGAAACCCGACCACCTGCGTCGACCACGAGCTCAACCCCGTACGCCGACGCCAGCTGCGCCGCCGTCCGGAGCACAGCATCCGCGTGCGTGTCACCGGTGAACCGGGCGATGATCTCACGAACGGCCGCCGGCGGTGGTCCCGTGAGCGTGACCACAGTGACCGGTGACCGGCCGTCGTGCGGCACCTCGCCGGAGCCGACAACCAGGTCCGGCCGGCCGGAACGGACAAGTCCGGCCAGCTCCGCACCCGGGTCCCCGGTGAAGCGGGCCAGCACCGGCACGTCCACCCCGCCGCCGACCCGCGCCGCCAGGTCGGTCAGCTCGCCCATCGTCCGGTTCATCTCCAGCAGCCCGCCGGTCAACCCGCTGCCGATCTCCAACGCCGCCGCCGGATACGGCACCAGCCGCGCCAACACGAGCGTCGCAGGCCGCCGCGCCCCGATCAGCGCCACGGCAAGCTCCACAACCGCACCCGCCCCGGGCGCCGACCCCAGCGCCCCGGGCGCCGACCCCAGCGCTCCGGGCGCCGAACCGAACGACCCGGGCGCCGAACCCGGCGCCAAGGGCGCCGCCCCGGGTGCCGGCGTCGGGGTCGGCCCGGGGACCAGCACCAGCACCTTGAACCCCTCCGCCTCACCGAGCGCGGCCCGCTCGGCTCGGGCGACGTCGCGGGCCACCACCCGGCCCGGATAGATCAGGGCCAGCAGCGGCCCCGCCATCACCGTGGTGACCAGTGCCATCACCACCATCATCGAGAAGATCTGCCGGTCGATGATGGCCAGCTGCAGGCCGACCGACAGGATCACGATCTCGGTCAGGCCCCGGGTGTTCATCAGCGTCGCCAGCGCGCCGGCCTGCCGGGGTCCGACCCGGTTCAGCCGCGCCCCGGCATACGCGCCGAGGAACTTGCCGGCGATGGCGACCAGCAGGATCAGGCCCAGTTCCAGCAGCGCGCCGCCGTCGACCGTGGACAGGTCGACCTGGAGCCCGGCGACCACGAAGAACACCGGCAGCAGCAGGAGCACGCTGACCTGCTCCAGGCGTTCCAGGATCTCGTGGCGCAGCGCCTCGCCGCCGGCCCGTGGCATCACCGCGCCGAACACGAACGCGCCGAAGATCGCGTGCAGGCCCATGATCTCGGTGAGGTAGCAGGAGACCAGCAGGCCGATCAGGATCACGGCGAGCACGTCGGGGGTCAGCCGCCCGGCCCGTTCCCGGGCCGCCGCCAGCCGGCGCAGCGCCGGGCGGACCCAGCGGAACATCACGATCAGGAACGGGACGACGCCGAGCACCTGCCAGGGCAGGCCGCCGTCGGCCGTGCCGACCGCGACGACCACCGCGAGCAGGGACCAGGCGATCACGTCGTCGACCGCGGCGCTGGCCAGCGCGAGACCGCCCACCTCGGTCCGGATCAGGCCGCGGTCCGCCACGATGCGGGCCAGCACCGGGAACGCGGTGACGGCCATCGCCGCGCCGATGAACAGCGCGAACGGCAGCACGTCGGTGACGCCGTGCCGGCCGGCCAGCCACAGCGCGAGCGCGAAGCCCAGGCCGAGCGGCGCCAGCACGGAGCCGATCGACACGCTGACCGCGATCCGCTGCCGCCCGCGGACCAGGCTCTGGTCCAGCTCGTAGCCGACGATGAACATGAACAGCACCAGGCCGACGTTGGCGAGCCCGGCCAGCGCGGGTCGGATGTCGGCCGGGAAGAACCGGTCGCTGACCAGGGTGCCGAAGATGCTCGGGCCGATCAGGATCCCGGCGATGATCTCACCGACCACCGGCGGCTGGCCGACCTTGCGGGCCAGTGCCCCGAGGACGCGGGCCAGCACGATGATCACCGCCAGACCGAGCAGGAGCTGCCCCACGGCATGAGACGTCACGACCGCCCCCCGTCAGCATCCGGCAGCCCGCCAAGCCGGTCACCCACCGCGGCCGCACCGAGCCGGTCCCCGTCGGATGGCGGCCGGCCGTCACCGGACGCCGGCAGCCCGCCAAGCCGGTCACCCACCGCGGCCGCGCCGGGCCGGTCCGCGTCGGATGGCGGCCGGCCGTCACCGGACGCCGGCAGCGCGTCGAGCCGGTCACCCACCGCGGCCGCGCCGGGCCGCTGCTCCGCCGGCCCGAGGCACTCCCGCACCAGCGCGGCGACCGGTCCGGGCAGAGTGTCGCTGATCCGGGGTGCGGCGGACAGCACCCGCCGCAGCGCCAGCAGCCCGTCGGAGCCCGGCAGGTCCCCGTGGACACCGACCCCGCTGACCACCCGGTGCAGCAGCACGCCGAGGGACCACACGTCACTGGCCGGCCCCGGCGGACCGCCCAGCAGCAGCGCCGGGTCCACGTACTCGATCGCGTCCAGGCCGCCCATCCCGGTGACCGTGACCCCCTCGGTGAACACCTGGGACAGGCCCAGGTCGGAGAGTCTGCCCCCGCCGGGGTGCAGCAGCACGTTGCCCGGCTTGATGTCGCGGTGCGCGATCCCGGCGGCGTGCATCGCCGCGGCCGCCCGGGCGGCCGCGGCCACCGCCCGGATCGCCTCGGCCCGGGAGACCGGTGCTGCCGGGTCGGCCAGGGAGCCGCCCGGCAGGTACTCCATCGAGTAGTAGAAGGCGCCGTCCTGCCGGCCGGCGTCGATCGGGGTGACCAGGTACGGCGAGCGGACCGCCGCGAACGCCGCCAGTTCCCGGGTGGCCCGCCGGAAGGCCACCTCGCTCGACTCGGCGTGCAGCACCTTGACGGCGACGTGCTCGAGGTCCAGCGGCAGCCGGCGTGGGCACCGGGCCAGGAAGAAGTGCCCGTGGTTGCCGGAGCCCAGCGAGCGGATGAAGTCGTAGTCGGCGATGCCCTGCACCTGGTCCGGTCCCCTCATGTCTGCGGATCGCGGTGGGACTCGTAGCGGAACCAGCGCCGCCCCACGTCGATGCGGGCGCCCGGCGGCACCACGACGGGCACGCCGGGGCTGAGCTGGTCCGGCTCGGCCGCGCCGGGGCGGTGCACGACGGTGCCGTTCGCCGAGTGCAGGTCCTCCAGCTCGACGCGCCAGCCGTTCAGCCGGATCCGGACGTGCCGGCGGGACACGCCGCTGGCCGGGCCGGAGATCCGCAGCGAGCGGGCCCGGTGCGCGGCGACGTCCCGGTCGACCTCGGGCTCGCGGCCCACCACGTAGTCGGCGTCCAGGCGCAGCGTGCTGCCGTCGTCGAGCAGCAGCACACCCAGCGGTGGCCGCGGTCCGAGCCGGGTCACCTGGGTCAGCTGGGCCATCGAGATGCCGCAGATCTGGCAGTACCGCTGGTCCGGGTCGTTGAAGTGGCCGTCGCGGCAGTACACCCCCTCGATGAGGGCGTGGGTGGCCGTCTCGGGGACGGGCTCCGGGTCCGGCTCCGGGGCGTGGCCGGGCAGCACGATGACCGCCTCGAACGGCGCCGACCGGTCGGGCCGGCGGGGCGGTGGTGGCGCCGGTGCCGGTGCCGGCCGGGGGAGCTGGGCGAGCAGTCCCGCGCCGCCGACCACGCCCGCGTCGAGGGTGGTGCGGGGGTCGGGCGGTCCGCTGCCCGGCAGGCTCACCTGCACCGTCCACAGCGGACCCTCGATGGTGCGGTAGGTCAGCGCCGGTCCGTGCAGGTGGACCCGGCCGGGCCCGCCGTCGGCCGTGACGTCCGCGGCACCGCGTACCAGGATCGCGGGGGTGTCGCCGAGCGCGGCGGCCGCGCAGGCCGGGCCGTCGGCACCGAGCTGTCCGGCCAGCCGGGCGATCAGGGCCGCGCCGTCGCCGCCGTCGGCGGCGACCCGGCGCACCAGCGCGACCAGCGCGTCGGTCTCCGCGCCGGCCTCCGCGCACACGGCGATCAGCTCGCCGGCCCGCACGACCAGGCCGGGGCCGGGCAAGGGCTGCACTCGTACGCTCACACCAGCCTCCCGCCGCGGAAGCGCCAGCGCAGGAACGGCACCCGCATCGGCCCGTTGGCGACCAGCCAGACCGCCAGCCAGACGGCTCCGAAGTGGACGGCGAAGACCCACCCCGGCGGTGCGGCGCCGGCCGCCGGCACCGCGCCGGCCCGCAGCAGGGCCCACAGCAGCAGACCTTCCGGTACGCCGGTGAGCAGCCCGAACAGCGACGGCCAGTCCTTCTCCCAGCGGAACTGCATGAGCAGGTGGTACAGCAGCTCCCAGCCGATGCCGAGGACGGCCACCGCGGCCAGCACGACGAACGCCGCGCGGTACCGCTCGGTCAGCGCCGCCGTCCCGGGCAGCAGTGGGATCAGCGCCAGGGTCACCGCCGAGCCGACCAGCGCGAGCAGGAACAACCGGGTCTGGATCCGGCCGATCAGGATCGGGACCATGCCGCGCTCCCTTCCACCGGGCGGCCGAGGGCCCACCGGAGCCACTGGGCGGTCGACCGGACCGGGCCGAGCCGGGGGCACCAGCCGCGCCGGGCCAGGTCGTCGGTGATCTCCTGGGCCGCCACCTGAAGCCCGAGGAACGTGTCGACGCCGGGGAAGTAGCCGCCGAGCGTCGCGGTGCCCGAGGCGTAGACCGCGCCGTCGCCGCTGGCCGTGCCGATGACCTCGAAGGTGCGCTCGACGTCCAGCCGGCCCAGCGGGTTGCGCCCGGCCCCGCCGTGCCGCAGCAGGTCGTCCAGCACCCGGTGCTCGGCGATGTCGGCCTCCAGGCCGGTGCAGTCGATGATGAAGTCGGACGCGATCTTGTGGGTGCCGTCGGCCCGGTCGACGATGCTGGTCAGCCGGGTCTCGGGGCCGGGCCGGACCTCCTGGACGGTGCCCTGGAACGCGCGGTACCAGCCCGCCTCGCGGCCGGCCCGCATCTGCTGCTGCCACTTGCGCCGCTTCGGGGTGTTGGTGCCGCCCATCCGGCGGTACTCGGCGGCCCGCTCGGCGCCGTCGAGCCGGCGCATCCGGGCCTTGAGCTGCCCGCCCCAGACCGACTTCGGATAGTTGAAGCCCTGGTACGCGAAGCCGTGGCCGCCGCGGCGCCGGGACCACGGGTGCGGGCCGTGCGCGCCGGTCACGTAGGTGCGGAACACGTGCTCGATCTCGGTCTGCAGGCCGTAGCGCTCGCGGTCGTCCATCAGCCGCTGGAGCACCCGGGACGCGACGATGCCGCCGCCGCGGACCATGACCGTGCCGGGGGTGGTCTTGAGGTACTCGTACACGTGCTCGTGCGGCTCGTAGGCGTTGACCACGTGGTGGAAGTCGCGGTGGGTCTCGCGGAAGGCCTGCAGGTCCGGCAGGAACTTCAGGCCGGGGTAGCCGACCGCGAGGTGCACGAACCGCGACCGGTAGGCGACCCGCCTGGTCGCGGTGCTGCCGGCCGGCGGGGTGAGCACGGTGAAGTAGCCGCCGCCGGCCCGCCGCCGCACCATCCGGACCACGCCCTTGACCAGCATCTCCGGGTACGCGATCCGGGCCGCCTCGCGCTCCAGCCCGGCGAAGACCAGCCCGGCGCGCGGGGTCCAGTAGTCGGCGAAGATCGGCTCGCCGAGCACGTGCACCAGCGGCCGCACCGTGCGGTCCCGCCACGCCTCGGCCAGCGCGTACGACGGGAAGCCCCAGATGTTGTCCGGCCGCGACGAGGAGTCGGACCGGATCCGCTCGGGCACCGGGATCTGCGAGACCCGGGTCAGGTACTGGTACGTCTGCCACGGGTGATCGATGTTGGACAGCACGGCGATCCGGTCGGTCGGCACCCCGGCGATGCGCAGATAGTCGACAGTGACGAACGAGCCGATGCCGCCGCCGACGCTGACGAACGGCACGTCCCGCACCTCGATGCCGGACCGTTCGACCATCGCGTCGGTCCACTGTGACTCGCCGAGCAACAGCGGCGTCAGCTCGCCGGGCACGCCGGCGTTCCTGGATTCCATCGGATCTTTTCCCCCGTTGTACCGGCCGGTCAGCCTGCCGGATGTCCCCATACGGGTACCACACGGCGGCAAGCCGCCCGGGCGCGTCTTGACAACCCGGCAACGCGCTCGCAATCATTCAGCAACGTCACTGTTACCGTTCACAATCGCGCTCACCCGACGAGAACGAGGCCCCCCGTGAAACGTCGTACCCTGCTGTCCGCGACGGGCGCCGCCCTCGGCGCCACCGCCGCGGGCGCCCTGCTCCGGCCCGGCGCCGCGCACGCCGCCACCTACTCCGGCTACGCGATGGCCTACTTCACCGAGTCGCCGACGATGGCGGCGGCCAGCTACAACCTGCACCTGGCGGTCAGCGCCGACGGGCTGACCTGGACCCCGCTGAACCAGAACCGGCCGGTGGCCACGCCCACCGCCGGCAGCGGCGGCCTGCGCGACCCGTTCATCCTGCGCAAGCAGGACGGTACGTTCACCGTGCTGGCCACCGACCTGAACGGCACCAACTGGTCGTACCAGAGCCAGTACCTGCACGTCTGGGACTCCGCCGACCTGCGCACGTTCCGCAACTACCGGCTGCTCAAGGTGCACTCGCTGGCCACCCACGCGTGGGCGCCCGAGGCGGTCTGGGACCCCGCCCGGGGCCAGTACGCGGTGGTCTTCTCGGCGGTGGTCAACGGCCACAACGTGCTGATGGTCAGCTACACCACGGACTTCGTCACCGCGAGCGCGCCGCAGGTCTTCTTCGACCCCGGCTACGACGCCATCGACGGCAACTTCGTCACGGTCGGCGGGGTCAACTACATGTACTACAAGAACAACACCAACAGCACGCTGCTGGGCGCCCGGTCGGCCACGTTCAACCCGGGCAGCTTCAGCGTCTACACCGGCTCGATCGGCCCCGGCCGGGGTGTCGAGGCGCCGCAGATCGTGAAGTCGAACAGCGCGAACGTCTGGTACATGTGGGGCGACACCTGGAGCCCGAACGGCCGGTTCTTCTGCTGGCAGACCGGCGACGTCGCGGGCGGCTCGTGGAGCCTGCTCAGCGACCGGGCGTACACCCAGCCGCTGAACTCCAAGCACCTCGGCATCACGGCGATCACCGCCGCCGAGCTGTCCGGCCTCACCGGCGCCTGGGGCACGCCCGCCTGGAACCGGATCAAGTCCTACAACTACCCCGACCGGTACGTGCGGCACGCGGGCAACGTCGGGCGGATCGACACGTACCCGTTCGACCCGTACCAGGATCAGCTCTGGACGCTGGTGCCCGGGCTGGCGGACGCGGCCGGGGTCTCGTTCCGCTCGGTGAACTATCCGGACCGTTACCTGCGGCACTCGAACTACGCGATGGTGCTCAACGCCAACGACGGCACCGGCGTCTTCGCGGCCGACGCCACCTTCCACCGGGTGGCCGGCTTCGCCGACGCGGGCTGGACGTCGTTCCGGTCGCACAACTTCCCGGACCGCTACCTGCGGCACGCCAACTCCGTGCTGCGGATCGACCCGATCACCAGCGCGTCGGCGGCCACCGCCAAGCAGGACGCGACCTTCCGCATCGGCTACTGAGGAGCGCCGGGGGAAAAGGCGGTGCCGTTGCGAATTCCACGGGGGAAGAACTCGCAACGGCACTCCCCAGGAATGTAAACGACAACGACCGGCGCTGTCTAACCGGCGGGCGGCCCGTCCTCGGTCTCCGGGCCGGCCGGGGTGCCCGCGCCGGTCGTCCGGTCCAGGATGTCGAGCATCTCGAGCACCTGCCGGCGTACCGCCGGGGTCATGTCACCGGCCCGCATGGCGATCATGCGGACCTGCCGGTCGGCGAGCTTGTCCCGCAGCTCCCGGGCCTCCGGGTCGTCGCCCGCGCGCTCGCCCTCGCCCAGCAGGAACGCGGCGGTGACCGGCGGGGTGCCGGCGGGCCGGCGCTCGTCGAAGAACTTCGCGATCGCCTTCAGCACGGCCACGGTGGGGTTGGCGTTGGCGCCCGAGCGCAGGGTGGCCAGATAGACCCGGGACACCGTGGTGTCGTGCCCCGGGTCGTCGCTGATCGCCCGAGCCACCTGCGGGGTCGAATACTCCCGGGCGCGGCCCCGGTCGTCGGTCCAGGTCACGGTGGCGAACAACTCGTTCAGCCGGGTCGCGACCGTGGCGGGGGGACTGTCGGGCATTCGTCGAGGCTCCTACGCCTGTCATGTGTGGTTAACAGCACCGCGTCCTTTGCGCCTTGACCGGTGTCAGTCGTTAAATATAGTGTCGCAAAGTCCCGGTTGCCCGATGCCGGCGGACAGCGCGGGCCCGTTCCGGCCGATCACGGGGTGGCCGAGACCGGGCCCGCGTCCTCATCGCCGGGCCAGCTCGCGCGAGATCCCGGTGAGCAGGCGGGCGTCGCTCTCCAGGTCGTCACCGCCGGGCACCAGCACCGGATCGGCCTCCACGACCGGGCTGTCGGCCGCCTTCGCACGCAGCGCCTCCCGGATCACCCGGGCCCAGTGCGCCTCCGCCGATTCCGGTCCGGCGGGAGCGGCCGCGGCGTCGTAGTACGGCCCCAGCAGCACGAGGCCGTCCCGGATCTCCACCACCCGCCGGTAGAAGCGGTAGTGGGTGCTGCCGGCGCCGAGCCGCGCACGCCACGAGGTGGCCGGCACCCGGCCCAGCGCGAGCTGCGGGAACGCCTGGTGCATCGCCGTCCAGAGTGGCTCGAGCCGGCGGTAGTGCCGGCGGTGCGCGCGCCAGACCGGCAGCGCGACGACCATGCCGGTCACCGCGGCGTAGCTGATCCCGACCACGAACGCGAGCGTGCCGACGCCGACCCCGGTCAGGTAGCCCAGGTTCGCCACCCGGACCAGCCCCGCGGCCGGCTCGGCCACCGCCTGGAGCACCGCCAGCAGCGACTTGGTGGCGTCGGCGATCAGGAACGCACAGACCGCCACGCTGACGATGATCAGGCCGCGGCGCAGCCGGGCGGTGCTGGCGGCCCGGACGTACGCGATCGACCAGCGCAACGACTGCGCGTGGGCGTACGCCATGTAGCCGAGCACGGCCACCACGAACACGGTGGCGTGCGGATGGGCGCCGTTGGCGGTGTCGGCCGGGTCGGCGCGGACCGCGGCCGGGGCGAGGGCCCAGGCCGTCAGCGCGACCAGGACGGCGGCGGCGAGCGGGACGGCCTGCCGGCGGACCGTGCGGCGGGCGGACGGGCCGCGCATCGAGTAGGTGAAGAACACCAGCAGGAAGTAGGCAGCTGCCATGGTGCCGACGTTGATCACGAGGCTGCGGGCGCCGGCCCCGGCCAGGTCGAGCAGCGGGCGCAGCGGCGGCAGGTTGACCGTGAAGGTGACCGTCGCGCTGACCACGCAGGCGGCCAGCGCCCGCAGCGGCAGATCCTCCGGGGCCCGCCAGACCTGGACGACCTTGTCGAGCACGCCGATCCACAGTGCCACCACGAGCACGGCCAGCAGCACCGGGGCCATCGCTACAACCAGCCCTGGTGGTGCGACAGCGCCGCGTCGAGCCGGTCGACGTGGGCGGCGCCGGACCGGCGGGCGGACGGGTGCAGCGGGTTGAGCACGCTGGCCCACTCCAGGATGAACGTGGCGATCAGCTCGGCCTCGCGCTCGTAGCGCGAGTCGTAACAGGTGCGGCGCAGCGCCCGGGTCGGGCCGCCGGGCGGCTCGCCCGGCGCGAGCGCGTCCCAGGCCAGCTCGTCGCCCTCGTCGCTGGGATGATCGGCGATCAGGTGGCCGATCTCGTGCAGGATGATGTGATCCTGGTGCGGGCGCGTGGTCTCCCGCTGGTAGAAGATGACATCCATGGAATCCGTCATGAACCAGAGCCCGAACGGGCCCGGCACCTTGATCGGATGGGCCACCAGGCGGATCGGCCGGCCGCGCTGCCGGGCCAGCCGGGCGCACAGCTCCCGGACGTCGAGCGGCGGGCGCACGTCCAGCTCGCGCAGCAACGCCCGGCACCGTTTCCGCAGTCTGCGCTCGCTCAACCTCGACCCTGCTCCCGCGTCGCCGATGACGTCGTCGAAGGATACCGAACTGCCATGACCAAGGTACTCATCGCCGGCGGCGGCGTCGCCGGCACCGCCACCGCGCTCGCCCTGCACCAGCTGGGCATCCCGGCGCAGGTGTACGAGGCACATCCGTCCGGCGGCGACGACGCCGGGGCCTTCCTGACCGTGATGGCGAACGGCATGGCGGCCCTGGCCGCGATCGGCGCCGCGGAGTCCGTTGTGGACGCCTCGTACCCGGCCGCGGCGGTGGCCCTGTCCGACGCCGCGGGCCGGCACCTGGGCAACCGGCCGATCCCCGGGCCCGCGCGGACGCTGCGCCGGGCCACGCTCTACCGGGTCCTGCAGGACCTCGCGGTCGCCCGGGGCATCCCGGTGCGGCACGGCAGCCGGCTGGTCGACGCCGCGGCCGGCCGGGGAGTGGAGGTCCGGTTCGCCGACGGCAGCCGGGCCGCCGGGGACGTCCTGGTCGGCGCCGACGGCATCCACTCGCCGACCCGCCGCCTGATCGACCCGCAGGCGCCGACCCCGCGCTACACCGGCCGGCACGTCGTGTACGGCTACGCCGACGGCGACCCGGCCGGCGGCGCCCCCGACACGTACCACATGGTGTCCGGGGGCCGGGCGTTCTTCGGCTACACCGCCCCCGGCGACGGCCGGACCTGGTGGTTCGCCCGCATCGGCGGCGAGCGGGGCGCCGGAGCGACGACCGCCGCCCAGTGGCGTGAGTTCGCCCTCGACGCGGTCCGCGACGACGCCACGCCCGCCGCGCTGATCATCGAGGCGACCGACGCCGCCGCGGTGGTGGGCGGGGAGTCCTACGACATCCCGACGACGCCGCACTGGCACAACGACCGGATGGTGCTGGTCGGCGACGCCGCGCACGCCGCGTCGCCGGCGGCCGCCCAGGGCGCGTCGATGGCCCTCGAGGACGCGGTCGCGCTGGCGGAGGCGCTGCGGGCGCACGCCGATCCCGCGGCGGCGTTCGCCGCCTACGAGGAGCGGCGGCGGGCGGAGACAGAGGAGACCGTGGCCGCGAGCGCCCGGCTGAACAGCGCGTCGGGGTGAGAACGGAGGAGGCGGTGGCCGCGAGCGCCCGGCTGAGACCGTGGCCCGAGCGCCCGGCTGAACAGCGCGTCCGGGTGGGACCTGCTCAGACGGGCGCCGGCGCCGGGGCGGTGAGCCGCCGCAGCTGCCGCACCACCGGCAGGGTGAGCAGCAGCCCCACCACCGGGAGCAGGAACGCCAGCCGCAGCCCGACCGGCTCGGAGAGCAACCCGAGCAGCACCGCGCCCAGCAGCGCGCCGCCGTAGTTGAACAGGTTGACCCGGGCGATCACCTCGTCGCTGTTGCCGGGCGCGGCGTGCCCGGCGGCGCTGAACGCGAGCGGCACCAGCACACCCACGCCGAGGCCGGTGAGGGCGAAGCCCACCACGGCCGCCGCGATCGACGGCACCGCGGCGGCCAGCCCGCAGCCCACCGCGCAGACCAGCAGGGACGCGGTCGCGGCCGCCGGCCGGCCGACCCGGGGCACCACGTGGTCGCCGGTCAGCCGGGAGACGAGCACCGCGAACTGGTACGCGGCGTAGCCCAGCGGCGCGACCGAGTCGGCGGCGGACAGGGAGTCGTGCAGATAGACCGTGCTCCAGGTGCTGACCGCCGAGTCGGCGAGGAACGCGGTGAAGATCAGCGTGCCGCAGACCAGCACCACCCGGCGGGTGCCGACCCGGGGGTGGTGGTGGCCGGTCAGGTCCGGCATCACGGTGCGGGCCGGCTCGTACCCGCGCCAGCCGGCCGCCGCGATGACCAGGGCGAACGCCCCGGCGGCTCCGACCGCCACGCTGGCCCCGGCGCCGCCCGCGACGAACGCGGACATCAGCAGCGCGGCGGCGATGGCGGCGGCGGTGTAGGCCGCGAAGAGCCGGTTCATCACGCTGCGGCCCAGCCGGGCCTGGACCAGCACACCCTGCATGCTGAGCGACGCGTCGACGGTGCCGAGGCCCACGCCGTACCCGATGAGGACCGCGACGAACACGGCCGTCGGGGTGTGGAACGTGGTCAGGCCGAGGCCGAGGCCGACCGCGGCGAGGCCGCCGGCGAGCGCGAAGCGGGAGCCCCAGCGGGCGGCGGCCAGATCCGCGAGCAGCGAGCCGCCGGCCGCGGCCACCACCACGAGCAGCAGGATCACCGAGACCAGGGCGTCGTCGAGGCCCTGGCGCTCCTTGAACATCGGCAGCGCGGTGACCACCGCGGCGTAGCCGAGGCCCTGGGCCGCGTAGCCCGCGCCGATCCACCGGGCCCGGGCGCCGCCGGTCGGTTCCGTAGCGGTCATCGCCGGCCGGATCGGGAAACGTGTGAATCTCTCACGATCTCCATGGGCGCTCACTTTGGCACGCCGGAGCCCGCTCGTCGATAGGGGGAACGGTCCACCACGCCCCCACCCTCACACAGGGCGACGGGGATGCGAGCGGAAAGGCCCGCTGGTGGCAGACTTGCCGGCATGGGGTTGTTCACGATCGAGCGGGCACGCCGGGAGCTGACCGGGCTGCGGTCGCTGCTCGACGAGTTCGTCGTGGTGCGGGCGGACGTGGTCGAGCTGTCCGCCGCGCTGTCCGACGGCGGCGAGCCGACCACGCTGGGCGGGCTGCCGGAGTGGAAGGCCGCGGAGGCCCGGCTGAACGAGATGATGACCGAGGTGCAGGAGACCGGCGCCGAGCTCAAGGGCATCGCGCCGCTGCTGGTGGACTGGCCCGCCGACCTCGACGGGGTGCCGGTGCTGCTGTGCTGGCTCGAGGGCGAGGCGGAGCTGACCTGGTACCACCGCGCGGACCTTGGCTTCGCCGGCCGCCGCCGGTTGCCCTGAGCGACCCGCCGCGGTGACCGCGGCCGCCGGCGCCGGCCATCAAGGAGCAGGGGTACGACGTCGACCACCGAACCGGCGACCGGGGCGGCGCCGGCCCGCCGCACCGATGCGTTGGTCGTGGCCGGCGGCCCGGCGGCGGCCCGGCGGCCTCAGCCCATGAGGAAGTGCAGGTCGCGGAGGGTTTCCGAGGCGGCGATCGGGTGGAGGTCGGCGAAGGTGGCCGGGCCCGCCGGGCGGGGACCGGTGGAACCAGCCGAGCCGGTGGATCCGGCTGAGCCGTCCGGGGACAGGCTGGTCGTCCATACCTGGATGCGGGTCAGGTGTTTGGCGTGTTGGTCCGGGTCCTGCCAGTGGTAGCCGGGCGTGAACTCGACCTCCACCGTGCGGTCGCCGGGCCAGGCGCGCAGGATCGCGTCGTGGCTCTGGTTGAAGCGCCAGCCGCGGGCCGTCAGGGCGAACAGCCGTTTGCTGTCGGCCGCCGCGCCCACCAGGGGCGCCGGGTCGGTGCCGGTCGGGGTGAGCAGTTCGCGGCTCAGCTGCCGGAACGGCTGGATGATCTCGTAGTCGGCGAAGACCGTCGCCCAGGTGCTGCGGTCGGCCGCGAAGTGCCACGGGTGCGCGACCCCGACCGTCGCGGTGCCGTCGAGGGTCAGAGTCTTGTCGTCGAGGTCGGCGAACGTGCGGTCCTCGGCCACCCGGAACAGGGTCGCGACCTCGCCGCGGTCGTCGAAGGTCGCCCACAGCAGCCGCCGGACCAGCTGCCCCACCAGCGGATGCCGGACGAGCAGGCGCTGGAATTCGTCTCCGCTCCAGCGGCGGCCCTCGACCATCGCCTCCTCCAGCGCCCGGATCCGTTCCCCGGCGACGGCCTGTACGTCCTTCTTCAGCTCCGTGAAACGCCGGTGGGCGGCCGGGGCCAGCGCCTGGTCGTCCGCGGCGGCCGGCCGGGGCAGCCGGGCCAGCCGGGTGCCGTGCCCGTCGGTGATGACCGGGGCGAACTGCTCGTCGAAGCCGACGGTGAACCGCCGGGGCCCATAGTCGACGGTAGTGCGGCCGTCGGCGTCCAGGCCGAGGTCCGGCACGATCTGATCGGCCAGCTGGTCGGGGCTCAGCCCGCGGGCCGCGCCCACCCGATCAAGGCGCTCCTGGGCCTGGGCGCGGAAGCCCTTGCTCCCGGCCTTGCGCGACAACCGGTGCAGGTGCGTCAGGGCGACGTCGGAGCCGATCGCGGCCAGCACGTCCATCCCGGTGCGCACCCGCCCGCTGCTGCCCTTGGCCCAGGACGGGAAGAGCGCGGTCAGCGCAGGCACGGTGGTGTCGTCACCCAGCAGGGCCAGCGCCACCATCGCGAGGTTGCTCGCCGGCGGGTACTGCGCGGCCTGCCACTGCTCGAAGACCGCCCAGGCGAACACCGCCAGGCCGGGCGGCTCGCAGTGGGCCCGCACCTCGGCGAGGCCCGGGTGGGGTGCTCCGATCTTCGAGACCGCCAGCAGCGCGCACAACTGCCGCACCGCCTCCGGGGGCAGTGCCGGGCCGCCCGCTCGCGCGCCGATCACCGGCAGGGTCGGCAGGACCAGCCACTCCGGCAGGTCGGGCACCCGCATCGGCCGGCCGCTCGGGCTGCGCGGCGGCCCGGCGAGCACCGGCGGCGTCACCTCAGGTGCGACGGCTGCCGCCGGCGCTGCCACGCTGCCGAGGATGGCCTGCACCCGGGCCCGCTCCGGCGCGTCCAGGGCCGGCAGCACCGCGGCGACCGCCTCCGGGTAAGCCAGCACGTGATTGCGCAGCAGCTCCGTCAGGACCTCCGTGCCCTCCGCCTCGGCCGTCCTGGCGATCAGGACCCGCAGGGCACGCCGCGGGTCACGCTTGGCGGCGGTCAGCACGGCGGGCCGGACGTACTTGCGCTCGACGCGGTCGACCAGGTGGCCGAACGCCTCGTCGGTGGGCACCGCGGCCAGCGCCGCGATCGCCCGTTTCTCGTCCTCGGCGCTCTCCAGCACCCGGCGGTACGGCGCGCTGAAGTGCTCGTCCAGCAGGCCGGCCAGGCCCGCGCCGATCCCCGCGCCGCCGCCGGCCACGATCTCCCGCGCGCGGGCCAGCACCGGGGCCGGCAGCACCGCGGCCGCGGCCGGGACCAGGCGCGGATCGGCCAGCACCTGGGTGCCCAGCAGGTCCCGGTACACCGCGAGCTCGTGCGGGTTGGTCAGGAGGGCCTGGCCGTACTCGGCCTTGAACGACGCTGGTTCCGCCGCTGCCAGCTCGGCGAGGATGCGCAGCGCGCGTACCGGATAGCGGGTGAGGATCCCGGATTTCAGCAGAGCGGCCAGGCGGATCCGGGGCGCGCCGACGGTGTCCCGGCAGAGCAGCCGGAAGGCCTCGTCGGTCGGCGTCGCCGCGAGCAGCCGCAGACCCTCCGGCCCCACCCGCCTGGAGTAAGTGAAGGTGGCCTCCGTGTCGTCCAGCCACAACAGCTCGCGATAGAACGGCTCGATCAGGACCGGCACGGCGGCCGGCCCGACCCCGTCGAGCACAGTGGCCACGTTCGCCGGCGTGCGGTAGCCCAGCAGGGTAGCCCGGATGACGCCGCGAAGCAGCTCGAGGTGGCGGACCGAGCTCGCCGCCAGCAGCAGGATGCCGCTCAGGCTCCGCCGGAGCTCCCGACCGACGTCGTCCGGGCCGGCGGCGCACCAGGCCGCGGCCGCGGCGCAGTCCTCGTCGACCCAGGCCACCCGCGTCGGCGCCAGGTACGACGTGATCATCCGGCCGACCGGCGAGGTGCGGTAGCCGCCGAGCAACTCGCCGGCGCGGGCGTAGTCGGCGTCGGTGGCCACCGCCAGGTGCGCCCGCAGGGCCCGGGACACGCGCCAGAGGGTCTTGAGGTCGTCGCCCCGCCAGAGGCTCTCGTAGGTCTCGCCGGTGGCGGCCGGGTCGACCGACCAGAGCGAGCCGGCCGCGACGACGCCGATCAGCTCGCCGACGACCCGCACCGCGAACTCGAGGCCGAACCGGGACAGCCACGCCTCGACGGAGGCCGCCGCCGCGTCGTGCAGGTGCTGGCGGGTGAGGAGGGTGCCCACCGCGGCCCCGAGCTCGCTCGCGCCGCCCGCGGGATCGCCGGACTCCCGCCACGCGGCCAGGTAGCGGTCGCCCGCCGCCCGCAGCGCCGGATCGAAGATCACGCTGCGCTCGGCGGTCGCCCGGCGCAGGTTCTTCGCGGCCTGATCCGAGCTCAGCCAGGTGCGCAGCCGGTCGGCGGCACCGGGCGGCACGACCGGTGCGGGGCCGGGACAGCCGCCCCGGCGCGGGTGCACCTCCCCGCGCCAGTGCTCGGGCACAGCCCAGGTGTCCTCATCCGGCAGCACGAACGCGCGCACGCAAGCTCCTTCGCTCGACAGTGGAGCCTGAAAGCTAGACCACCGGTACGACAGGAACTCCAGGCCATTGACAGACATCAATGAAATCTGCCAGGGTCGGTGCGGGACCACCAGCGGAGCCAGTGGCCGGTCCGGGAGAGGGCGAAATCCCGGACAACCGTCCGTTCATGCTTGCGCGCGTCTTTCGTGCGGCGCCCGGTCCCTCGGCGCCGCCCCGTTCCCCGCGGGCTGCGCCCGGGCATCTCGATCCGGAAATCGAGTGCTGGAGGCACCATGTCATCCCCGATCCGCAAGACCCCGGCGCGCGTGCTCACCGTCGCGGTGACCGCCGTGCTGCTGCTCACGACCGCGCTCACCGGCGCCGCGTCCGCCCACGGTTCGACGATCGACCCGGCGTCCCGCAACTACGGCTGCTGGAAGCGGTGGGGCAGCGACTTCCAGAACCCCACGATGGCCACCGTCGACCCGATGTGCTGGCAGGCCTGGCAGGCCGACACCACCGCGATGTGGAACTGGAACGGTCTCTACCGGGAGAACGTCCAGGGCAACCACCAGGCGGCCGTCCCGAACGGGACGCTGTGCAGCGCCGGCAACACCGGCGGCACCCGCTACTCGGCGCTGGACACCCCGGGCAACTGGGTCGCGACCCGGATTCCCAACCCCGCCGCGTTCACCGTGGTGGCTCATGACCAGGCCCGGCACGGCGCCAAGTACTACCGGGTGTACGTGAGCCGGCAGGGCTGGAACCCGCTGACCCAGCGCCTGGCCTGGAGCGACCTGACGCTGCTCAAGGACACCGGGCCGATCGCGCCCGGGGCCGGCGAGACCACCACCGACCCGGTGCTGGGCGGGGTGTCGGTGAAGATCCCGGTGAGCGCGCCGGGGCTGACCGGCCGGCACGTCGTCTACACGGTCTGGGAGGCCGGCCACGCCGACCAGGTCTACTACTGGTGCGCCGACGTCACCTTCGGATGATCCCGGGTCAGGCGATCCCGCGGTACCGGCGCTGCGGCCGGCCCGCGGCGCTGGACCTCGGCCGGTCCCGCGGGGAGCGGGACCGGGTCGCCGGCGTGCTGCGCCGGCTCGGTCCCGACCGGCGCTGACCCGCCGGCTCCGGGCAGCGACAAGCCCGGGAGGCGTCGCCTCCCGGGCTTGCGCGTCAGGCCGCGGACGGGGTCTCGGCTCGGGCGTGGCGCCGAGCGCCTGCCCCTCCTTCAGACCGGTACGCACGTAGCGGTCCCTCTCCGCCAGCGTGCCGAAAGAGGCCCGCGTCGCGCATGGTGACGAACGGCGAGGTCGCCGGCGTGGGGGTGGCGATGGCCCGGTTGATGATCAGATTGTTGCGGGACGCGTTGGTGGTGGCCCGGTCCCGCGGACCTCGGGAGGAATAGATCACCCGGCCTGCCCAGCGGCCGGCCGGGAGGGCTTGGATGACGGGATGACCGAGGTGCGCCTGCTGACCTTCAACACCCTGATGCGGGGCGACGTCCGGCGCCGCCTGCACGCGCTGGGCGCCCTGCTGCGGCAGTCCGAGTACGACATCGTCTGCCTGCAGGAGGTGGCGTTCCGCCGGCACGCCGATCTGCTGCGCCGCGCCGCCGGCCGGTACGGCCATCATGCCTGGTCCGGCGCGGTGCTGCTGCGGGGCGGGCTCGTGCTGCTGTCCCGGTGGCCGGTCCGTGGCGCCCGCTTCACCCGGTACCCGCGCCTCGGTCCCGTCCGTGCCGAGTACCTCATGCGCAAGGGCGCGCAGCTCGCGGTCGTGGAGACCCCGGACGGCCCGCTCGTGGTCGCCAACACCCACCTGACGGCCAACCACGACAACGACTGGTCACCGCGGAACCGGTACACCCCGATCGCCCGCGCCGAGCTGGGCCACCTGGCGGCCGCGCTCGCCGCCGCCGATCCCGCGCTGCCGGCCGTGGTGGTGGGCGACCTCAACGTGCCGCGCGACTCGGTGGCCCTCGCCGGGTTCCTCGCCACGACCGGGCTCACCGACGTGCTGGCCGGCGACCCCGAGCCGACGTTCCGGCCGACGGCCCGGTGGCCGGACCCCCCGGCCTTCGACCACGTGCTCGTCCGCCCGGCTCCGGGACGGCCGCTGCCGGCCCGGGCGTGGCCGGTCTTCCCGGACGCGGTGCCGCTGCCCGGTGGCCGGACCGGTTATCTGTCCGACCACTACGGCGTGGCTGCGGCGCTCGGCTGAGGCCGGACCGATCCCATGGTGCGGGTGGTCAGCAGCGTCTCCAGCCCGCACAGCCGCATGACCTTCAGCGAGATACCGGTCGGGTTGACCACCTGGTAGTCCACGTGCCCGGCGAGGGCGGCGTGGCGGCCGGTCAGCAGGACGGCGACGCCGGTGCAGTCGCAGAAGGTGGTCGCGCTGAGGTCGACGAGCACGCTGCCGGGCCCGGTGCTCAGGGCGGCGGCGATCGCCCGGTTGAGCTGCCCGGCCGTGCCCATGTCGATCTCGCCATGGACGCAGAGCCGGATGCCGTCGCGGCTGCGGTTGCTGGTGATGCGGAAGCGGGGTGGCTGGCGGAGCGCTCGTTGAGTGGCGCGACGGTCCGGATCGGGGCGTCGGGATTCCATGTCAGCTCCTTGCGGTGCCGGTTCTGGACGGCGGCAGCGTCCGGTCACGACAGGGATGCCCGCAACAGCCGCCTGCGGGCCACCGGGGTCCCGGGCGACACCCTGACCTTACGCCTGCCGACCGTCGAAACTCACCGGCAGCGAGTGACCACTATTGGTTGATGCGGGCGGTCGGGCCGCCGTCCGCCCTCGCTCCGATCCGCCGACGCGGCGTCCCGCCGCTGGTCAGGAGGTTGCCGCCGGGTGGGAGCGGCGCCGGCGCGCCGCGACGGGCGGCACCGGCGACCACCGCCCGGACGGCTCTCCCGTGGTCGCCCGTTCGGGTGCGGTGCGATGACCCGGCGGCACTGGCGCCCCGGCACCGGTCCAGCGCCAGCGCCGGCTTCGGCTCGGCTCGGCTCGGTCCGGCTCGATCCGGCTCGGCTCGGCACCGGTCCGGCTCGGCCCGGTTCGGTCCGGTCCGGCTCGGCCCGGCTCGGCACCGGTCCGGCTCCGGCTTCGGCCCGGCCCGGCTCGGTCCGGCTCGGCCCGGGTCGGCCCGGCGCTGGCACGGGCCCTCCTGCCGGCCGGGGGCCGGTCCTTGTAGCCTCGGCGCATGGCTGATGCCGAGGACGTCCGCCGGCTGGCGCTGGCGCTGCCGCACACGGTGGAGATCGCCAGCGACGGCTTCGACTTCCGGGTGGCCGGCAAGGGATTTGTCTGGTCCTATCCGGAGCGCACCCCGGGCCGGCCGCGGGTGATCCGCACCGACGTCGCGGTGCTGTTCGTCGGCGACGAGGCCGAGAAGCAGGCGCTGCTGCTCGGCGAGCCCGACCTCTTCTTTACCGTGCCGGGGTACGACGGCCTGCCGCTGGTCATGCTGCGCCTGCCCGAGGTCGGCGTGGACCGCCTCACCGAGCTCGTGACCGACGCGTGGCGCATGCGCGCCCCGGCCGACCTCGTCGCGGCCCTGGACGAGGGCTCACCTCAGCCCGGATAGCTCAGCTCGGTCACCGCCGAGGTGTTGTCGACGGCGTTGATGGTGCGCACGCCGAGGGTGTGCGGGCCGGCCGGGGGCGCCGCCAGGATGATCGACGTGCCGCCGACCTGGCCGGCCGGCACCCCGTCGACGAGCACCTCGTAGCCCGCGACCGGGGGTGTGGCGAACGGCGACGGCACGACCGGGGCAGTCCACGACAACCGCAGCAGCCCGGCCGCCGGCGTCTCCACCCGCAGGTCGCTCGGCGCGTCGGGCACCTCGTCCCCGCGCCAGATCTGCCCCAGCGTCCGGTACGACAACGGCGACGAGTTGCCCGCCGGGTCCACCGCGCGCACCGCGAAGATGTAGATCCGGGGCGGCAGGGTCCCGCCGGTGGAGTACACGTACCGGGTGTCGGTGACCGTGGCGCGCAGCTGGCCGCTCTCGTACACCTCGTAGGCGACCGGGCCGTGGTCGTCGGTCGACGGCGCCCAGGTGAGCGTGAGGCCGGAGCTGATGTCCAGGACCAGCGGCCCGGGGCGGGTCGGCGCGGTGTGGTCGGCCGGGACGCCCGCGCAGTCGGCGCCGTTGAGGGTGCAGTGCGCCGGGGTGCCCTGGCCCTCGGCCACCCAGCCGAAGGTCGCCGACGATCCCGGCGCGAGCCGCGCGTTCCAGGTCTCGTTCGTGACGGTCCAGTGGTCCCCGGTGTGGCTGAACACGCCGCTGTAGGAGCTGGTCACCCGGGTGCCGGCGGCGAGGTCGAACTCCACCCGCCAGCCGTCGAGCACCGCCGGGCCGTCGTTGCGGACGGTGATGCTGCCGACGTAGCCGGCCGGCCACTGGGCCAGCCGGGTGAAGACGGCGACAGCCGTGGCGGTGGCCGGGGCGGCGGCGCGGGCGGCCGCGGGGGAGAGGACGGCGGCGGCGCTCAGCACGAGCACCGCCGCGAGACGAGCCGGGTTCCACATATCGACGAAGCTATATGTAAAGGCGCCATGATCGATAGTGTCGGCGGCTCCTCACCGGAACGGGAAAGCGTTCACTGAACCGGTATAGGGGACACCGCTGGCGGCGTACCGGAAATGGTTTGTCCCGGGCCGGGGTGGCGCGCCGTGCGCCACCCCGGCCCGGCCGGTCGGGGATCAGCGGATCAGGTGCGATCCCTTGTAGAGGAACGTCGGGCCGGACTGCTGGGCCGAGCGCAGGCTGCCGTCCGGGAAGATGCCGGTCCTGGTGACCGCCAGCGTGTACACGGCGTGTGCCGCCGCGTCGCCCAGTTCGAACAGGGCGTTGGTGCTGAGGTTGTTGATCGTGTCGCAGGCCTGGTGGTAGCACGCGTCGTACGGCTCGCCGGCCGTGCCGCCGTACACCTGGGCCTGCTCGGGGGTCTTGATCCCCTCGGCGCCGCTGAACAGGCCACCGGCCGGGATGCCGACGGCGATGAACGGGCCGTAGTCGGACCGGCCGTCGAACGCGGTCGGCTCCGACGCCAGGTTCTGCCCGGCGAAGTAGGAGGTGAAGATGCCCTCGATCGCCGCGGATCCGGGCGGGCCGGAGGCGCCGGCGGCCGAGCCGTCGCCGTCATAGACGAAGCGGACGTGGTTCGGGGAGCCGAGCATGTCGAAGTTGAGGTTGGCGTAGATCCGGCCGAGCTGGGCGTCGGTGAGGGTGGCGACGTAGTGCTCGGAGCCCAGCAGGCCGGCCTCCTCGGCGCCCCAGAACGCGAAGCGGACCTGCTGGCGCGGCTTGACCTTCAGCGCCTTCAGCTGCTCGGCGATCTCCAGGAGGGTGGCCGTGCCGCTGCCGTTGTCGTTGATGCCGGGGCCTTCGAGGACCGAGTCGAGGTGCGCGCCCACCACCACGACCTTCTCCGGGTCGCCGCCCGGAGTGTCGGCCAGCACGTTGCTGGTCTGCCGGTTCTCGGTGACCGTCGAGGTGGTCACCCGGGCGGTGACCGGGCCGGCCTGGGCGGCCGCGTACAGGGCCGAGGCGTCGGCGAAGTTCAGGCCGACGACCGGCACGGTGAAGACCGCGCCGAGGTCGCCGGTGAACAGGTCGGTCCGGCCGGGCTGGCCCTCGTTGAAGATGATGACGGCGTCGTAGCCCGCGGCCACGGCGTTGGTGACCTTGATCTGGAACGTGCAGGTGCCGCGCTGGACGAGCGCGATCGCCGGCCCGGCGGGCGCCGGCGGGAAGTCCGAGGCCTCGCAGCCGGAGGTTGATCCGGGGGTGGGCGGCGGCGGGATCAGCACGTCGTTGGTCGGCACGACCGCGCCGGTGACGTCACCGCTGCCGGAGAAGTTGAACGTCCCGGTCTCGTAGGTGGTCGGCGTCGGCGTCAGCTGCGCCAGGGTGGCCGGGGCCAGCTCCTGGAAGAACGGGAAGGTGAACTGCTGCTCCCGGACCCGGTACCCGGACGCCCGCAGGGTGTTCTTCACGTACGCCGCGGAGGCTGCGAAGCCGGGGGTGCCGGAGGCGCGGGTGCCGCCGTTGGTGTTGGCGATGCGCTGCAGGGCGCGCTGGTGGCTGAGAATGCCGCCGACCGTCACGGCGTCGCGGAGTTTCTTGCTGTTCACGGTGTCGACGGCTGCCGCCGGTGTCGCGGCGAGCGTCACCAGCAGCAGTGCTGCCGCCGGAATGGCCGATCTACGCATATACCCTCCCAGGTCAATGGCGCGTTTCCTCGCCGCGGCGATGAGGACTCGGCATGACCCGCAGCGACGAGGGCGATACTCCATGTGTGCCCTGGTAGAGTAACTGTCTTGAGTGGAGCCGGGGAGATCCGTAAAAACGCTTCCGCCGGGGGCGATGGATGATTCCCCCGGAGTCGGACCCGGGCCCGCCGGCAAATGGCCGAATGCGTGGGGTGAGTCGGACACGCCAGAAATGTGCTTACCGTCATCCCGATGGAATCGGGGCGCATGACGCCCTTCCCGCACATCGACATTCGCAGATATCGAGAGAGTCCGGTCAGGGAAGCGAGGCAAGCCTGGGCGCGCGTGCCCACAAAATCTACGCCTCAGGAACTAGACTTTCTGGCAAGCGGCGGCTAGTGTTTGGTTCGGCAACACCGCACCGCCCGTTATGGGGGCGAAGGAGCAGGGCCGAGGCACGTTCGGGGCTCCGCTCGGCACCACCGCACGGCGCACCGCCGCACGTGCCGGGGCCATGACGTCGCATGGGGTTCCGGCGCCGGCGGGCGAGAGCACGACGCACGAGCACAGGAAGTCAGAGGAAAGGGAGGGTCCCGCACCGTTTTCACGGCAAAGCCGACGTTCTGTCGGTGGATGGTGTTACTGATCCAGAATCCCCGGGCCCCGGCGCACCCCGCGCCGGGGCCCTCGTCGTGTGCGGGGGCGCTCTCAGCCCGGGCCCAGCAGGCCGTTGATCAGGTCTTCCAGCGGCCCGACGAGGTCCTGCTCGCCCGCCGAGGCCAGCGGCTCCATCGCCGCCGTGGAGCGCAGCAGCGCGATGCCCAGCGCGGCCGACAGTGCGATCTGGGCGCGCAGCAGCAGGCGGTCGTCGCCTGCCCGGCCCGCCGTGGCCGCCAGCCGCTCGGCGAACGAGCGCAGGATGCCCAGCCGGATCTGGTCGGCGCGCTCGTCGCCGGACGAGCGGAGCAGCAGCAGGAGCTGGCTGGGGTGCTTGCCGGCGTGCGGACCGGCCAGCTGGCGGGCGATGGCGTGCGGCACCCGGTCCAGGGTCACGTCCGCCGAGACCGCCCGGCCGAGCTCGTCGACCGCCCCGGTCAGGCAGGCCTTGAACAGGCCCTCCTTGGACGTGAAGTAGCGGTTGATCAGCGCGACGTTCACCCCCGCCTCGTCGGCGATGTCCCGCACGGTGGTGGCCGCGTACCCGTCGCGGGCGAAGCGGCGCCGGGCGGCGTCGAGCAGCAGCAGCTGGGTGCCGGCCGCGTTCCGGCGCCGGGGAGCGGGCGGGGCGGACTCCGGGGGTGGGGGTGCACTGATCGTCATGGCTTCCTTCCGGTACGCGACCAGCGTAGCGAACCGGGAGTGTGACGTAAACAATCGTTGACTTTGCCGGGGCGGCGCCGATACTGGAGCAAGTCAGCAAGCGTTTACATCTAGCTCGGGGATCTCATGACGCAAACCATCAAGGAGTCCCGCCCCGCGGACTCCGCACCGGCCGTCGGCCGTTCCGCCGGCGGCATGCTGGTCGTGTACCTGTCGCTGGGCGGCCTGGCGTTCGCGGTGCTCCAGTCGCTGGTGGCGCCGGCGCTGTCGACGATCGGGCGGGAGCTCGGCGCCGCCACCGCGGACGCCAGCTGGGTGATCACCGCGTACCTGTTGTCGGCGTCGGTCCTGACGCCGATCCTGGGCCGGCTCGGCGACATGGTCGGCAAGCGCCGGGTGCTCATCGGCGTGCTGGCGATCCTGGCGGCGGGCACCCTGCTGGCCGCGCTGGCGCCGAACCTGGTCGTGCTGATCGTCGCCCGGGCGCTGCAGGGCGCGGCCGGGGCGATCCTGCCGCTGTCGATCGGCATCGTGCGCGACGAGCTGCCCCGGGAGAAGGTCGGCGTCACGGTCGGCCTGCTGTCGGCGATCTTCGGTGTCGGCGCCGGCGTCGGCATCGTGGCCGCGGGCCCGATCGTCGAGCACCTGTCCTGGCACTGGCTGTTCTGGCTGCCGCTGGTGCTGGTCGTCGTCGCGCTGCTCGGGACGATCTTCGGGATGAAGGAGTCGCCGGTGCGCACGCCGGGCCGGCTGGACGTGCTCGGCGCGGGCATCCTGTCGGTCTCGCTGGTGTCGCTGCTGCTGGCGATCAGCAAGGGCCAGGCCTGGGGCTGGGCCGACGGCAGGACGGTCGGCCTGCTCGCGCTCGGCGCCGTCGCGCTGGTCGCGTTCGTCCTGGTCGAGCTGCGGGTCCGGGAGCCGCTGATCGACATGCGGCTGATGAAGGTCCGCGGCGTGTGGGCCACCGACCTGGTCGCGCTCATCCTCGGCTTCGCGATGTTCGGCACCTTCCTGCTGGTGCCGACGCTGCTCCAGCTGCCCGCGGCCACCGGGTACGGCTTCGGCAGGAGCGTGTCCCAGGCGGGCCTGTTCCTGCTGCCCACGGTCCTCATGATGATCGTCTTCGGGCCGCTGGCCGGGCTGCTGGACCGCCGCTTCGGCCCCAAGGTGCCGATGCTGCTGGGCGCCGTCTCGGTGGTGGTCGCGTTCGCGCTGCCGGCGCTCGGGCACGGCGCGATCTGGCAGGTGCTGCTCTCCGGGGTGCTCACCGGTGCCGGCATCGGCCTGGCGTTCGCGGCGATGTCCAACGCCATCATCGAGAACGTGCCGGCCACCCAGACGGGTGAGGCGACCGGCGTCAACACCATCGCGCGGACCATCGGCAGCAGCATCGGCACGGCCGTCGTGGCGGCCGTCATCTCCTCGCACACCACCGCGCGGGGACTGCCCACCGACGACGCGTTCACGTACGGCTTCCTGGTCTGCGCCGGGGTGGCCGTGCTCGCCGTGGTCGCCGCGCTGGCGCTGCCCTCGGCGCGCCGGGGCGCGGCTTCCGCGACGGCGGCCCTGCCCGGCTGACACCGCCGCCCGCGCCCGGGGCACCGCGGCCGAGGGCCGGCGCGGGAACCGGGCGCGCCCCGCGGCCGTGCGTATGGATGAATCTAAATATCTGGGAGCGCTCCCATTGTGGACCACGGTGCCGCGTCGTACGTTGTTACGGACGTGTGTCAAGGCCCGCGATCCGAGGTAGGACATGAAGAGACGACTCGCCACTCTCGCCGCCGCGGCGGTCGCTGCCGCCGCCTCCGTCCTGTTCTTCGTTGCTCCCGCGTACGCGGCGACGGGCCTGCACGTCAGCGGCCGGGCGATCGTCGAGGCGGGCGGGCAGCCGTTCGTGATGCGCGGGGTGAACCACGAGCACACCTGGTTCACCAGCGAGACCGACTCCTTCGCCGACATCAAGGCCAAGGGCGCCAACACCGTCCGGGTCGTGCTCAGCGGCGGCCGGTGGACCGCGAACAGCGCGAGCGACGTGGCCAACGTGATCTCGCTGTGCAAGCAGAACCGGCTCATCTGCGTCCTGGAGGACCACGACACCACCGGCTACGGCGAGGACGGCGCCGCCTACACCCTGGATCAGGCGGTCAACTACTGGATCGGCCTGAAGAGCGTGCTGGTCGGCCAGGAGGACTACATCAGCATCAACATCGGCAACGAGCCGATCGGCAACACCAACCCGGGCCAGTGGACCGCCGCGACGGCCGCGGCGATCCAGAAGATGCGCAGCAACGGCTTCCAGCACCTGCTGATGGTCGACGCGCCGAACTGGGGCCAGGACTGGACCTACGTGATGCGCGACAACGCGCAGACCGTGCTCGACGCCGACACCCTGCACAACACCGTGCTCTCCATCCACATGTACGCGGTGTTCAACACCGCCGCGTCCATCACCTCCTACCTGGACACCTTCCAGGCCAAGGGCTGGCCGCTGGTGATCGGCGAGTTCGGCTGGCAGTTCAGCTCCGGCGAGGTGGACGACCAGACGCTGATGGCCGAGGCGGACGCCCGCGGCCTCGGCTACCTGGGCTGGTCGTGGGCCGGCAACAACGACCCGATCCTGGACATGACGGTCGGTTTCGACCCGAACCAGCTGACCACCTGGGGCCAGCGGGTCTTCAACGGCCCGCACGGGATCAAGGCGACCGCCCGCGAGGCCGCGATCTTCGGCGGCACCGCCCCGCCCAGCACCCCACCGGCCAGCACCCCGCCCACGAGCACCCCGCCCACGTCCACGCCGCCGACCAGCCCCCCGCCCTCGGGTGGCTGCGCGGCCGCGTACACGGCGGGCGGGCAGTGGTCGGGCGGGTTCCAGGGTGAGGTGAAGGTGACCGCCGGCGCCACCGCGGTCAAGGGCTGGACCGTGACCCTGGCCTTCCCGAACGGGCAGACGATCACCCAGGTGTGGAACGCCACCGTGACCGGCAGCGGATCCACCGTGACCGCCCGCAACGTCGGCTACAACGGCAGCCTCGCCGCCGGGGCGAGCACGACCTTCGGCTTCCTGGGCGCATGGACCGGCACCAACGGCGCGCCGGCGCTGACCTGCGCGGCGACCTGAGCGGGTGACGCCCCGGCGGATGATCGCCGGGGCTCCCACCCATCGACCTCGATAAACCTGCGATGCTGGGAAATTCAGGGGATGTCCCCTCCCGGCGGGTGTGATCGAGGGACGATGGCGGCATGAGACCAGCGCAGAGCGTGCCGCTGCCGTGCTGAGCCGCACCTTCGGGATCCTGTCGCCGTTCGTGGGCGGCGACTACTACGGGGCGATCATCGCCGGGGTCAACGACGCGGCGGTGGCCGGCGGTGACCGGGTCATGGCCGTGCAGACCCTGGACCCCGGTTCCTACAGCGCCGACCGCAGCGGCGTGCCCGACTTCCGCCGGCCGGTGGCGTGGCAGCACCTGGCCGGCCTCGTCGTGCTGCCCGGCGCGGTGGACGCCGGGTACGTCCGCGCCGCCCGCCGGGCCGGCAAACCGGTGGTGCTGGTGGGCCACGAGGCGCCCGGCAGCGACTGCTCGGCCGTGCTGGCCGACAACCGCTCCGGCGTCCGCGAGGCGGTGCGGCACCTCATCGGGCACGGCCACGAGCGGATCGCCTTCGCCGGCAACCTGGCGCACTTCGATCTGCGGGAGCGGCACGAGGGCTACCGCGAGGCGCTGCTCGCCCACGGCCTGACCCCGCGCGCCGACCTGCTGTTCGAGACCGGGGACAACCACGAGACCGGGGGCGAGGCCGTCGCCGGCGCGCTGATCCGGGCCGGGCTGCCGGCGACCGCGATCGTGCTGGGCACCGACCGCAACGCCATCGGCCTGATCCGCCGGCTCACCGAGGCCGGCTACCGGCTGCCCCGGGACCTGGCCGTGGTGGGCTTCGACGACATCGCCGACGCGCGGTACCTGCGGCCCAGCCTGTCCACCGTGCGCCAGCCGCTGGACCTGCTCGGCGCCGCCGTGCACCAGCTGGTCGGCGAGCTGGCCGCCGACCCGGGGCTGCCGCCGCAGGTGCGGCTGGTGCCCACGTCCTTCGTGCAGCGCGACTCGTGCGGCTGCCCCGGCGCCGGGCTGCCGGTCTCCGAGCCACAGACCCGCGGGCTCTTCACCGAGGTCCGCTATCTGCAGACGACGCTGAACGTGCAGTACGAGCTCGGCATCGAGCTGCTCGGCGCGCACGAGCGTGACCCTCGCGCGCTGGACTGGATGGCCAGCACGCCGGCGGTGGGCGGCTGTCTCGGCCTCTGGACCGGCGGCGACGCGCCCGGGGTGGCCGACTGCGGCGTCGCGGTGGTGGGGGAGTACGGGGTCGGCGCCGGCCCGCCGGCCCTGCTCGGCACCTCGGCGGTGATCAGCGAGTTCCCGCCGGCCGGGCTGTTCGCGCTGGCCGACGGCCCGGCCGGGGACATCGTGTTCGTGGTGCCGGTGCGCAGCGCGGCCCGCGACTGGGGCGCGCTGGCGGCGGTCGGCCGGATCCAGGCCACCACCCCGCCCGGGCGCGAGATGATGAACCATTCCGGCGCCCTGCTGGCCGCCGCCCTGGACCGCGAGGCCATGGTGGCCTCGCTGCGGGAGAAGGAGGAGCGGCTGCGCAGCGCCGCCCTGCACGACCACCTCACCGGCCTGCCCAACCGGGTGCTGCTCGCCGACCGGCTGCAGCAGGCCGGCCTGCGCGCCGGCCGCAACCCCGGGCACCGGTTCGCGGTGCTGCTGCTCGACCTGGACGGGTTCAAGGCGGTCAACGACTCGCTCGGGCACGCCGCGGGCGACCTGCTGCTCGTCGAGGTCGCGCGCCGGCTGACCGCGGTGGTGCGCCAGTCCGACACCGTGGCCCGCCTCGGCGGGGACGAGTTCGTCGTGCTGCTCGACGGCTTCGCCCCGCCGGACGGCCACGAACGGGTGCGCGAGGCCATCACGGCCGCGATCACCGAGCCCTTCGACATCGACGGACGGCAGGTCGGGGTGGGGCTGAGCATCGGTGTCGCACTGTCCACCGACGACTCCGCCGACCCCGACCTGCTGCTCCGGGAGGCCGACGCGGCGATGTACCGGGAGAAGGCGAGCACCCGGCGCCGCTGAGCGTCAGCCGGTCCTGCAGACCGTGCCGTTGAGCGCGAACACCTCCGGCAGCACGTTCGGCCCGCTGTAGCCGGCGACGAAGCCGGTGGTCGTGGTGCCGCCCGCGGCCAGCGTGGCGTTCGGCTCGGCGGTCACCCGGACGTCCCGGCCGGTCTGCGTCCAGCCGCCGCTCCAGCCGCTCTGCACGGTCTGCCAGCCGGTCGGCCAGGTGAACGTCAGGGTCCAGCCGGTGAGCGGGAGCGGGCCGTTGTTGGTGATGTCGACGGCGCCGACGAAGCCGTTGCCCCAGTCGTTGGCGTCGGTCAGCCGCACCGTGCAGCTGCTGGTCGCCGGGCTCGTGGTGGTGAAGGTCAGCGGCAGCGACGACCACGAGACGCCACCCGCGGTGTCCCGGGCCAGCACGGTGACGGTGTAGCGGGTGCCCGGGGCGAGATTGCGGACGGTGAACGACGTGCCCGAGGTCTCGCCGAGCTGCTCGCTGGTCGCGCCGGTGGTCCGGTGCACCTCGTACTTGGCGATCGGGTGGCGGCCCTTCGCGGCCGCGGGCCAGGAGATCGTCGCGGTGCGGTCGGTGACCTCGCTCGCGACGGGCCGGCCGGGTGCTCCGGGCGCGCCGTCGCCGGCCTGCGCCGGGTGCAGGGTCAGCAGCGTCAGCGAGTACGGCGGCAGCGTCCGGCTGGTGGCGTCGCCGGAGGTCGTGGTCTCCAGCGCCGCGGCGCCGTTGCGGAGCGAGACAACTGTCGGCGCACCGGCGGCGGGCGTGTAGCCGCGGTAGTCCACGGTGGCCTCCCGCTCGTTGTCCGGGTCCCGGTTGACCAGCAGCACCTGCAGATCGCCCCCGGGCCGGCGGGCGGCGTGCGCGGTCACCAGCGGGTCGTCGGTGCCGGCGCGGATCAGCTGGTCGCCGGGGTGCACGAACGACTTCATCAGCGTCAGCGCGTGGTACGGCGCGAACGGCGTGTTCAGCGGCGGCTCGCACGCCGAGCCGTCGGCGGTGCAGTTGCCGGACGAGAGCATCCCGTAGTCGCCGTAGTCGCGCTGACCGGCGACCGTGGAGACGGTGCCGATGCCGTTGTGCACGTTCCACCACTGCACCGTGAAGACGCCGTTCTCCAGCAGGCCGCTGTAGGCGTCGGCGAGGAACAGGGCGCCGGGCTGGGTGGTGCGGCCGGCGTCGACGTTGGTCTCGGTCATGCTGATCTTGATGCGGTCCGCGCCGGCGCCGGCGTACTTGTCGATCTGCCGGCGCAGCAGGTACATGGCGTCGTCGATATGGCTGGTCCGGCTGAGCGACTCGGCGGCGGTGCCACCGGGATACCAGTGCACGTCGACGAAGTCGATGCTCTTGCCGGCCCGGGTGAGCACCTCCTGGTTCCAGGTTCCGGCGTCGCCCGCGCCGACCAGGCCGTCGGGCCAGTTGCCCGGCATCGTGAGCACCGCGCCGATCTTGATGTCCGGGTTCTCGGCGCGCATCGCCTCGGCGAACGCGACGACCCCGGACGCGTACGCGGCCGGGCTCTTGTCCGCGTGGTTGTCCGCCTCCCAGGCGGCGCCGTAGTGGCCGTTGCCGTAGTTCTCGTTGCCGATGGTCCAGTACTTCGCCCGGTACCCCTTGTCCTTGGCGTGGCGGACCCAGCCGGCGGCCTCCTCGGCCGTGCCGGTGCCGTAGTTGGCGATGATCATCGGCTCGGCGCCGACCCGCTCGGCCGAGGCCATGAACGTGTCGAAGTCGGTGTTCGGCGCGACGTAGCCGCCGGGCGCGGTGTGGTCGCGCCAGTGGTAGATGTCGGCGTACGAGCCGCCGGGGTAGCGCAGCATCCGCACGCCGGCGGTCTTGAGCAGGTCGGAGGTCTCGGCGGTGCCCAGGTTGGTGTCCCAGATGGCGTCGTTGACGCCCAGGGCGGTCTCCGGGACCGTCGCGAGGCCGGCCCGGGCGTTGACGGTCACGGTGACGGGTGCCGCGGACGCCGCGGGGGCGGCGGCCGTGGCGGGGACGGCGGCGGACGAGGCGACGCTGGTCAGCGCGGAGGCGGCGAGGATCAGCGTGCCCCGGGCGACCCGGTGGAAAGTCGCGGACGGCATGGCGCTCCAATCGGGGGTGATCGGGTGAGTGGGAGCGCTCCCATACTCGGCGGGCCAGCGACGACTGTCAATCTTCCTGGGCCCCGCCCAGTAATCCTCACATTCGGCTCAGACCAGTCGATCAACCAGATGAGCCCGCTACCGGGGCGAACGCGTCGAATGGGTGATCTGGTTGAAGATGGCGAATCTCAGGGTCGGCTCCCGGCTGGGCGCCGGGTTCCTCGTGGTGATCGCGGCGATGGCCGGGCTGACCGTCGTCGGCGTCCGCGAGGTCGACAAGATCAGTGACCGGCTGACCGTCGTCAACGACCTCAACGGCGTGAAGCAGCGCTACGCCATCAACTTCCGGGGCAGCGTGCACGACCGGGCGATCGCCGTCCGGGACGTGGTGCTGGCGCGTACCGAGGCGGAGCTGCAGACCGAGGTGCAGACCATCCGGACGCTGACCACGAAGTACGACGAGTCCGCGGTCAAGATGGCGGCGATGTTCGCCGACGCCTCGGCCGTCAGCGACGCGGAGCAGAAGGCGCTCGCCGAGATCAACCGGATCCAGGCCAAGACCCTCCCGCTGATCACCAAGGTCGTCGACCTGCGCACCGCCGGCGACAACGAGCAGGCGTTGCTGGTGCTGACCACGCAGGCCAAGCCGGCCTTCATCGAGTGGCTGACCGCGATCAACGTCTTCATCGATCTCGAGGAGGCGATGAACAAGGCCGAGACCGCGCAGGCCCGCGAGACCGCCGACGGCTTCCTGACCATGATGGCCCTGGGCCTGGCCCTGGCCGCCCTGCTCGCCGCCCTGGTCGCCTGGCGGACCACCCGCGGCATCACCCGGCCGCTCGCCGAGGCCGCGTCCGTGCTCGCCGCGGTCGCCGACGGCGACCTGACCCGGCGGGTCGCGGTGACCTCCACCGACGAGCTCGGCCAGATGGGCCGGTCGGTGAACACCGCCCTGGCCGCGATCGGCACGGTCATCACCGAGTTCGGCCACAGCGCCCAGGGCCTGTCGGTCACCAGCCACCGCATCGGCGCGCTCTCCGGGCAGATCGCCGATGGCGCCCAGGAGTCCGCGGCGCAGGCCAACGTCGTGGCCGACGCGGCCCAGGAGGTGTCGCGCAACGTGCAGACCGTGGCGGCCGGCTCGGCGGAGATGGGCTCCTCGATCCGCGAGATCTCGCACAACGCCAACGAGGCCGCCACCGTCGCGGCCCGCGCCGTGGACACCGTGCGGATCACCACCGACACCGTGTCCCGGCTGGGCGAGTCCAGCCGGATGATCGGCGACGTGGTCAAGGCGATCACCAACATCGCCCAGCAGACCAACCTGCTGGCGCTGAACGCCACCATCGAGGCCGCCCGGGCGGGTGAGGCCGGCAAGGGTTTCGCCGTGGTCGCCGGCGAGGTCAAGGAGCTGTCCCAGGAGACCGCGCGGGCGACCGAGGACATCTCCCGGCGGGTCGAGGCGATCCAGGCCGACACCACCAGCGCGGTCGCCGCGATCGCCGAGGTCACCCAGGTGATCACCCAGATCAGCGACTACCAGACCACGATCGCCTCGGCGGTCGAGGAGCAGACCGCGACCACCAACGAGATGAACCGCAGCGTCAGCGACGCCGCCTCGGCCTCGGGCCAGATCGCCGCGAACATCGGCAACGTGGCCGACGTCGCCCGCACCACCACCGCCTCGGTCGACGAGTCCCGCCGCGCGGCGGACGAGCTCGACGAGGTCAGCCGCAGGCTGCAGGCCCTGGTCGGCGGCTTCCGCGTCTGACCGTTTTGCTGGGCCAGATATATTTACGAACGGTCGGTCGTTTTGTAGAGTGGCCGCATGACGACCGACGGCAGGCTTGTCCGCGGCGAGCGCACCCGCGCCGCCGTGCTCGACCGGGCGCTGCTGCTGACCACCGTGGCCGGACTCGACGGGCTCTCGCTGAGCCAGGTCGCCGACGCGCTCGGGGTCAGCAAGTCCGGCCTGTTCGCGCACTGGCGCTCCAAGGAGGCGCTGCAGCTGGCCGTCATCGACCACGCCCGGGCGCAGTGGACCGAGCGGATCATCCGGCCCGCGTTCGACGCGCCGCGGGGCGTGCGCCGGCTGTGCGCGGTGCACGAGGCCCGGCTGGTCTTCTACGAGTCCGAGGCGCTGCCCGGCGGCTGCTTCTTCGCCACCGCCAATTTTGAGTACCACGCCCGGCCCGGCGTGATCCGGGACCGGCTGGCCGCGCAGCTGACCGACTGGATGACGTTCCTGACCGGGCTGGCCGCCGAGGCGGTCGCGCTCGGTGAGCTGCGGCCAGGCGCGGATCCCGCGACCATCGCGTACGAGACCGAGGCCCTGGGGGTCTGCGCCGTCATGCAGGCGCCGGTGCTCGGCCGCGAGGTGACCTTCCGGCACGCCCGCCGCGCCCTGTTCGAGCGCCTGCGCGAGCTCGCCACCGACCCGACGATCCTCAAGGAGCCCTCATGACGCTGGTGACCGAAGCCGTGCCGTACGGCGACGTGGTGCGCATGCCCGTGCACTTCGACGACCTGGACGCGATGGGTGTGCTGCACAACGCCCGTTACGCGGTGCTGGTGGAGCGGGCGGTGGTGCAGTGGTGGACCGAGCGCGGCGTCTCCTTCTCCGGCGGCCGGCCCACCACCCCGGACGCCTTCAACGTGGTCCGCGAGTACGCGATCACCTTCCACCGGCCGGTCCGCGGCACGGGTGAGATCGGCGTGCACTTCTGGCTGGAGCGGATGGGCCGCACCAGCGCGGACTACCGGTTCCGGGTGATCTCCACGGACGGCGGCACGGTGTTCGCGGAGGGGCGCCGGGTGAACGTACGGCTGGATCCCGCGACCATGCGCCCGCAGCCCTGGACCGAGCAGGGCCGCGCGGTCGGCGCCGCGCTGCTGCGCGGCTGACCGGTCACTCGAAGAACTTCAGGCTCCAGCCGGTGTCGGTGTTCGCGCCGGGCACCCCCGAGCGGCTGTACGTGATGCCTCCCCGCCAGGCGAAGGTGCCGGTGTACCAGAACCGGTTGGCCCACGTGTACGGCGTGCCCTTGGGCACCGCGTGGAACATCAGCGGGAACCGCGGCCCGGCCGGCGGGCTGGTGTTGATGTCGCCGTTGAGCAGCACGAAGCTGTGGTGCCCGGGGCCGTTGACGGTCAGCGTCGGGTCCCAGCCGGCCATCATGGTGGCCCGGTTCGAGCCGAAGAGGCAGCCGTTGGACTTGTACCAGTCCCACACGTACGCCGGGTCGCCGCCGGCGCGCAGCCGCAGGTGCCGTCGATCGCCCACTTGTTGTCCGGCAGGGCGAGCTGGGTCTCCGTGGTGTAGCCCCGGTCGGGCGTGGCCGAGCTGATCGCGTACATCCGGTGCGCGGCGCCGGCGCCGGCCGTGAAGTAGATGTAGTAGCGCCCGCCGTCGAGGACGATCTCCGGGGCCCACACCTCGCCGCGGTTGCGGGTGTCGGACCACACCTGGCGGGCGGCCGCGGCCGCGAGACCGGCCGGGGACGAGGCCTGCCGGACGGCGATGCCGCCGTTCAGCGACTGCACCGAGATGTACGTGCCACCCACGCGGATGACGCTGGGATCCGCCGCCCGGATGCTCTGCGCCGCCTCCGAGCGTGCCGCCGTGGCCACCCCGAGGCCGGCCGCCAGCGCCACCGTCAGCACGGCAGCGCCGAGACGTGACTTCCTCATGACCTCTACCCGCTTCCGCCGCCGCGCCCGATCAGTTAACAAAGTTCATATGTACAACGTGAGAATCGCGCCTCGCCGCGGCCCTGTCAATGCATCGACAGCGATCGAATCGCCGGGCCGGCCCGGGGCAGACCAGTCACGAACCAGGGTCGCGCCCGGGGGGCCCGGGGCCGCCGGACGCGTCAGGGTGGGCCGGTCGGTGTCAGCCGCCGCGAGAGCGAGGCGCCGACCATGGACAGGCGCGACCCTGCGTCGCCGAGCTCGCCGAGCTCGCCGAGCTCGCCGAGCTCGCCGAGCTCGCCGAGGCGCCGGCCGTCGCGCGTTCCGGTGCCGGGGCGCGGCAGGGACCGCTGGTGCGCCCCGGGTCCGCCGATCCGGTCAGCCGGCGGCGCCGTGCGGCCAGGGCGCGTAGCCGGCCGGCTGCTCCGGTCGCGGCAGCAGCGGCTCCAGCGGTACGACGGCACGCTCCACCGGCGCGTCGGCGGTCACCTCGACCGGCTCGCCGTAGAGCAGGATCGGCAGCCGCGCGCCCGTGCCGTCGCGCAGGCTCACCCGGGTCCGCTCGTGGTCGGCCTCGACCAGCAGCCGCAGCCCGCTGTGCCGCAACCGGAAGCGCAGCCCGGTGATGCCCGCGGGCAGCCGGGGCGCCAGCGCCGGGCCGTCCGCGCCCTCGCGCAGGCCGCCGAACCCCTCGACGATCGCCGACCAGGCCCCGGCCAGCGACGCCAGGTGCAGCCCGTCGCGGGTGTTGGCGTGCAGGTCGCGCAGGTCCACCAGGGCGGCCTCCCAGGCGTAGTCGTGGGCGAGCTCGAGGTGGCCGACCTCGGCGCACACGACCGCCTGGGTGCACGCCGACAGCGACGAGTCGCGCACGGTGATGCGTTCGTAGTAGTCGACGTTGCGGGCCCGCTGCTCGGCGGTGAACTCCTCCGGGCACCAGTGCATCGCCAGCACCAGGTCGGCCTGCTTGAGGACCTGGCGGCGGTACAGCTGGAAGTACGGCGCGTCCAGCATCAGCGGCCGTTCCGGGTCCGAGCCGGCGAAGTCCCACGGGGCGTACCGGGTGAAGTTGTCCGACTGCGGGTGCACGCCCAGCCGCTCGTCGTACGGCACGTGCACCGCGTCGGCGGCGGCCCGCCAGGCATCCGGCTCCGCCGGCCGCACCCCGAGCCGTTCGGCGAGGTCCGGGCGGCGGGCGCAGGCCTCCACCGCGGCCCGCAGGTTGCGGGCGGCCATCAGGTTGGTGAAGACGTTGTCGTCGGCGGCCGCGCTGTACTCGTCCGGGCCGGTGACCCCGTCGAGGTGCCAGCTCCCGCCGGCGTCGTGGTGGCCGTGCGAGACCCACAGCCGGGCCGTCTCGACCAGGATCTCCAGCCCGCACTCCGTCTCCAGGGCGGTGTCGCCGGTGATCCGCCGGTACCGGTCCACGGCCCGGGCGATCACCGCGTTCAGGTGCAGCGCCGCGGTCCCCGCCGGCCAGTACGCCGAGCACTCCTCGCCGTGGATGGTGCGCCACGGGAACGCCGCACCGGCCAGCCCCAGCGCCCGGGCCCGCTCCCGGGCCTGCGGCAGGATGCTGTACCGCCAGCGCAGCGCGTCCGCCACGGCCTCCGGCGCGGTGTACGTCAGCAGCGGCAGCACGAACCCCTCGGTGTCCCAGAACGCGTGCCCGTCGTACCCCGGTCCGGTCAGGCCCTTGACGCCGACGGCCCGGCGCTCGGCCCGGGCGCCCGCCTGCAGCACGTGGAACAGGCCGAACCGGACCGCCTGCTGGAGCACCGGATCGCCGTCGACCTCGACGTCCGCGGCGTCCCAGTAGTCGTCGAGGTAGCGGCGCTGCTCGGCGACCAGGCCGTCCCAGCCGGCGTAGCGGGCGGCGGTCACCGCGGCGGCCACCTGGTCGCGCAGCGCCTGCGGGGAGCGGGTGGAGCTCCACGCGTACCCGAGGAACTTGGTGATCCGCAGCCGCTCGCCGGGGCGCAGCACGGTGACCACCGTGGTCCGTGCCCAGTCGTCGCGGACGTCGGTCTCCTCGTCGTAGCCGCCGGCCGCGGTGACGACGTGGTCCATGGTCGCGGCCATCAGCAGCCGGCTGGCCCGGGTGCGGTGCAGCAGCACCGCGCCGTGCTGCTCGAGGTCCTGCCCGACCGCCTGGAGCGGGTCCTCCAGCGCCGCGGCGACCCGCGGGTCGTCGGACTGCCGTGGCTGCTCCTCGTCGGCGACCAGCCCCGACTGGAGCGTGATGCGCAGCTCGCTGTCCACCGCCTCGACCTCGTAGTCGATGGCGGCGACCGCCCGCTGGGTGAAGGAGACCAGCCGGGAGCTGCGGATCCGGACCCGCCGGCCGGCCGGTGAGACCCAGTCGACCGTGCGCCGCAGCAGGCCGGAGCGCAGGTCCAGGACCCGTTCGTGGCCGAGCAGCCGGCCGTGCGCCACGTGGAACGGCTCGTCGTCGACCATCAGCCGGATCAGCTTGCCGTCGGTGACGTTGACGACGGTCTGCCCCTGCTCGGGGTAGCCGTAGCCGCCCTCTGGGTAGGGCAGCGGCCGCAGCTCGTAGTACGAGTTCAGGTAGCTGCCGGCGATCACGTGCGGCTCGCCCTCGTCCAGGTTGCCGCGCAGCCCCACGTGCCCGTTGGACAGGGCGAACACGGACTCCGTCCGCCCCAGCGCGGGCAGGTCCAGGGCCGGCTCGCGGATCTGCCACGGCTCGACCGGGAAGACCGCCTTGCCGATCATGCGGGCACCGCGGGGGATGACATGCCTGCAGTATGGGCGTGCGGCCCGGTCGCCGCCGGGCGCCGGGCCGGTTCCAGCACCTGGGTCAAAGGGCAAAGCGGTAGAACCCGATACCGGGGAAATAGCCCGACGTCGATGTCTTGCCGGGTTCGGCGGGTGTCGGCAGGCTGGATGCCCGGCCGGTTTCCGACCGGCACGAGCCATCAACGGGGGACGCCATCATGGTTGCCGGAATCCGAGGCCGGCGCGGCACCGCTCTGCTGGCCGCGCTCACCCTGGTCCTGTCCGCGCTGATCACGCCGACCGCCGCGCGGGCCGCGCAGGACACCAACATCGTGCTCACCTGGAACGTGCACACCCAGACCGCGGCGTACGACGTGGCGCGCCAGGCGCCCTACGTCAACGGGCGCACGTTCGCGATGGTGCAGGGCGCCGTCTACGACGCGGCCAACGCGGTCGCCGGCAGCCCGTACCAGCCGTACCTGCTGGAGCCGCGGGACCGGCGTGGTTACTCGCTGGACGCAGCCGTCGCCACCGCCGCGTACCGGGTCCTGCTCTCGCTCTTTCCCGGCCAGGCGGCCACGTTGGGCGCCCGCTACGACGAGTCGCTCGCGCCGATCCGGGACGGGCTCGCCAAGCGCGGCGGCATCGCCGTCGGCGCCGAGGCGGCAGCCGCGATGATCGCCGCGCGCCGCGACGACGGCGCTTTCGGCGACGCCACCTGGACCGTCGGCACCGCGCCGGGCCAGTGGCGGCCCACGCCGCCGGGCTTCGCCCAGGACGGCGCCTGGGTCGCCGACGTGCGGCCCTTCGTGATCCCGAACCCCGCCGCCTTCGGCACGGCCGGGCCGCCGGCCCTGGACAGCGCCGCGTACGCCCGGGACCTCAACGAGGTCAAGGCGCTCGGCTCGGCGACCAGCACCGTGCGCACCCAGGACCAGACCGAGGCCGCGCTCTGGTGGCACGACCGGCGGCAGATCGAGTGGGAGATCAAACGGCAGCTCGCCACCACCCAGCGGCTGACCCCGCTGCAGACCGCCCGGATGCTCGCGATGACCGACGTGACCCGCGCGGACACCACGATCGCCTGCTTCACCGAGAAGCGGCGCTGGAGCTTCTGGCGCCCGGTGACGGCGGTCCAGAACGCCGACACCGACGGCAACCCGGCCACCGCCGGCGACCCGTCCTGGATGCCGCTGCTGATCACGCCGCCGTTCCCGGACTACACCTCGGGGCACGCCTGCTCGACGGCCACGATCATGACGGCGCTGCGGGAGTTCTTCGGCCGTGACGACGTCGCGTTCAGCGCGTCCAGCGCCGACTCCGGGACGACCCGGCACTTCGCCGGCTTCTCGCAGGCCCTCGCCGAGGTCGTCGAGGCGCGGATCTGGGGTGGCGTGCACTACCGCAGCGCCGACGTGCAGGGCGTGCAGGTGGGCAAGGGGGTGGCGCGTTACGTGCTGGCCCGCGAGTTCCGGCCGCGGCGGTGACCCGTCCCGCCGGGAGCGTCAGCCGGTGGGGTAGAGGGCGTCCAGCAAATGGGCGTACCGGGTCTCGACCGCGCGGCGGCGCACCTTCAGCGACGGGGTCAGGTCGCCGCCCTCGACGGCCAGCGGGTGGTCGAGGATCTGGAACTTCTTGATCGTCTCCCACGGGGCCAGGGTGGCGTTGAGCCGGTCGACGTAGCCGGTCATCGCCTCCAGCAGCGCGGCCGAGCGGCTGATCTCGGGGTGGGCGGCGTCGCCCAGGCCGTGCTGGGCCGCCCAGCCGCGGACGGCGTCCGGGTCGAGGTCGATCAGCGCGGTGATGTACTTGCGGCCGTCGCCGTGCACCACGATCTGGCCGGCCAGCGGGCAGATGCCCTTGAACCGCGCCTCGATCGTCTGGGGCGCCACGTACTTGCCGTTCGAGGTCTTGATCAGGTCTTTCTTGCGGTCGGTGAGGCGCAGCGAGCCGGCCTCGGTGATCGTGCCGATGTCGCCGGTGTGCAGCCAGCCGTCGGTGACCGTCTCGGCGGTGGCCGCCGGCAGGTGGTGGTACGCCTGCATCACCCCGGGCCCGCGGACCAGGATCTCGCCGTCGGCGGCCAGGGTCACCCGGGTGCCCGGCAGCGGCCGGCCGACGGTGCCGTACTCGGGCCGGCCGGGCCGGTTGAAGAAGGTCGTCGCGCAGGTCTCGGTGAGCCCGTAGCCCTCCAGCACCGGCAGCCCGACCGCGTCGAACCACTCGGCGATCTCGGTGGACAGCGCGGCCGCCCCGGAGATGAAGAACCGCAGCCGGCCGCCGAACCGGGCCCGGATCCGGGCGAGCACCAGCCGGTCGGCGAGCCGGTGCTGGGCGGCGAGCAGCGGGCCGGGCCGCCGCCCCTGCCGGCGTGCCCGGGCCGCCCGGGCGCCGACGCCGACTCCCCAGCCGAACAGCCGGGCCGTCACCGGGCCGCCGTCGCGCACGGTGGCGAGCACGCCCGCGTACACCTTCTCGAAGATCCGTGGCACCGCCGGGATGATCGTCGGCCGGACCGCGGGCAGGCGCTCCACCAGCCGGCCGACGTCGCCGTCCACGGCGAAGGCGAAGCCGACCGAGAGCTGGCAGGAGAGCAGCGCCTTGCCGAAGGCGTGCGCCAGTGGCAGCCACAGGTAGCCCAGGTCGTCCGGGCGCAGGAAGCCCATGGCCTCGATCGCCAGGCCCTGGTAGATCCAGCTGCGGTGGGCCACCCGGACGCCCTTGGGCAGCCCGGTGGTGCCGGAGGTGTAGATCAGCGTCGCCAGGTCGTCGGGGCGGATCGCCGCGCAGGCCGCGGTCACCGCGTCCGGCTTCGCGGCGAGCAGCTCCCGGCCGGCGGCGCGCAGCGCGGCCAGCGTGAGCACCCGCGGGTCGCCGCCGGCGGGCTCGCCGTCGATGAGCACCGCGTGCTCGACCGGGGTGCCCGCGGCCAGGACCTTGCCCAGCTGGCCGGCCTGCTCGACCACCGCGAACCGGCTCGCCGAGTCGGTGAGGATGTGCGCCACCTCTTCGGCGGTGCCGGTCGGGTAGACGGTGGTCGTGGCGCCGCCGGCGCACATGACGCCGAAGTCGGCCTCGATCCACTCGGTCCGGGTGCCGGACATGATCGCCACCCGTTCCTGCGGGCGCAGCCCCAGCGCCAGCAGCCCCGCGGCGATCTCGGTGACGGCGGTGCCGGTCGCGGCCCAGGTCTGCGACTGCCAGGTGTCACCCGGGCCGGGCCGCCGGTAGGCCTCGGCCCCCGGCGTGCGGGCCACCCGGTCGAGGAACATCGCCCCGAACGACGCGGGCTCGGTGCGGCGCAGCTCCGCCAGCCGGGCATCCTCGGCGGCGGGCGCGCGACACTCCGGGGCGGCCGGCACCGGCTTGTTCGACATGGGCGTCCCCTTCCGCCGCCGACCTCGGCGAACCATCCCATCTTGCCGTGCCCGGCGGCCGGACCGCACCCGGTCCGCCGGTACGCGACACGACGCGCGCCTCAGACCGCCACGGGGGCCGGGCGCCACTGCTCGGAGCCGAAGACCTCGTAGCGGATCCGGTCGTCGCTCAGCCCGCGGCGGTGCAGGCCGGCCCGGACGTGCTGCATGAACGGGGCCGGGCCGCACAGGTACACCTCGGCGTCCGGGTGCAGCGGGATCAGGTCGGGGTCGAGGAAGCCGGCGAGCGCGCCGGTGGCCTCGGCGCCCTGCTCGTACCAGACCAGGCTGCGGTAGGACAGCAGCCGTGCGCCGTTGCTGCGCATGTCGTCCCGCAGCGGGTGCCGGTCGGCGCTGCGGTCGGCGTGCACCGCCGTGACGTCGCGGGTCGGCTGGGTGCGGGCCACGTGGTCCAGGATCGCGGCCATCGGCGTGACCCCGACACCGGCGCTGACCAGCACCAGCGGGGCCGCGTCGTCGCGCAGGGTCAGGTCGCCGTACGGGTGGCTGAGCCGCAGCCGGTCGCCCGCGGCCACGTGGTCGTGCAGGTGGCCGGAGACCACCCCGTCCGGCGCGCCGCCCACCCCGCGCACCCGCCGTACGGTGATCCGCAGCGTGCCGCCCGCGGCCGACTGGGAGAGCGAGTACTGGCGCAGCTGCCGCCCGCCGCCGGGCAGGTCGACGACGACCGTGACGTACTGGCCGGCCAGGAACCCGGGGGCCGGGCGCCCGTCGGCCGGGGTGAGGATGAACGACACGGTGTCGTGCGCCTCGGTCACCTTGCCGGCCACCACGTACTCCCGCCACGGGTCGGCGCCGTCCACCCCGGCCTCGGCGTAGAGGCGCGCCTCGCGGCCGATCAGCCGGGCGGCGAACAGCCAGTACACCTCGTCCCAGGCGGCGGCGACCGCCGGGGTGACCGCGGCGCCGAGCACCGTGCCGACCGCGCCCATCAGGTAGCGGCCGACCATCGTGTACTGCTCCGGGCGGATGCCCAGCGCGCAGTGCCGCTGCGCGATGCGCTCGACGATGTGGTCGAAGACCGCGGCCTCGGGACCCGCGCCGACCAGATGCGCGGCGAACGCCGCGACCGCGCCGGCCAGCGCGCTCCGCTGCTCGCCGGTGGCCTGGGCGCCGCGGTTGAACAGGTTGAGCAGGCCGGGGTTCTCGCCGAGCATCGTGGCGTAGAAGACGCCGGAGATCTCGTCGAGGTGCCGGCCGACGACGGGCAGCGTGGCTTCGACGACCGGGACGCTGGTGCGGGAGAGCATTGTTCCTCCGGGCGGGGTGAGGGGAGAGTTATCCGGGCCGGCCGAGGCTGAGCAGCACCTGCCGGGTCGGCGGTGCGGCCAGGTCGCCGACGGTGATCGGGTCGAGGCTGGCGTAGAACGCCTCCTGGGCCTGGCGCAGCGCCGCGCGCAGCCGGCAGCCGTGCCGCAGCGGGCAGGGCGGATCGCCGTCGCAGTCGACGACCTCGGTCGCGCCCTCCAGCTCGCGGACGAAGGCCCCGATCGAGGCCGACCGCGCCGCGGCGGCGAGGCGGACCCCGCCACTGCGGCCCCGGACGGTCTCCAGCAGCCCGAGCCGCTGCAGCCGCTGCACCACCTTGGCCAGGTGGTGCCGCGGCACGTCGAGCGAGCCGGCCAGCTCGTCGACGGTGAGCAGCCCGTCGCGGACCACGCCGAGCATGAGGATGCGGAGGCCGATGTCCGTGGAGCGGTGGAGGCGCACGGGAGGATCATGGCACAAAGAGGACTATCAGACTCCTCTTTATGGGTCAGGTCACGCCGGGAGCACGCCGAGCACGGGTCAGCTGTCCGCTGTGGGCAGCCGCACGACGTCGGCGAGCACGGCGCCGTCATCGGTGAGCCGGACGGCGGCCGGGCTGTCGAAGACCACCAGGGCCAGCTTGTCGTCGCCGCGGCCGATCAGGCCCATGCCCTCGGCGTGGTCGTCGCCCTCGCCGTAGGTGATCTCCAGCTCCCGGGTCAGGTCGGTGTCGCGCACCACCGCCGGCATCTCCGCCCGGTACGCGCCGTGCCAGCGGTAGATCCGCACCGGGCCGTCCAGGTCCATCGTCGGGCCGGCCAGCACCAGCAGGTCGTCGCCGTCCGGGCAGAGGTCGCGCACGCCCAGCCCGTCCAGGCGCAGCACGTGCTTGCGGTAGGCCCGCCCGTCGGCGAACTCGCGCAGCCGCAGCCGGCCGGGCTCGTCCGGGTCCACGTACGGCCGCAGCTCCAGCACGAACGCCCAGCCGCGCAGCACCGGGCCGCGCAGGCCCAGGTAGACCCGCTCGTCGTTGACCGCGATGCCCTCGATGTCCAGCCCGTTGTCCTTGCCGGGGATGGCCAGGAACGGGGCCAGGTGCTCGTCGCGGCGCAGCAGCGTGCGCAGCCCGTCGCGCACGTCGAGCTGGGCGGCCCGGTGCCGCTGCCCGTCCACCTCGATCTCGGGCACCGGGGTGGGCAGGCCGTCCACCTCGGCGATCGGCAGGCGGACCAGGATCTGCCGGTTGTCCTGGCCCTCCACCTTGCCGAGCCGGCGCAACGCCCGGTCGCCGTCATGCTGCGACTTGATCCGCTTACGGCGCAGGCTGTGCGAGCCGACCGCCCAGAGGAAGTGCCCGTTGCGGCCCAGCCCCTCGACGTCCGCCTCCTCGTCGACGTCGGCGCCCGGCAGGTTGATGAAGTCGGCCAGCCGGAACGTGCGCTCGTCGCCGTACTCGGTGGGGTGGTCCGGGTCGTCGGCCACCAGGCGTTCCACCGTCGCCGTCTCGTCACCCGCGATCCAGAGCACCGGGCCGTCGACCCGCACCGCGGACAGATTCGTGTGCGTCGCGGCGGCCCGGGAGGAGTCCCCGAAGCGCAGTCGGACGGTGCGTTCCACAGTCATGCCGACCATGGTGTCACCGCGGTGCCCGTCCGGGGCGTTACTCCGCGTCCGAGGCCAGCAGGCGCCGGCCGAACTCGACGGTGTCGAGGTCGCCGTGGAACTGATCGGTGTCGACGTCCGCCTGCTCGGCCCGGATCCGCTTGCCGCCGATCACCACGGACCCGCTGGGCAGGATGTCGTCCAGCGCGCCGCGGGCCTGCGCGGGCGGGAGCACCTGGCGGCCGGTGGCGGGGTCGGCCACCCGGATCTGGAACAGCACCGGCGACAGGCGCACGCAGGTCACCCGGTACCACCGGCCGACGGTGAGCCGGAAGTCCGCGGCTCCGGCGGGCAGCAGCACCGCCGTTGTGCCGTCCGACCAGCGGCACGACGGCCGGCCGTAGTCGACCTGCATCTTCCACTGGCTCACCCCGGCCGCCGCGGCGCCGAACTGGAACACGTTCATGCCGGCGCCGGGCGCCGGCGGCTCGGTGAGCCGGATGTCGGCGCCGAACACGAACCGCCCCTCGCCCTCGTCGCCCGGCACCAGCGTCACGGTGGCGGCCGGCTGGATGATCGCTTGCGGGCACGGCACGGCCGCGCAGCTGCCGCCGGGGAAGCGCAGGAACACCTCGCCGCCCGGGCCGGCCACGGACGTCACCGCGCCGCCGCCACCGGTACGGATGCTGCCGTGCAACCCCTTGCCGCTGCTGTCGGCGACCTGGGTGGGGGTGAGCAGCTCACCGGTGTAGCGCAGTTCGAGGGTGCCCGGCGGGGGCGCGGCGACGGCCGCGGCAGCTCCGGTGAGGGCGAGCAGGGCGGCGCACGCGGCGCCGCCGAGGGCGGTAGGCAGAGAGAACATGGTGAGGAGTGCAGCCGACCACGGTGGACGGAGGCAAGGCGCGGGAGGGTGACGGTGGATCTCCACCCGATCGGGGTCACCCGCCCGGCTGACGCCCTTCGGGTCAGGCCCGCGCCCGGGCCACTTGATCGGTTCAGTTTCCATTGACGTACGTCGCTGTTTTGGCCTACCGTGCGCGGAGTCGGTCCCACCCTCGGGAGGTCGCCATGCTCGGCTCGGTCCGGTCCCTGCGCACCCTCGCGGCGGTGCTGCTCCTGCTGGTGCCCGCCGGCGTCGTGACGGTAGCCGCCCCGGCCGGCGCGGCGCCACCGGCTGCCCCGGCCTCGCGCGCGGAAGTCCTGGCCCCGACGCCCCCGATGGGCTTCAACGACTGGAACGCCTTCGGCTGCGAGGTCGACGAGGAACTGATCCGGGAGACCGCCGACACCATGGTCGCCGCCGGGCTGGCCGCGGCCGGCTACTCCTACGTGAACATCGACGACTGCTGGTCCGCCAAGGAGCGCGGCGCGGACGGCCGGCTGGTCCCTGATCCGGTTAAGTTCCCGCACGGCATCCAGGCGCTGGCCGACTACGTGCACGGCAAGGGCCTCAAGCTCGGCATCTACGGCGACGCCGGCACGCTCACCTGCGCCGGCTACCCCGGCAGCCTGGGCCACGAGGACCTGGACGCCCGCACCTGGGCCGGCTGGGGCATCGACTACCTGAAATACGACAACTGCAACAACCAGTCCGACGGCTCGCAGGCCGACTACATCCGGCGCTACACCGCCATGCGCCAGGCGCTCGACCGGGCGGGTCGGCCGATCGTCTACTCCATCTGCGAGTGGGGCTCGTCGCGGCCCTGGGAGTGGGCCCGGGGCGTGGGCGACCTGTGGCGGACCACCGGCGACATCAGCGACAACTGGGCCAGCCTGCGGTCGATCATCGCGCAGAACGCGCCGCTGTACCCGTACGCCGGGCCCGGGCACTGGAACGACCCGGACATGCTGGAGATCGGCAACGGCGGCATGACCGCCACCGAGTACCGCACCCACCTGAGCACCTGGGCGATGATGGCCGCGCCGCTGATCATCGGCACCGACCTGCGGAACGCCTCGGCGGAGACGCTGGCGATCCTCGGCAACCGCGAGGTCATCGCGATCGACCAGGACCCGCTGGGCGTGCAGGCCGAGGTGGTGTCCGACCGGGACGGGCTGATGGTGCTGGACAAGCCGCTGGCCGGCGGCGACCGCGCGATCGCGCTCTACAACGCGACCGACCACCTCGCCACGGTCGGGGTGCCGGCCGGCGACACCGGTCTCGACCCGGCCGGCGCCTACCGGCTGCGCGACGTCTGGACCGGCGCGGTCACCGAGGCCGCGGGCACCATCGAGGCGGCGGTTCCCGCGCACGGCACCGTCGTCTACCGGGTCCGGGCCCTGCGCCACCACGAGCACGTCGCGCCGGCGGTCACCGTGGCCGCCGCGCTGCCGACGGTCGTGCCGGGCGCCGACTCCGCCGCCGCGCTGACGACCACCGTCACCAACCGGGGGTCCGGCCCGGTGCGCCAGGTCGCGGTCACCGCGGCGGCGCCGGCCGGGTGGGTGGTCACGCCCGCCGGCGCGACCCGCCGCCCACGGCTGGGCACCGATCAGAACCTGACAACCCGCTGGACCGTACGGGCACCCGACGACGTCACGGCCGGGGAGTACCCGGTCAGGGTCACCGCCCGGTACGCCTGGGGGCGGGGCGCCACCACCACGACCTCCAGCACGGTCGTCGCGACGGTGGTGACCGCGCCCGCACCCGGTCGGCGGGCGCTGAGCTCCGTCGTGCCGTACTCGACCGCCAACGGCCTGGGCCCGGTCGAGCGCGACCAGAGCAACGGCGCGGCCGGCATCGGCGACGGCAACCTGCTCACCATCGGCGGCCGCTACTACAACCGGGGACTCGGCACCGCGGCGCCCGGCGAGCTCGTCTACTACCTCGGCGGCACCTGCACCCGGCTGGTCACCGACGTCGGCGTCGACGACGAGGCGCCCGCGGCCCCGGCCACCTTCACCGTCCACGGCGACGACACCGCCGTCGCCACCAGCGGGCCGCTCGCCGCCGGCGCGGCGCCGGTCACCCTGACCGCCGACCTGACCGGCGTGCGGTGGCTGCGCCTGACCACCACCGGTACGGCCGGCGCGCACACCGACTGGGCGGACCCGGTGCTGTCCTGCGGCGCTGCCGGCCCCGACGACCCGGTCCTGCCGCTCCGGCAGACCGTCTTCTCCTTCGAGTCCGGCACCGACGGCTTCACCGTGGCGAACCCGGGCACCGGCGGCACCGTGACGCAGTCCACCGCGTTCCACACCGACGGCGCGGCCGGGCTGCGGGTCGAGACCCCGGTGCCGGGCAACTGGTTCGGTGCGCCGGTGCCCGCGTCGCTGGACCTGACCGGGCGCTCCGGCCTGGCGTTCGACCTGCGCACCGAGGACGTGGGCACGGTCGGCGAGATCGCCGTGCAGGTGGGCGACGCGCTCACCTGGTGCCAGGCCGGGCGGTGGGCGTGGACCAACCCGCACGCCAGCCGGACGATCACCGAGCCGTTCGCCGACATCGAGTGCCCGTCCGGCGTCACCCTGGACGTGGCCCGGATCCGGGTCGTGTGGGTGTTCCTCAACACCGGCGGGGTGGTCCACATCGACCACGTCCGCGCCGAGTGACATCCACGCCTCTGGATGCGACACGGCCCGGGCCGTGGTACGCCGGTGGCAGTGGCGGTCCGCCCGGGGCCGCCGCGGCGTACCCCAGCGGGAGGTGGCCATGTCAGCGGAAGCGGACCGGTTCGGCCGGGGCTCGGGAATCTTCCGGCGCAAGCCGGTCGACGACATCGCCGACGGCGGCGAGGCGGGCGGCGCGGACCTGACCCGGACGCTGGGGCTGTGGCAGCTCACCGCCATCGGCGTCGGCGGCATCATCGGCGCGGGCATCTTCGCGCTGGCCGGCGCCGTCGCGCACGAGACCGCCGGACCGGCCGTGCTGATCTCGTTCCTGCTGGCGGGCGTGGCCAGCGCCGCCGCCGCACTGTCCTACGCGGAGTTCGCCGGCCTGATCCCGAAGGCCGGCTCTGCCTACACCTACGGCTACGTCGTGCTGGGCGAGGTCGTCGGCTGGTTCATCGGCTGGGACCTGCTGCTGGAGTACACCGCGATCGTGGCGGTGGTGGCGATCGGCATCTCGGGCTACTTCGCCTTCCTGATGGCCGGGATCGGGGTGGACCTGCCGGCCTGGATGCTGGGGGCGCCGGGCACCGGGGACGGCCACGTGCTGGATCTGTTCGCCGTGGTGCTGTGCCTGCTGATCGCGTACCTGTTGAACCGGGGTATCCGGGCCGCGGCCCGGATGGAGACCGCCGTGGTCGGGCTCAAGGTGGCCGTGGTGCTGCTGGTCGTGGTGGTCGGGTTCTTCCACATCAAGACGAGCAACTACCGGCCGTTCTTCCCGTTCGGGGTGAGCGGGGCGATCACCGGCGCCGCCACGGTCTTCTTCGCCGTCTTCGGCTACGACGCGATGAGCACGGCCGCCGAGGAGTCCCGGGACGCCAAGCGGCACCTGCCCCGGGCCATCGTCTACTCGCTGATCGTGTCGATGGTGCTGTACGTGCTCGCCACCCTGGTGCTGACCGGGATGCAGAACTACCGCGAGATCGACCCGGAGAGCGGCTTCTCCACGGCGTTCGCCTCGGTCGGGCTGTCCGGGCTGGCCGACGTCATCGCGGTCGGCGCGATCATCGGCATCCTGACCGTCATGTTCACCTTCATGCTCGGCGTGACCCGCGTCTGGTACGCGATGAGCCGCGACGGGCTGCTGCCGGCCTGGTTCGCCAAGCTGCACCCGGTCCGGCGGGTGCCCGGCCGGGTGACCTGGATCGCCGGGATCGTCTCGGCGGTCATCGCGGGCTTCCTGCCGATCCGGCAGGCGGCGGAGCTGACCAACATCGGCATCCTGCTGGCCTTCGTGGTGGTGTGCGTCGCGGTGATCGTGCTGCGGTACCGGCGCCCGGAGCTGCCGCGGGCGTTCCGGCTGCCCGGCATGCCGGTGGTCCCGGCCCTCGGGGTGGTGTTCTCGCTCTGGCTGATCACCTTCCTGGCCCCGGTCACCTGGCTGCGCTTCGCGGTGTGGTTCGCGCTCGGCATCGTCATCTACTTCGGCTACGGCCGCCGGCACTCGCTGCTGAACCGGGACGGCCCGGTGCCGCGGTGAGCGGCGCAATTCGGTGGCCGGATCGGGCCGGGCGGGCGAGCATGGTCGCCATGGGGCGGGACCGGGCGTGGACGCCGCTGCAGGGCGGGCTGCCGCCGGCGGACGCGGTGACCGGCCCGGTGGTGGAGATCGCCTGCGACGAGTCCGGGTTCTCCGGCACCAACCTGCTCGACCCGGCCACCCCGGTGATCACGCACGCGAGCGTCGACCTGGCCGCCGGCGAGGCGGCCGGGCTGATCACGGCGCTGCGGTCCGGCTTCCGGTACTCACCGGACGAGCTCAAGTCGGGCCGGTTCCTGCGCGGCCCGGGAGCGGGCGAGGCGCTGGAGTGGCTGCTGACGGCGCTGACCGGCCGGGCCCACGTGCACCTGGTCGACAAGGAGTACTTCCTGGTCACCCGGATCGTCGACCTGTTCCTGGCCGAACCGTCCTACGCGGCCGGCACCCGCCTGACCCAGGACCACCGCCCGGCCGCCCTGGCCCTGTACCGGGCCGGCCGCCCGGCCGCCGGCTGGGCGGACTTCCTCGCGGCCTTCGTCGAGCTGGCCCGGATCAAGCGCCGGCACCGGCCGGACCGCCGCGCCCTCGACCGGTTCTTCCGGACCCGCGACACCCTGGTCCGGGCCGGCCTCGGCGCGCCGGCCGCCGGCATCCTCGGCGACCTCAGCCGCACCCAGGTGCAGGCCGTGCTGACCAGGCTGTGCGACGACGACCGGTCGATCCCGCCGCCGCTGGAACCGATGCTGCCCGCGCTGGCCGAGACCGTGCTGTTCTGGAGCGGGGGAGTGCGCCAGGTCCTGGTGATCCACGACGAGCAGAGCGCGCTCACCGCGGACCGGCTGCGGCGCCTCCAGCAGGTCCTGGCCGACGCGGCCGGGCCGTCCCCGGCACGGCTGTCACCGTTGGCCGGGCCGTCTCCGGCACGGCTGTCACCGTTGGCCGGGCCGTCTCCGGCACGGCTGTCACCGTTGGCCGGGCTGGTGACGGTCGACTCCCGCGACGACCCGCGGGTGCAGGTCGCCGACCTGCTGGCCGGGGTGGCCCGGCGGCTGCCCCGCACGGTCGCGGAGGGCCCGCTGCGGCCGTTCCTCTCGCCGACCTCGCTGCGTGATCCCGGGAGCTGACGCCCACCGACCCGGAACTCGCTGTTTTCATGTGATCCGAAACACGCCGCGCTACGTATCTCCTCTCAGGGACCAGCCAAGGTCATCTCGGAGGTAACCGTGTTCGCTGTCGATCGGATGTTGCTGTGGCATCGCCGCATGTCGGGCGCGGCGCTCGCCGCCTTCGCCCTGGTCCTGCTCGACCCGCAGGTGGCACGCGCCGAACCCGGCGTACCGGTCCCGCCCAACGGGCTGCTGAGCGACCGCGGCAAGGGTGACATCTCGGAGGCGGACCGCGATTTCGCGGTCAAGGTCCGGCTCGCCGGGCTGTGGGAGATCCCGGCCGGCGAGATGGCCCAGGAGAAGTCCGAGGACCCGCGGATCCAGGCCATCGGGCGCGACATCGCCAGCCAGCACGTGGCGCTCGACAAGCTCGTCCGGGCCGCGGCGAAGAAGCTGGACGTCACCCTGCCGAACAAGCCCAACGCGGACCAGCAGACCTGGCTGGCCGAGATGCGCGACGCGGAGGGAGCCGAGTTCGACCGGGTCTACATCGACCGGCTGCGCGCGGCCCACGGCAAGATCTTCCCGGCCATCGCCACGATCCGGGCCAGCACCCGCAACGATACGGTCCGCAAGCTGGCCCAGCGCACCAACCAGTTCGTCATGACCCACATGACCCTGCTGGAGAGCAGCGGCATCGTCGACTTCGCCGCCCTGCCGACCGCACCACCCCCGGCCGCGGCCGCCGGCGCAACGGCCAACGCGGCCCAGCCCCGGACGGCGGCGAGCTCCGCCACGTCGTTGTCGGTGGCCGGCACGCCGGCGCTCGCGATCGTGGTGGTCGCGCTGGCGAGCGCGGCCATCACGGCTTTCGCGCTGCGGGCGTTCCCGCGGAACTCCCGGCGCTCCTATGCCCGGCAGCGGGGCCGCTACTACGAGACCTGAGCCGGCGCCTGCGTGCGGTGCGCGTCCAGGGTCGCGGCGATCCCGTGGTCGGGCAGTGCCTGGTCGCGGCGGCGACACGGGACGCTTCCGGCTGTCCGACATCGAGCGGGGCGACCACAGACTGATCGTCGAGGCGCCCGGCGAGTGACGGACACCCGTTCGCGGTCACCGCCGAGCTGGGTGTCATCAAGGTCGTGCCCCTCGTGCTGCTCGGCCACTTCGTGTCGGTGGAGCCGCCGAAGCGCGCCGGCCAGAAGACGGTCAATTACGACCTCACCCACTGGGTGGCGGGCGACCAGGACGCGCAGGGTGCGGGTGGCCGCGCACCTGCTGCCCCGACGGAGGTCGAGGCCGGCGGGCGGGGCGGCGTGGTGAAGTACTCGTGCAGTTCGCGGCGGCTCCGCAGCGGCGCCGGGTTGAGCGCGTGGAACGGGTGGGTGACGAGGAGGGTTGTGCGCGGGCGCTCCTGGCGCAGCAGCCCAACACCCGGTGACTCAGGCGGGCTGCTGACAGGATTGTGGCGACGGTCGACTCTCGCCATTCAGTGCCGTCGCAGCCTCAGCAGCAGCCTTCCCGCCGATCTTGATGAGCTAAAACGTTCCAGTGAGTCTTTTGCGTGGCTGTTGTGATGATCGATCGCCATCCCCCGGACGGGCGACACGCTTCTGCCGCGCCGAAACGGCCGCGCCAAGCATTGCCGGAGGCCTGCCCACCGCCGGACCCGCAGCACTGGTCCACATATTGAGCAGGATTCTCACATCGCAGGAATCCTAAGGGAACAAAGAGCGTAAAAGTCACGAAGCGAGCAGTGAATTGTCGATCTTGTGGACTTAAGGTTCGGAGCTCACACCAATTCAACAAGATCGAAATCTTGCGCGTCGGTGGCGGTCGGCGCGCGGCCCACGTCACTCCGGCGGGCTATTGCCATCGCCCGATACACCAACCACGCAAAAGACTCTCCAGCCACACCGCACCGCCACAAGGTCCACCACTCGCGCCCCTTTCCTCCTGGGATGAACCCCTCAACCTCCACAACGCCGTCCCGCATACCGGACGAACCCGGCACCGGGCTGGGCCGCCGGGGGACCGTGATCCAGAAATGGCGAAAGTCGGATGGCGACGCGATGAGGGTCGACCCGATGCGCACCCTAGGGCGTGACCTGCACGCCGTGCTGCTCCGCCTCACCGGGCGTCGACAGCCTGCCTGATCAGGGCCGCACGAACCGGGAGCGGCGCCGCGGGCACCTCGACCAGCGTGAATCCCAGCTCGCGGTAGGCCGCTTCATGGGTCTTCTCGAAGACGAGTGACTCCTCGAAACTGATGCGGCGTGCGGCTGTGGGCCGGACAGATCCCTGATGGCGCACGAAGAAGACGCTCGGCTCGTAGACGCGCGCCACCCGTATCCGGTCGAGCTCGGTGCGCAGCCCGGTTGCTGCGGGCACGCCCAGGTGGCGGCTCAGCGCCAGCGTGCAGACCGGCGAGCGGTCGAAGAACGTGACGGGCCGGGCAACCGTGTCGGCGGAGAGCTGTCGTCTGCGCTGAAGATCCGCGATGTCGTCGAGAAAGGCGGGCTCGCGCCACGGCTCCTGGGTGCCGAGTGCCTGGCGCAGGGCGATGACGTCCGTCGCGGCTTCCTCGACGACGGCGTAACCGTCGATCTCCAGCTGCCGCAGCACAGCCGTCTTTCCCGAGCCGGGCGCGCCGGTGAGGATGTATCTTCGCATGTGGACTCCGGACCTTCGGGAAAGGAGGCAGAAGCCGGTCGCGGGACTCATGGTGGAAGCAGGCTTCGAGACGATCAGCCAGCTCCGCTGAAACGTCGGGCTCTGACGGATCCTTCACGCCTACGTCGTCCCGCAGCGGCCAGACGGCGTGGTAGTCACTCATCGGGCGCACCGTTCGACGGTCTGTCACCCCCTGGTAAGCGAACTCTGGCCCGTCGCGGACACCGTTGCCGTCACTGGTCCGGGGCCGGCGTCGTGTCGGTGTCTTCGACCTGCTGGATGAGTTGCTTGAGGTGGGTGATCTCCTTGCGGAGGGCGGCCTGCCCGGCGGCGGTGAGGGTGACCCAGGTGCGGGGGCGCTTGCCCTCGTAGCCCTTGTCGATCCGGATCAGCTCGGCCTTCTCCAGGACGGTCAGGTGCTGGCCCAGGTTGCCGGCGGTCAGCTGCAGCCTGGTCCGCAGGAAGCCGAACTCGACCTGCCGGGCCTCGTGCGCGATCGCCATGATGCCGAGCCGGACGCGCTGGTGGACGACGTCCTCCAGGCCGTTGGCGGGGTGCCCGGTCGTCACCGGTGAGCCTCGGCGGCCGGCCGGAACAGGGCGAATCCGGCGGCGCCCAGCAGCAGCACAACCGCCGGGACGAGCAGCTGCGGCAGGAAGTACCACAGCGACGGTGAGGTGATGACCCGGCTGCCCTGGATCGCCGAGATCGCCAGGTAGCCGAGGCCGTAGACCAGCAGCGCCCGGTGGCGTTCGACCCACGCGAGCACCAGCAGGCCCAGTCCGATCGCCACCAGCGGGCTGGCCAGCCCGTACACCAGCAGCGCGACCGGCCCGGCCTCGGGGCCGACCGGGTCGGGGGTGAAGGGGTCGGCGGGCACCGGCACGAGCGGGTGGAACACCAGCCAGATCGACCCGGTCGCCATCAGCACGGCCAGTGCCGCGCCGACGATGACGTAGGGCCGGACCGGGGTGCCGACGCCCCGGCGCCGGGACCGCCGGACGTAGAAGCCGGCGATCGCCGCGTACGCGAGCACCAGCGCGACCGTCCAGTATCCGAGCTCGACCGGGTTCTCTCCCGAGCAGACTCGCTGGGCCCCGCGGGTGCGGCAGGTGTCGAACAGGTCGACGTACGGCCCGTACCGGTAGACGGGTATCGCGGCCAGCGTGATCAGCGCGAAGACCAGCAGGGGGAACCAGGTGCCGCGCTGGGCGACGCGGACCTGGTGCGTGAGGTCACGCACGGTCGCCAGGAGTTCATGAGCGGTGTGCCGCTGCGAGGCAGATTCGTCTGTCATGACGTTAGCTTTGCAACACAGACTGATCTGCGCAAGAGGAATTCGACCGCGATCTGCCCCACGGCGGCGGAGCGTCGCGGCGGTGATTCGGCCGTCTGCCCGGGCGGGTTGCTGACAGGATGGCGGCGACGCGACGAAGGGGAGACCGCCGGTGCACCCTGAGGAGAACACCTACGTCCGGGACCAGAACGCCCGGGTCGACCCGCTGCTCACCCTCGGCACGATCACCGTGGCGGGCCTGCGGGAGATCCTTGCCGACCTGCCCGACGAGGCCGTCGTGGTGGTCGCGGGGGAGGACGGCGTCTCCCCGCTGGCCGACGTGGAGGAGGGCTGGTACTTCCCGGCCGCCGGCGACGCTGCGCCGCTCGGCCGCGACGCCGACGGCAACGTCCACGAGCCCGGCCCCCGCGACCTGTACGCCGTGCTGCTCCATCCCACCCGCTGAGCCACGAGCCGCGCCGCACCGGGAGCCGAAGGCCGTGGGCCGGACGGCTGAGCATCGGGTGACCTGGCCGGTCGCGCCGGCGGGGTGGCCGGCGCGACCGGGAGGTCCCGTCCGGTCTGGCGGGACCGGACGGGCGACCGGCGGCTACCGAGGGGGCGGGCCGTCCGGGTGCGGTGCCCGGTAGCCCGGGGCGCAGTTGGCCAGTGCCGGGTCGCCGCCGTAGTGGGCGAGCACCCGGTGGTCCATCACGCGCCGCCAGAGCGGGGGCACCAGGGCCAGCAGCAGCATCGTCGCGTAGCCGGCGGGGAGCTGGGGGGAGACGTCGAAACTGCGCAGGGTCTGGTAGCGGCGCAGCGGGTTGGCGTGGTGGTCGCTGTGCCGTTGCAGCTGGAACAGGAAGATGTTGGTGGTCAGCCGGTCGCTGTTCCAGCTGTGCCGCGGGTCCACCTTCTCGTACCGTCCCGCGGCGTTGCGCTGCCGGCGCAGCCCGTAGTGCTCGAGGTAGTTGACCGCTTCCAGGGCGGAGAAGCCGACCGCTGCCTGCAGTGCGAGGAACGGCAGGACCCCGGGCCCGAGCGCCACGGTCAGGGCGGTGAACAGCGCCGCCGTCATGGCCCACGCGTGCAGCACGTCGTTGCGTGCCGTCCACGGGCTGCGCCCGCGGAGCCGGTGCCGGGCCGTTTCCAGCCGCCAGGCGGAGCGCAGGCTGCCGATCACGGTACGCGGCCAGAACCGCCAGTACGTCTCCCCGAGCCGGGAGCTGGCCGGGTCCTCCGGGGTGGCGACCCGGACGTGGTGGCCGCGGTTGTGCTCGACGAAGAAGTGCCCGTACCCGGTCGGCGCGAGGGCGATCTTGGACAGCCAGCGCTCCACGCTCTCGCGTTTGTGGCCGAGCTCGTGGGCGGTGTTGATGGCGATGCCGTTGACCAGTCCGGCCGTCAGCACCAGCCCGGCGGCGCCGACCGGGCCGGGCCCGCGGGTCCACGCCACGCACGTCACGACCAGGGCTGCGTACTGCGCCGGCAGGAAGAGGTAGGTGATCCAGCGGTAGTAGGGCGACGCCTGCAGGGCCGGCACGGCCTCGTCCGGTGGGTTGGCCCGGTCGTCGCCGACGAGCACGTCGATCAGCGGGATGACGCCGAGGATGAAGACGGGTGTCAGCCACCAGGCCCAGGCCGACCCGGACGCGGCGGCCAGCAGCAGGGCGGTGAACGGCAGGGCGGGGACCACGAGGGCGAGCGGCCACAGGGGACGCCTGGTGTCGCGCCACGGGGACACGGCGACGTCCATGGCCTCATGGTTTACACGAACGGCCCTCGTGTCAAGTAGCGCCGGCGGTCGGGCTCAGCTCAGCAGCCGGGCGAACACCTCGGCGAGCGCGGCCGCGGTCGCCTCCGGGGTGTCCGAGGGCAGCATGATGTGGCTGATCGTCAGCCGGATGACCGCGTCCCCGGCCAGCGCGACCGCCTCCTCGCCGGCCTCCGGCAGGTGGACGGCCGCCCACTCGGCGATCACCGCACCGGCCGGCGCCAGCGCCGTGTCCGAGCGGGTGGTCAGATAGGGCAGCAGCTCGTCCGCGCCGCCGCGGGCGCTGGTCAGGATCGCCCGCACCAGCGCGTTGCCGGCCGCCTCGCGCAGCGTGTGCAGGACCGCGGCGTACGCGGCGGCGCGGACGTCGGCCCCGTGGGCGAACAGCTCGGTGCGGACGGCGTGGACGAACCGCTCGATCTCCCGTACGGCGATGGCCTCGGCGAGGCCGGCCCGCCCGTCGAACTCGTTGTAGACGGTCTGCCTGCTGACCCCGGCGGCCCGGGCGACATCCATCATGCGCACGCTCGCCCAGCCGTGCGCGACGGTCAGGTCACGGGCCGCGCCGACCAGCGCGTCGCGCAGCCTCGCCCGGCTGGCGTCCCGGTAGGACGAGGGAGATTCCATCAGGACCGCAGCATAACCGGGCCGCCGGAGCCGGACGGACGCACACGGCCGGCGGCAAAAGCCCTGTTCTCCCGCGGCCCCGCGGGAGAAGAATGGGGCCGTGCGCGTAGAAGTGGGGCTGCTGGGCCCGGTCGAGCTGCGGCTCGACGGTGTGGCCGCCCCGCTGAGCGGCGCCTCGCAGCGGATCCTGCTGGCCCGGCTGGCGCTGGCCGGCGGCCGGGTCGTGCCGGTCGCCGATCTGATCGACGCGCTCTGGGGTGCCGAGCCGCCGGACAACGCGGTCGGCAACCTGCACAGCTACGTCTCCCGGTTGCGCCGGCACACCGGCGACGCGGTGATCGTGCGGGGTCCCGGCGGCTACCGGTTGGACCTGCCGGTCGGCGCGCTGGACGTCAATCGGGTCGAGCAGCTGGTCGAGGCGGCCCGGGCCCGGCAGCCCGAGCAGGCCGCCGCCGCGCTGGCCGAGGCCCTCGCGCTGTTCCGGGGCGATCCGCTGGGCGAGGTGGCCGACCGGATCGCGTTCGCGCCCGAGATCGCCCGGCTCACCGAGTGGCGGCGGCATCTGCGGGAGGAGTGGCTGGACCGGCGGCTGGCGGCCGGGGCGGCCGCGGCCGCGTTGCCCGAGATCGAGGCGCTGGCCACCGCGGAGCCGTTGCGGGAACGGGCCCAGCTGCTGCTGATGCGGGCGTTGCACCAGAGCGGCCGGACCGCGGAGGCGCTCGGCGCGGCGCGGGCCTTCCGGGAGCGGATGGCCGACGAGCACGGCGTGGACCCGTCGCCGGCGTTCGATCAGCTGCACAGCCGGATCCTGAGCGAGGATCCGGCGCTGCGCCCGGCCGCGCCCGCTGCGCCGCGGCGGCGGGCCGACCGGTTCTTCGGGCGCGCGGACGAACTGGCGCTGCTGCGCCAGGCGCTCGACGAGAGCCGGCTGGTGACGATCGTGGGGCCCGGCGGGGTGGGCAAGACCCGGCTGATGACCGAGGTGCTCACCGGCGGCGAGCTGGTCGTCGAGCTGGCCGAGCTGTCGGTGCCGGCCGATGTCGCCACCGCGGTCGCCGGCGCGCTCGGGCTGCGCGCCGCGCCCCGGGGCGGCGTGGCGGCCATCGCCGAACGGCTCGGCTCGGCGCCGGCGGTGCTGGTGCTGGACAACTGCGAGCACCTGCTCGGCGCGGTCCGGGAGCTGGTCGACGGCATCGCCGGCCGCTGCCCCCGGGTGCGCGTGCTGGCCACCTCCCGGCAGCGGCTGGACGCGGCCGGGGAACGGGTGCTGCGGCTCGGCCCGCTCGCCGAGCCCGACCGGGTCGCGCTCTTCCGTGACCGGGCCGCGCTGCTGCGGGCGGACTTCCCGGACGACCCGCGCAGCCGGGAGCTGGCCGCCGAGATCTGCCGGCTGGTCGACGGGCTGCCGCTCGCGGTGGAGCTGGCCGCGCGGCGGGAGGCGGTGTTCGGGCTGGTGCATCTGCGGGACCGGCTGGGCGCCGGGCTCCAGGTGCTCGATCCGGCCCACGGTGGCGACCGGGCCACCGCGGTGGCGGCCACCGTCGAGTGGTCGTACCGGTTGCTCAGCCCGGCCGGGCAGGCCCTGCTGGACCGGCTGGCGGTCTGCCGCGGCGGTTTCGGCCTGGACGCGCTGCGGCACTTGTGCCCGGACGGCGAGCGGATCCTGCCGGAGCTGGTCGACGCCTCGCTGGTCGGCTGCGACCTGACCGCCGACCCGCCGCGCTACCGGCTGCTGGAGACCGTCCGGCACGTCGGGCTCGCCCACCTCGGCCCGGCCGGCGAGCGGCAGGCCCGGGACGCGCACGCCCGCTGGATGCTCGACGTCGCCGCCGACCTGGTCCGCCGCCAGCGGGTCCGCAACCCGCACACGAACCCGGCGTTGCGCCGCGAGCTGGCGAACCTCCAGGAGGCGCTGTCCTGGCTGGGCGACACGGACGACGGCGCCCGGCTGGCCGCCCTGATCGCCACGGCCTCGGTGGACCTGGCCGACCCGGGCCTGACCGCGCAGCTGGTGCGGCAGGCGCCGGAGCGGGTGCGGACCGAAACCGACGCGCTGCGGGCGCTGGCCGCCGGCCTGGGCGAGTGCCTCGACAGCCGGCTGCCGGAGGCGCACCGCCTGCTCACCGCGGCCCTGGACCGGCTGCCCGAGGGTCACCCGCTGCGCTGGGCGGCGCTGCTGCTGCGGATCTCCACCGCGATGTTCGCCGGGCGCCGCGACGACGTGCACGTGGACGCGCTGCGGCTGCTCGCCGACCCGGCCGCGCCCGGCTGGTCGCGCGCCAACGGCGTGTGCTGCGCGGCCATGATGGACGGCTATGCCGGCGACGCGGCGGCGGGCCTGAGCCGGCTCGACCGGTACGCCGGCGAGCTGGCCACCGACGTCCAGGAGGGTTTCGTGCCGTTCACCCGCGGCGAGCTGCTCGCCGCCTCGGCGCCGGAGCAGGCGCTGGCCTGGTACGACCTGGCGCTGGAGCACAGCGGCCGGCTCGACCAGGCATACACCGGGAACATCGCCCAGGTGGCCCGCGCCGCCGTGCTGGTCCGGCTGGGCCGCCGGGACGCCGCGATCGCCGCCTGCCGCGAGGCGATCCGGGCGGTCCGCGACGCCGGCATGACCGCGCAGGTCTGGACCAGCCTGCGGCACACCGCCGAGCTGCTCGGCGACCTCGGCGACGCCCGGGCGGCCGCGGTCATCGTCGCCGCCGCGGACGCCAGCCCGTTCGCGCCGGCCGTGATGGGCCCGGACCGGGAACGGCTGGCCCGGCTGCGCGCCGGCGCGCCCGACCTGCCGCCGCCGATCGCCGGTGACAGCGCCGGTGCGCCGGACCTGCCGTCGCCGGTGGCCGGCGACAGCGCCGGGGTGGCCGAGTTCGCCCTGCTCAGCCTGGACCTGCACGGCTGAGCAAGGCCGGGCAAGCCGCCGGCAAGGGCCCGGCAAGCGCGGGCCCGCACCGTGGTCGCCATGACACAGACACCCCAGCACCCGACCCTCGACGAGGCCCGCGCGGAAGCCTTCGCGGGCCAGCTCATCACCGACGTGGCCGGCGCCGCGACCACCGCGATGACCGTGCTCGGCGACCGGCTCGGCCTGTTCCGGGCGATGACCGGCGCCGGGCTGATGACCGCCGGCAAGCTCGCCGCCGGCACCGGCCTGCACCCGCGGCTGGTCACCGAGTGGCTCAAGGCGATGACGGTCTCCGGCTACCTCACCAGCGACGGCGAGACCTTCGAGCTGCCGATGGAGCACGCGCTCGCGCTGTCGGTGGTGGACTCGCCCACCTACCTCGTCGGCGGCGCCGAGATCATCACCGGCTACTACCTCTCGCTGGACCAGCTCGCGCACGCCTTCCGCACCGACGGCGGCCTGGCGTACGCCGACGTGCCCGGCTGCACCGCGCACGGCATCGAGCGGTTCTTCCGCACGGCGTACGTGCACCAGCTCGCCCAGACCTGGTTCCCGGCCGTGCCGGGGCTGGTGGCCAGACTGGCGGCCGGCGCCCGGGTGGCCGACGTCGGCTGCGGGCACGGCGTGGCCACGATGCTGATCGGCCGCACCTGGCCGGCGTCCACGGTGGCCGGCTTCGACCACCACGAGCCGTCGATCGCGACCGCCCGGGCCCGGGCGATCGAGGCCGGCAGCCCGGACAACGTCACCTTCCACGTCGCCGACTCGGCCGGGATCGGCGCCGCCGGCCCGTACGACGTGGTGGTCTACTTCGACTCGCTGCACGACCTGGGTGACCCGCCGGCCGCCCTGCGCGCCGCGTACGACGCGCTGGCCGACGGCGGCATCGTGGTCGCGGTGGAGCCGTGGTCGGCCGACGACTTCACCACCACGATCGGCAACCCGGTCGCCCGGGCCAACTTCGCCGGCTCCACCGCGCTGTGCACGCCCGGCTCGCTGAGCCAGCCCGGCGCCTACGGCCTGGGCACCCAGGGCGGCCCGGCCAGGCGGCTCGAGCTGCTGGCCGCCGCCGGTTTCGCGGACCCGGTCGTGGCCGCCGACACCGGCTTCAACCTGGTCCTGTCGGCGACCCGCCCGGCCCGCTGAGCGGGCCGGAATTATCGGGCCGCGGTCCTCCTGGAGATTCTCCTACCATCGAGGGGATCCTGGAGGAGGACCATTGCCGACCCGCAGCCTGACCCAGACCGAGGCCGAGAGGCGCGCCCGTTTGCTCTCGGTCGACCGGTACGACATCAACGTCGACCTGACCGACCTGCCGACCGGGCCGCACGTGCGGTCCGTCTCCACGGTGACGTTCACCTGCCGGGAGCCCGGTGCCGAGACCTTCATCGACTGCGCGGCCGAGGTGGTGCGCGCCGTGCTCAACGACCGGCCGCTCGGCCCCGCCGCCGACGGCCGGATCGCCCTGGACACCCTCGCCGCGCACAACGTGCTGGTGGTGGAGAGCGTGCAGGCGAACACCACCGACGGCGAGGGCGTGCACAAGGCCGTCGACCCGGCGGACGGCGAGGTGTACGTGTGGATGTCGTTCGAACCGGACGAGGCCCGGCACGTGTGGGCCTGCTTCGACCAGCCCGACCTCAAGGCCCCGCACGCGTTCACCGTGACCGCCCCGGCCGCCTGGACGGTGACCAGCAACTCCGGCGCCGCGCGGGTGACCGGTCTCGGCCCGGCCCGCCGCTGGGTCTTCCCGGACACCCCCGCGCTGTCGCCGTACAACACGGTCATCAACGCCGGCCCGCTGTACGAGATCCGCCGCGAGGTCGACGGCTGGGACCTCGGGGTGTTCGCCCGGCGGTCGCTGGCGCCGATCCTGGACCGGGACGCCGACGAGATCTTCACGCTCACCGGGCAGGGCCTCGGCTTCTACGGCCGGGTCTTCGGGATGCCGTTCCCGCAGCGCCGCTACGACCAGGTGTTCATGCCCGACTTCGGCGGCGCGATGGAGAACTACGGCTGCGTCACCTGGTCGGACGTGTTCCTGCGGCGGGCCACCCCGACGCCGGCCGAACGGGAGCTGCTGACCCGGGTGCTGCTGCACGAGATGGCGCACATGTGGTTCGGCAACATCGTCACGATGCGCTGGTGGGACGACCTCTGGCTGAACGAGGCGTTCGCGGAGTTCGCCTGCCACTGGGCCGCGGTGAACGCCACGGCGTACACCGACGCGTGGGCGGCGCACCTGGCGGAGGACAAGCTCAGCGCGTACCTGGCGGACCAGAGCCCGGTCTCGCACCCGATCAGCCTGCCGATCCGCGACGTCGCGGAGGCCGCGTCGATCTTCGACGCGATCACCTATCCCAAGGGCGCCTCGGTCCTGCAGCAGCTCATGACCTACGTCGGCGAGGACAACTTCGTCACCGGCATGACCGCCTACTTCGCCCAGCACGCCTGGGGCAACACCACGCTGCAGGACCTGGTCGACGCGCTCGGCACGGCGGGCGACCGGGACCTGAACGCGTGGCGCCGGGGCTGGCTGGAGACCGCCGGCACCGACCGGCTCACGCTGGAGCGCGACGGCGACCACGCGGTGCTGGTGGCCGGGGGCCCGGGTGGGCCGCCCCGGCCGCAGGTGATCGGGGTGGGCGCGTACCGCCGGGACGGCGACCGGCTGACCCGCGCCGCGCTGGTGCGGGTCGAGGTGCAGGGCCCGCGCACGCCGGTGGCGCTGCCGGCCGGCACCGACTTCGTGCTGGTCAACGACGACGACCTGACTTTCGCCACCACCCGGCCGACCGGGGGTGACACCGCCGGGCTGCTGGCGGCGGCCCCGGCCCTGCCGACCGCCATCTCCCGCGGCGTCGCGGTGGCCACGATCTGGGACATGCTCGTCACCGGCGAGCTGACCGCGTCCGACGCGGTGACGGCCGTGCTGGCCGTGCTGCGCGCCGAGACCTCGGAGGCGGTGATCGAGCCGTACCTGATGATCGCGGTGGACACCGCGCAGCTGTGGTCGCCGGCGGCCGGGCGGGCCGAGCTGTCCGCCGCGGTGGCCGCGGTCTGCCGCGACCTGGCCGGCCAGGACGGCCGGCGGCAGGTCGCGCTGCGGGCGTACGCCCAGGTGGCCGGCGACCTCGGCGAGGTCGCCTGGCTGCAGGCGCAGGCCGGTGACGACGTGGACCTGGCCTGGCGGGCGCTGACCCGCAAGGCCGAGCTGGGCGGCGAGACCGCGGCGGAGGTGGCCGCCCTGCTGGCCCGCGACCCCGACCCGGACACCGGGCCCCGCGCGCTGGCCGTGCGGGCCGCCGTGCCGGACCCGGGGGAGAAGGCCGAGGTGTGGCAGGCGCTGGCCGAGCGCCGGGTGCCGGTCGGCGCCTTCGCCCAGGTCGCCGGGGCGTTCTGGCGGCCCGGTCAGGACGAGCTGCTGGCGCCGTACGCGGAGAAGTACCTGGACCTGCTGCCCGGCTTTGATCGCGGCGGCATGATCCCGGCGATGCGCTCCACCGGCCGGCTCTTCCCCCTGCACGGGATCGACGAGTCCTTCCTGGATCGCGCCGAGAAGGCCGCGGAGAAGGCGGCGCCGGTGGTCCGCAAGACGCTCAGCGAGCGGGCCGACCTGGTCCGCCGGATGTTGCGCTCCCGGGCGAACGGGGGCTGAGCGGCGGGAGTCTCCCGGGCGCGGCGGCCGTGCCCGGGAGACCGTTTGCAAGCGGTTACCGAGATGTTACCGTTCACATCACTGCATGGACGTCAGTCGATGGGAGCGGTCACATGGAACTCGGGAAGGGGCGCGCCGGCGGAATCGCGGCCGCGCTGCTGCTGGTCGCCGGCCTGGCCACCCCGGGGGCGGCGCTCGGCGCGGCGGCGGCGCTGCCGGCGGCGGTCGTGCACTACACCTTCGACGGCGCCGACCTCACGAGCGGGCGCGTCGCCGACACCTCCGGCAACGGCCTGGACGGGGTGCTGGTCAACGGCGCGACCGCCGCCCTGGCCGCCGACGGCCGCACCGGGGACGCGCTGCACCTGCCCGGCGGGGCGCCCACCTCGGACGGCGCGTACGTGCGGCTGCCCCGGGAGATCCTGGCCGGCCGGAGCGACCTGACCGTCTCCGTCCGGCTGCGCTGGGACGGCACGGCCGCGCCGTGGCAGTGGGTCTACGCGCTCGGCACCGACACCACCCGGTTCCTGTTCAGCACCCCGTACAACGGCAGCGGGGTGCTGCGGACCACGGCCCTGGTGCCCGGCGTGGCCGAGGCGTCGATCACCGGCGCGAAGCCGGTGCCGGCCGAGGTGTGGAAGACGCTTACCGTCACGCTCGACACCGGCGCCGACCGGCTCACCACCTACCTGGACGGCGTCGCGGTGGACTCCGCGCCGTCCGCCATCGCCGCCGCCGGCGACCTGCTGACGCCCGCGACCACCTTCGCCGGCTACCTGGGCCGCTCGTTCTTCCCGGACCCGCTGCTCGACGGTGCCATCGACGACTTCCGGGTCTACGGCACGGCCCTGACCGCGGCGCAGGTGGCCGAGGTGCACGGTGCCGACCTGCCGGTGGCCACCGGTCTGAGCAGGACCGCGTTCGACGTCCGCACGACCGTCGGCACCGCGCCGGCGCTGCCCCGGAGCGTGCCCGGCGACTTCTCCGACGGCTACCCGCGGCAGATCCCCACCGAGTGGTCCACGGTGGACCCGGCCGCCTACGCCACCACCGGCACGTTCACCGTCACCGGCACCGCGGCGGGCCGGGCGATCACCGCGACCGTGACCGTGGTCCGCGAGGGCCAGCTCGTCGTCGACCTCGGCAAGGACACCGGCGCCTTCCACGGCGGCGCGTCCGGTTCGCTCTACGGCCTGTACGGCCAGGGCGTGCCGACCAACAACCTGATCGAGGGCATGAAGCTGCGCACCGTCTCGACCAAGGCGCAGGACGGCCCGCAGCACCCCGGCGCGGACGCCCTGGAGGTGGTCAAGCCGCTCGCCGACAGCACCGACGGCGACGTGTACATCTACCTGACCGACATCCACCGCGGCTTCCCGTACCAGTGGCCGGGTGACACCCCGGAGCGGAGGATGGCGCTCTACCGGCAGAAGATCGCCACCCAGGTCGACCAGGTGCTGACGCTGGCGCCGGAGTACCGCGACAACATCGTCTTCGTGCCGTTCAACGAGCCCGAGGGCAACATGTTCGGCACCGGCGAGTGGTCGTACAACCGGGTGAGCTGGCTGACCGACCCCACCGACTACTTCCGGGCGTGGGACGACGTGTACACGCTGATCAAGGGCAAGCTGCCCGCGGCGCGGATCGCCGGGCCCAACACCAGCGTGCTCTTCCCGCAGGTCAAGGGCTTCCTGGAGCACACCGTCGCGGCCGGCACGGTGCCGGACGTGATGACCTGGCACGAGCTGAGCCACCCCGAGGCGGTCCGCACCAGCGTCGCCACCTACCGCGAGTGGGAGCGCGAGGTGCTCGGCCGCGAGCTGCCGGTCAACGTCAACGAGTACGCGTTCAACTACCACACCTCGGTGCCCGGCCAGATGATCCAGTGGGTGTCGGCCATCGAGGAGTCCAAGGTGGACGCCGACATCGCGTACTGGAACATCGACGGCAACATCTCCGACTCCGCGGTGCAGGCCAACCGGGGCAACGGGCAGTGGTGGCTGTTCAACGCCTACGGCGCGATGACCGGGCACACCGTACGGGTGGCGCCGCCGTACCCGGGACAGAACTACACCCTGCAGGGCGTCTCGACGCTCGACCCGGCCAAACGTCAGGCCCGGCTGCTCTTCGGCGGCGCGGCCGGCCGGTCCTGGGTGCAGTTCGACAACGTGCCCGGCCGGATCTTCGGTCGCGGGGTGCACGCCGAGATCCGCCGGATCCCGTGGACCGGGCAGCTCGGCGACTCGCCCCGGCCGCCGGTCGTCGCCTCGCGCAACCTGACCGTGCGGGACGGCACGGTGGTGCTGCCGTTCGGCACCGAGGGGCTGCCGGCGCTGGACGAGTCGTCGGCGTACGAGGTGGTCCTCACCCCGGGCAGCTCGCCGGCCGCCACCGTGCCGACCCGCTGGGAGCGTGACTACGAGGCCGAGGACGCCACCTACACCGGCGCGGGATACAGCAGGAACGGCCCGGAGGGCTCACCCGCCGACGTGTCCAAGTTCTACACCTCCGGCGGGTACAACGTGGGCGGACTGCGGACCGGCTCCGACGGCGTGCTCGAATTCACCGTCGACGTGCCCGAGACCGGCCGGTACGACCTGCGGGTCTTCGCCAACTCGCTGAACACCTACCCGCTGGTCGCCGAGCAGGGGCCGACCAACGTCTTCCTGCGCGTCGACGGCGCGGCCGAGCAGGAGCTGTTCCTGCCGCTCGGCTACAAGTGGGTGGTCTGGGACCACACCGACACCACTGTGGAGCTGACCGCCGGCCGGCACGTCCTCTCGCTGGCCGCCCGCAGCCTGGACGGCACCCGCGCCACCCGGGGCGACAGCATCCTGGACCGCCTCCAGCTGACCCTGCCCGACCCGGCCGCGACGACCGAGGTGTACGAGGCCGAGCGTGCCGACCTCACGCGCGCCGAGCCGGTGTACGGGCGCACCCGGGACACGGTGGTGATCGGCCGGGGCGGCTCGGCGACGTTCTGGGTCTACTCCGCGGCCGACGGCCCGTCGACGATCCGGGTCCGCGCCGACGACCGGACCGCGCTCGCGGTCAACGGCCGTACCGTGCTGCGGGCCGCACGCGGCCACGACGCGGTGACCGTCGCGCTCGCCGGCGGCGTCAACAAGGTGACCGTCACCGGGCGGGCCGAGCTGGACCGGATCGAGGTGACCCCGGCGACCCTGCCGGCCACCACCTACGAGGCCGAGGCGGCCACCCTGGCCGGCACGGCGACCGCCACCCCGCTGTCGCTGGCCTCCGGCGGCGCCGCGGTCGACCGGATCGGCGGCCCGCCGGGCAACGGCAACACGCTGACCTTCACGGTGCGCGCGGCCCGGTCCGAGGTCCACGCGCTGCGGATCCGCTACGCCAACCCGGAGCAGGCGGAGGCCACCCACTACAACCCCGACCCGCTGGTGCGGCACGCCGACCTCACGGTCAACGGCGCGGCGGCCGGACGGGTGACCTTCCCGCACAGCTTCCACCGCAACAATTTCTGGGAGCTGACCGTGCCGGTGGCCCTGGTGCGCGGCACCAACACCATCTCGTTCTCCAGCGCGGAGCTGCCGAACTACGACGGCACCACGTACGCCTCGCAGACGTTCCCCGGGATCCTGCTGCGCTCGCCGTCCGCGCCGATCATCGACAAGGTCTCGCTCACGCCGCTGGCCCGCCCGCGGTGAGCCGGGCCCGGGGCCGCACGAGCGCCCAGACGACCTTGCCGTTGGGCGACGGCATGGCGCCCCAGGCGCTGGCCCGGGAATGCACGGCCCACAGGCCGCGCCGCTCGTTGCGCCGGTAGCCGGGCGGCGGGCGGACGAGCGGTTCGGACAGGCTGGGCAGCCGCGGGTCGCCGTCGTTCACCGCGAGGTAGATCCCGGAGCCGCGGCGGGAGACGGTGACGGCGATGTCGGTGCCCGCGTGCCGGACGGCGTTGCTGACCAGCTCCCGGATGATCACCCGGCTCGGCTCGGTCACCACCGGCAGGCCCCAGGCGTCGCAGGCGACCGCGACGAGGTTGCCGGCCGTGCCGACCGAGGCGGGTTCCGGCGGCAGCAGGCTCAGATGCAGGTGCTCGGTGAGCGGCACCCGGCCGGCCATGGCGACCCGGGCCTGCTGCACGGTCACGAAGATGGGCAGCTGACGGACCGCGCCCAGCCGGCGCAACCGGCCGGCCAGCCGGCGGGTCGGCGGCAGGCTGAGCGCCAGCTGGGCCGGCGGCTGCAGGGTGGACGCCGCCCGTGCCACGGCCAGCCACATGCTCGCGCTCTCGCCGTCCAGGTCCCGCAGGTTGTGCAGCTCGATGATGATCGCCGAGGGGATCTCCGCCATGCACTTGCGCAGCACGGTGTACACGTCGAGGCACAATCGCCGGTTCCAGCGGCCGCTGACCGTCACCTCGATCACGCCGGTGACGGCGTCCCGGCTCAGGGACACGCCGGGATGGCCGTCCTCGCCCCCGGCGAGGAGATAGGGAGGGTCGACCTCCATAGCGATCCTTTCCGCACAGGCCGACGGCCCGCGTCGGGGCCCTGTCCGCAGTCTGGAAGCCACCGGAGACGACGGTCAATGATCCGGGGCGGTCCTCATCCGATCGTGGGCCCACATGGAGCAGGCAGGATGCAGCGTCCGCCGCCGGTCACGCCGCTCCGGTGGAGGCGCGGACGACCAGCTTGGCGGGGTGGGTGTGCACCCCCGGCGCGGCGTCGCCGTCGATGGCCCGCAGCAGCAGCCCGGCCGCGGCCCGGCCCAGCCCCTCCAGGTCCAGGTCGATGCTGGTCAGCGCCGGCCGGCTGGCCAGGGTCATGACGTCCCAGTTGTCGAAGCCGGTCAGCGCCACCGCGCCCGGCACCGCCCGGCCCGCCTCGCGCAGGGCGTCGCCGACACCCCGGGCGATCTGGTCGTTGCCGCCGAGCACCCCGTCGAAGTCGGTGCCCCGGGCGAGCAGGATGCCGGCCGCCTGCCGCCCCCAGGCCTCGCTCCACTCGCCGAACAGCGGCGGCGTGGCCAGGGCCGCGCCGGCCTCGGCGAGCCGCGCCTCGATCGCCCCGGCCCGCACCCGGGCCGAGTGGTGGTGCTCGGGGCCGGTGATGTGCACCAGCCGGCGCCGGCCGGCGGTGCGCAGGTGGTCCACGGCCTGCCGGGCGCCGCCCGCCTCGTCCGGCACGATCGAGCAGTCGGCGGGGTCGGCCGAGGCGAGGAACGCGTAGACCACCGGCACGCCGGGGCTGCCGGCGATCGGCGCCCGGGTGCCGGCCCGGCGGCCGGTGACGATGATCCCGTCGACCCGGCGGCCGAGCAGCACGCCGAGGTGGTGCCGCTCGCGGATCGGGTCGTCGCGGGCGTCGCAGAGCAGCACCGAGATCTGCCCGCCGCCGAGGGTGTCCTCCGCGCCGATCAGCAGCGGGATGCTGAACCGGCCGATGGTGTCCGTGGTGATCATGCCGACCGTGTAGCTCCGGCCGGCCTGCAGGCCACGGGCCGTCGGGTTGGGCCGGAAGTCCAGGCGCCGGGCGGCCTGCCGCACCCGCTCGACGGTGTCGGCGCGCAGCGAGCCGCGCCCGTTGAGCGCCTTGGAAGCGGTGCCCGCCGAGACGCCGGCCAGGGCGGCGACGTCGCGGATGGTGACGGGGCGCTGCCGGGGCATGCCGGAGAACCTACCGTGTGCCGGCGCCCGGACCACGGGTGTGGCCGGGCGCCGGGCACAGCTGGACCTCACCCCGCCGTGCAGACGGAGCCGTTGAGCGTGAACGAGGCCGGGCGGGGGTTGGTGGCGCCGCGGCCGGCGTTGAAGCCGAAGGTCACCGTCGCCCCGGCGGCCAGCGACGGGCTCCACGTCTCGCCGGTGGCCGTGACGGCGGCGCCGGACTGCGTGACCCGCGCCGACCAGGCCTGGGTGATCTGCTGGCCGGCGGTGTACGACCACTGCAGGCTCCAGGCGCCGACGGCGGCCGTACCGGTGTTGGTCAGCGCGACCGTGCCGGTGAAGCCGGTGCTCCAGTCGTTGGTGCTGTAGGCGACCCGGCAGGAGGACGGGGCCGGCGGGGGCGGCTCCGGCGTGGTGGTGGAGTAGGTCAGCCCGGCGCCGTAGGGGAACAGCGGCGTCTTGCCGTCCCCGTCGTTGATCGGCTGCTGGGCGGCGGACTGCATCCAGGTCACCGGCAGCTTGCCGGTCGGCGCGTAGTCGCCGAACAGCACGTCGGCCACCCCGGCACCCTCGCTGCCCGGCAGCCAGGCCGCCACCAGGGCGTTCCAGCCGGCCAGCTCGGCGGCGACGTCCAGCGGGCGGCCCGAGACCAGCACGACGATCACCGGTACGCCCGCGGCCCGCAACCGCGCCAGCGTGGCCAGGTCCGTGGCGTCCAGGCTCAGCGACCCGGGCCGGTCACCGGCGCCCTCGGCGTACGGGGTCTCGCCCACGACCGCGATGGCCGCCCGGTAGGAGCTGTCGATCCCGGTGCCGTCGCGCTGGTAGGTGACCGTGGCGCCGCTGCCGACGGCGTTGCGGATGCCCTGCAGGATCGACGTGCCGGTGATGGTGTTCCCGCTCGCGCCCTGCCACGTCGAGGTCCAGCCGCCGCTCTGGTTGCCCAGGTCGTCGGCGCTCTTGCCGGCCACGAACAGCTTGCCGCCGGACTTGGCCAGCGGCAGCACGCCGCCGGCGTTCTTCAGCAGCACCTGCGACTCGCGGACGGCCTGCCGGGCCAGCGTGCGGTGCGCGGCGCTGCCGATGCCGGCCGCGTACGAGCGGTCCGCGTACGGCTTCTCGAAGAGCCCCAGCTCGACCTTCTTGGTGAGGATCCGCCGGTTCGCGTCGTCGATCCGGGACATCGGGATCTGCCCGGCCTGCACCGCGGCCTTCAGGTAGCCGAGGAAGGTCTGCCAGTCGTTCGGCACCATGATCATGTCGAGCCCGGCGTTGATCGAGGTGACCACCTCGGCCTGGGTGAAGCCGGTCTGCCCGTCCAGCTGGTCGATCGCCGCCCAGTCCGAGACGGTGAAGCCGGTGAACCCCAGCTCGCCCTTGAGCAGGTCGGTGACCAGGTACTTGGAGCCGTGCAGCTTGGCGCCGTTCCAGCTGCTGAACGAGATCATCACCGAGCCGACCCCGCGGTTGACGGCCGCGGCGAACGGCGGCAGGTGCACCGCCCGCAGCTCGGCCTCGCTGAGCTGGGTGTTGCCCTGGTCGGTGCCGCCGGTGGTGCCGCCGTCGCCGAGGTAGTGCTTCGCGGTGGCCAGCACCGAGGCCGGCCCGTTCAGCGCCGAGCCCTGCAGGCCGTCGATGACGGTGGTCATCGCCGTGGGGATCTCCGGCTTCTCGCCGAACGACTCGTACGTGCGGCCCCAGCGGTCGTTGCGGGCCACGCAGAGGCAGGGCGCGAAGGTCCAGTCCTGGCCGGCGCCGGTGACCTCCTCGGCGGTGGCCCGGCCGATCTGCTGGGCCAGGGCCGGGTTCCGGGTGGCGCCCAGCCCGATGTTGTGCGGGAAGATCGTCGAGCCGGCCACGTTGTTGTTGCCGTGCACGGCGTCGATGCCGTAGATCATCGGGATCTGCAGCGGGGTGGCGAGCGCGCCGCGCTGGAAGCTGTCGTACATGTCGGCCCAGCCGGCCGGGGTGTTCTGCGCGGGGCCGGAGCCGCCGCCGGAGAGCACCGAGCCGATCCGGGACTGGGTGAGCTGCGCGGGAGTGATCGCGGCGCGTTCCGCCTGGGTCATCTGCCCGATCTTGTCGTCCAGGGTCATCCGGCCGAGCAGGTCGGTCACCCGGGTGGCGACCGGCAGGGTGGGGTCCAGGTACGGCAGGACGGCGGCCTGCGCCGGCGGGGCGAAGGGGATCACCAGGGCTGCGGCCAGGGCGGCGCCGCACAGTGCTCTACGCATTGGGGGTCCTGTTCCTCGGTGGTGGGGACAGGGCCACGGCCGGCGGGGGTGGTCACCGGCCGTGGCCCCGCGGTCAGGCGACGGTGCAGGCGGAGCCGTTGACGGCGAAGGCGGTCGGGCGTGGGTTGGTCCCGGTGTGGGTGCCGTTCATGCCGAAGCCGGCCGACGCGCCGGGTGCCAGGGTGCCGTTCCAGGAGGCGTTGGTGACGGTCACCTGGCTCCCGGTCTGGGTGGCGGTGGCCGACCAGGCCTGGGTGATCCGCTGGCCGTTGGCGTAGGAGTAGGTCAGCGACCATCCGTTGAGCGTGGTCGTGCCGGTGTTGGTCAGGGTCACGTCGGCGGTGAAGCCGGTGCTCCAGTCGCTGGTCCGGTAGCTGACCCGGCACGGCGCGCCCGGCGGCGTGCTGACGGAGGGCGTCACCGACGGGGTCACCGAGGGCGTGGCCGACGGGGTGGCCGAGGGCGTGACCGACGGCGTCACCGACGGCGAGGGGGACGGGCCGGTGCCGGGCTCGTTGCCCCACACCCGGTTCGCGCCCTCGTAGAGCGGCACGCCCGGGTTCGCCCCGGCCGCCACCTGGTACGACGGATCGTCGGTGGGGTCCCAGGTGCCGCCCTCGACCACGCCGATCTTGAGCTGGACCTCCATCTTGTGCGCCGACTGGCCGGCCGGCGCGATGGTGTAGCCGGAACAGTCCACCTCGACGAACCAGACGTCGCCGGCGTACTGCCTGGCCGCCGTCGGCCCCGGGCAGCCCTGCGTGTACGGCGTCCCCACGGTCAGCGCCGCGTCGCCGTCCCGGGTGAAGTAGTAGCGGAACTTCGCCGCGGTCAGCGCCCGCGCCGGGAACGCCGACTTGTTGTAGACGATCACCTTCACGCCGGTCGAGCGGGTCTCGTTCTGCATCACCGTGGTCTCCACCGACAGCTCCGCGAGATCCGGCTTCTCGGCCTGCGGGAAGTTCGCCGCCGGGGCGCCGCCGTACTCGCCGTAGAGCCGGGCGACGGCCGAGGTGAAGCCGGCGTTGTAGTCGGTGGCCACCTCGTTCATCACGTAGTCGCCGCGGCTGTCGGTGTACGCGTCGTCCGGCGCGGACGGCCCGCCGACCAGCGCCCCGTACAGCACGTGCCGGGTCTCCACCGGCACCTGCTGGCTGTCCCACCAGGAGCCGTGCGCCGTCCGGTGGTGGGGGTTCTTCGGCGCGTTGGCGCCGAAGCCGATCACGTAGCTGGACCTGCGCGGGTTGTCGCCGAGCGCGTAGTTGATCTGCTTGACGGCGAAGTCGTGGTAGCGCGTCCTCCGCGCCGCGTCATCGAGACTGTCGCTGTAGGACAGTGCGACGAAAGCCGTGTTCGCGGCGTACCGCAGCGCGCCCCACGTGTCCACGACGGCCATCCCGCCGGGGGAGGTGCGCACCTTCTCGCCGTTGACCCCGACGGTGAACCAGTCCAGCCAGCGGTTCGCGTCGTCCCGGTACTTCTGCTTGCCGGTCAGCTGGGCCAGCAGCACGTAGGTGCCGTACTGCTTGTTGTCCCAGGAGATCGTCCACTTGTACATCTTGGTGCTGGTCTGGTTCTCGTTGCCCTGCGCGTCGTACCCGGCCTCGGCCTTGGCCAGGTAGGCCGCGTCCCCGGTGGCCTTGTGCAGCCAGATCGCGCCCCACACCAGCTCGTCGGCGTAGCCGCTCCACGAGCGGTAGAACGACGTCGCGTCGGTGATGCACTCGTGGTAGTTCTTCCGCACCGTGTCGGCGAAGGTGTAGAGCTGCTTGGCGTGGCTGAGCAGCGTGTCGGCGTACCCGGGATCGGTGGCCCGGAAGACCATCGAGCTGGCGGCCATCGCGGCCGCCGTCTCCGCCGCCAGCTCGGTCCCGCCACAGCTCGCATCGATCTTGTACGCGGGCCGCGCCATCGGCAGCACCTCGGCGGGTCCCCACCACTTGTGGTCGGCGTCGCCGTTGCCCACCTGTCCGTACAGGACGTTGGCGGAGGGGTGCGCCTTGATGAAGTAGTCGTTGGGCACCCGCAGGTTGTTCAGCAGGTGGGTGAGCTGCCCGGAGGCGGCGTACGCGGCCCGGTTCTCCACCGCGCCCCAGGCCAGCATGGTGGTGGTGAACGCCATCGGCAGCCCGAACTTCACGTGGTCACCGGCGTCGAACCAGCCGCCGGTCAGGTCGAGGCCGACGTCGGCGCCGTCGCGCGGCGCCGAGTCGCCGCGCCAGGACACCCGGTTCCAGGCGGGCTTGCGACCGGCGACCTGGGCCTCGTAGAAGAACAGCGACTTCTGCAACGCCTCGCCGTAGCTGTAGGCGGGAGCGGCGGCCGCGCCGGAGGGACGGGCCAGGGCGATCCCCGCGGCGCCGACCAGCAGCACCACGATGGACATCAGGAAATAACGGCGTGAAGTGGACAACGGTGGGCTCCTGTCCGCTTATGGGAGCGCTCCCATATCGCTGTCCCTCGATTTAACCGCCTGATGACGAACATGTGAAGTCCTGATTTCCTTACACATTGCGATCGTATTGCCAAACCGCTACGGTGGAGCCGTCGCAGTCGCGTCGTGGAGCGGGGAGCCCGGATGTCCGTGGTGCCGTTGTCCGAGGTCGCGCCCGGTGCGCAGGCGCTGGTGGGCGGCAAGGCGGCCGGCCTGGCCGCGCTGCTGCGCCGGGGCGAGCGGGTGCCGCCGGGCTTCTGCGTCACGACCGAGGCGCACCGCCGCGGTGTCCTGCCAACGGCGGAGATCGTCACCGCGTACCAGGCGCTCGGCGCCGGCCCGGTGGCGGTTCGCTCGAGCGCGACCGCCGAGGACCTGCCGGAGGCGAGCTTCGCCGGCCAGCACGACACGCTGCTCGGGGTGACGGACGAGGCCGACCTGCTGGCCGCGATCAAAACCTGCTGGGCGTCGCTGCACAGCGCCCGGGCGGTCGCCTACCGCGAGGCGCACGGCATCGCACACGACGGCGTACGGATGGCGGTCGTGGTGCAGCGGATGGTCGACGCGGCGGTGTCCGGCGTGCTGTTCACGGCCAACCCGCTCACCGGCAACCGCACCGAGATGCTGGTCGACGCCGCCCCGGGCCTGGGCACCACCGTCGTGGACGGCGCCGCGCCGGTGGACCACTACGTCCTGCCGTCCACTCCGGACGCTCGGCCTGGCTGTGCGCCACCGGAGCTGCTGGCGAGGTTGCGCGAGGCGGGCGAGCGATTGCAGGAGCACGCCGGCACCCCGCTGGACATCGAATGGGCCGCGGACCGTGCCGGCGCCCTCTGGCTGCTCCAGGCCCGGCCGATCACCACCTTGTTCCCGCCGCCCCCGCGAACTGGGCCGGAGCCCCGCGTCTACGTCGAGTTCGGCCACGTCCAGGGCATGCTCCAGCCGGTCACCCCGATGGGCCTGTCCACCCTGCGGGCCCAGATCGCCGGGATGCTGGCGGCGCTGGGCATCCGGGCCGAGATCGTCGCGATCGGCGGCCGCCTCTACGGCGACCTCACCGAGCAGGCCCGCCACCCGGCCGCCCGCAAACGCCTGGTCCAGCTCATGGCAGTCGACTTCGGACCCCGCGCACAGGCGGCCATGGCCCACGTCCTGGCCGACCCGCGGTTCGCCCCCCGCAAGGGCGCCGCACCCCGCGCCGCCACCCCGTCGCTGAGGACGGCAGCCGCCGCGCTCACCGGCATCGTCGGCGCCCTGGCCCGCCCCGAGGCGGCCCGCGCCCGCGTGCACCGGGCCGTCGACCAGCTCCGCACCGCGGCGGCGGCACCCGGCGACCTGCGCACGACCGCGGACCGCCTGCGCTTCCTGCGCGCCCGCGACACCACAACCGCCGCCGGCGACCTCACCTGGCCGATCGTGGCCGGCCTGCTCGCCACGGCACTGCCGCAGCAGCTGCTCAAGGGCGTCGCCACCCCGGGCGAGATCCACGCCGTCCTGGCCGGCATGCCGCACAACGTCACGATCGAGATGGACCTCGCCCTGTGGCGCCTGGCCCAGCAGGCCGCACCCCACCGCGACCTGCTGCTCGGCACCGCGCCGCACGAGCTGGCAACCCGCTACCGGTCCGGCACCCTGCCGGACCTCGGCCTGACGGCGTTTCTCCACCGGTACGGCCACCGCGGCGCCGCCGAGGTCGACCTGGGCGTGCCACGCTGGGCCGAGGACCCGGCGCCGGTCTTCGCCACGATCGCCAACTACCTCCGGGTCACCGACCCCGACCAGGCCCCGGACCTCCGCTTCGCCCGCGCCGCGACCACAGCGGAGACGACCCTGCAGGCCCTGACCGCCCACGCCCGCCGACGCCGCCCGGTCCGCGGCCGCCTCGCCGGCTTCCTGCTGCGCCGCGCCCGCGCGCTGGCCGGACTCCGCGAGGCGGGCAAGTTCGCGGGCCTGTACCCGCTCCAGGAGATGCGCCGCCAGCTCCTGCTGATCGGCGCGGACCTGACGGAGTCCGGGCGGCTCGACCGACCGGACGACATCATGTTCCTGACCCTCGACGAGCTGGACGGCCTGCCACCGGACACCGACCTCCGGAAGCTGGTCACCGCCCGCCAGGCGGTGCACCGACGGGAAATGCGCCGCCGCACGGTGCCGGTGGCCCTGCTCTCCGACGGCACCGACATCGAAGCCGTCCTGCCCCGGCCGGCGGCAACCGGCGACCTGCGCGGCGTGGGCGCCTCACCGGGCCGGGCGACCGGCCGGGCCCGGGTGATCCACAACCCGGCGACGGCGACGATCGAGCCGGGCGAGATCCTGGTGGCGGCGACCACGGACCCGGGCTGGACACCGCTGTTCCTGACGGCGGCCGCCCTGGTGACGGAAACGGGAGCCATCATGGCGCACGGCCCGACGGTGGCCCGCGAATACGGCATCCCGGCGGTGATCTGCGTCCCGGCCGCCACAACCCGCATCAGAACAGGCCAGCCGATCACCGTCGACGGCACAGCGGGCACCGTGACTCCCGCCGACTGAACCACCCCCGGCGGCGGCGCTGGCCCCGAGCCCGGCGCCCGGCGCCCGGCGCCTTGCGCCCGCGCCTTGCGCCCGCGCCCGGCCCCGCGCCTTGCGCCCGCGCCCGGCCCTGCGCCTTCCGGCCCTGCGCCCTTTGCCCGGCCTCGTGTCCTCCGGCCCTGCGCCCTTGCCCGGCCTCGTGTGCTCCGGCCTTGCGTCCTGCGGTCCGTGTCCGGCCTTGCGTCCTGCGGTCCGTGTCCGGCCTTGCGTCCTGCGGTCCGTGTCCGGCCTTGCGTCCTGCGGTCCGTGTCCGGCCTTGCGTCCTGCGGCCCGCGCTGATCCCACCTTGCCGCCGCCGTGGTCCGTGAATGCCCCCCGCAGTCCGCGCCCGCGCCTTCCGCCCGCCCACCCCGTGCCCGCGATAGCTCCTGGTGGTCCGTCCCGCCAATAGGTAAGCGCTTGCCTGAATCGACGGGCGTTGATTTGATGGAGGTATGGAGCTTGATCGCAGGACCTTGTTGCGCGCCGCCCTCGGTGGTGCCGTCGCCGGTGGGCTGGGTATCGCCGGGCCGGCCGCCGCCGGTCACCGTCCACGACGGACGGTCTTTGTGGCGGGGGACTCGACCGCGGCGACCTACGCCGTCGCGGACGTGCCCCGGGCGGGCTGGGGGCAGGCGCTGCCGGTCTTCCTGCGGCCGGAGATCGCCGTGGTGAACGAGGCGCTCTCCGGCGCCAGCTCGAAGAGCTTCGTCGACCTGGGCCGCCTCGACCGCATCCTGGCCGCGATCCGCCCCGGCGACGTGCTGCTCGTCTCGTTCGGGCACAACGACGAGAAGGCCGAGGACCCGGCGCGCTACACCGAGCCCTGGACCACCTTCCAGGACTACCTGAGCCGCTACCTGGACGGCGCACGGGCCGCCGGCGCCCGGCCGGTGCTGGTCACCCCGGTGGAACGGCGCCGGTTCACCGCCGCCGGTGAGCCCTACCAGTCGCACGGCGAGTATCCCGACGCGATGCGGGCGCTGGCCGCCGCGACCGGCACGCCGCTGATCGACCTGACCGCGCTGTCGTTCGCGCGGTGGACGTCGCTGGGCCCGGAGGCGACCAAGGACTACTTCCTCTGGCTGGACCCCGGCGAGGCGCCGAACTATCCCGCCGGGGTGTCGGACAACACCCACTTCCAGGCGTACGGGGCGATCGAGCTCGCGCGGATCGTGGTGGCGGCGGGCCGGACGATCCCGGGCCGGGATCACCGGGCACTACGCGATCCGAACACCCCGACCGACGCGCTCGTCTGGCCCGCGACCCGCCCGGCGGAGAGCTGACCGACGACGGCCCCGAGGACGCGGGCCGGCCCGGGCCCACGTGGTCGGCGTCCTGTGTCATCGACCGGAGGCCGCCGCTGTGGATGCCGGGCGACGGGTCCGGCTGGTGGGAGCCGGGCCCAAATCCTGGACCCTGTCTCACCAGGCAGGCAGCGGCGCCACTGTGGGGAATGACCAATGCCGCAAAACGCCGAAAAGTCGCGCTGCAGCACGCTATGGCGGCAATCTTGTGCCTTTACGGCGAGGAGCTGAGTCTTTGCATGGCTGTTGTGATGATCGATCGCCATCCCCCGGACGGGCGACACGCTTCTGCCGCGCCGAACGGCCGCGCCAAGCATTGCCGTAGGCCTGCCCACCGCCGGACCCGCAGCACTGGCCCACATATTGAGCAGGATTCTCACACCGCAGGAATCCTAAGGGAACAAAGAGCGTAAAAGTCACGAAGCGAGCAGCGAATTGTCGATCTTGTGGACTTGAGGTTCGGAGCTCACACCAATTCAACAAGATCGAAATCTTGCGCGTCGGTGGCGGTCGGCGCGCGGCCCACGTCACTCCGGCGGGCTATTGCCATCGCCCGATTCACCAACCACGCAAAAGACTCAGCTGACCGCTGCGCAACAAGGTTGACGCACGCCGGCGATCCGGGTGATCCACGCCCGCAGGTCGCGATCACCTCGTCTCCGTCGTCCACGGCGAGCGGGCGAGAAGCCGTGTTGACAGGTGATGGGTGGGGTTTGTCATCACTCCCGCGGG
>NZ_JBITLX010000005.1:229276-435697 GCF_044465625.1 Actinoplanes sp. NPDC049599
GTGGGGGTTGTCGTCGGTGCGGTGGGGGTTGTCGTTGGTCGGGCGGGTGGGTGTCGTCACTCCCGCGGGTGGGGTTGTCGGTCCGGCGGGTGGGGGTTGTCGTCGGTGCGGTGGGGGTTGTCGTTGGTCGGGCGGGTGGGTGTCGTCACTCCCGCGGGTGGGGTTGTCGGTCCGGCGGGTGGGGCTTGACGTCGGTCCGGCGGGGGGTGTCGTCGGTCCGGCGGGTTGGGGCTGTTGTCGGCCTGGCGAGGGTTGTTGTCGGGCCGTTGGGTGAGTGGGTGGACAGGCGTCGTCGGCCGGCGAGTGAGCGCGAGTTGGGGTCGGCGGGCGAGAAGGTGAGCGTCGGGATCCGGGCGCACGGGTCGATGCCGCGCGGACGTCGATGACGGGTTGCTCGCCGAGTTTGTCGCCCAGCCGCGCCAAGGCGACGAACCGGTCGGCCCGGCCACGGAAGGCCCGGCTCGCCCGAGCCCGAGCCCGTGCCCGAGCCCGTCGCCCGAGCCCGTGCCCGAGCCCGTGCCCGAGCCCGTCGCCCGAGCCCGTCGCCCGAGCCCGTCGCCCGAGCCCGTCGGCGGAATTGTCCGCGTCGGGCCGAGGGTGCGGCCGTGCTGGTGCTCACCTCGCTGTCACCGTCGCAGGCTGATCGTGTACGTGCGCCGCTGCGTACCGTCCTCACTGGTCACCGCAACCGTCGCCGTGCGGTTGTGGGCGGTCGGGCCGCGTACCTCGATGGTCGCGTAGGGGTCCGCGGCCGTGGCCGTGACCTTCGGCAGTTTGCCGTGTGCCCGCACCGAGTAGGTCGTGCGGTCCGGGGCGAAGCCCGGCAGCGCGGCGCCGTCGAGCGTGATGCTCGCCGCTGCCGGGTCCGACGAGGTTCCCGGGGCCGCGGCGTCGATCTCGATTTCGCTGACCGTCATGTGCCGGTCCGGGTGGGCGGTGAGCAACACCCGGACGGCGTCCGTGGTGGCCGGCGCCGGGACGTCCACCGCGGGCGCGGTCGCCGTCCCGGACGGTACGGTCATCGGCCCGCCGGCGTCGCTCCAGCCGCCCTGCGCGTCGCGGACCTGGACCTGGAGGCTCTGGGCGTAGCTGTCCGAGCCGTCGCGGAAGAAGTGGGTGACGACCCGGGTGATGCGCCGCGGCTCGCCCAGCGTCACGGTGAGCGTGTCGGCGGTGTTCTTCGGGCCGGATCGCCAGTTCGACCAGGCCTTGTCGGTCAGGATGCCGTTGCGCAGGCCCGCGGGGGAGTAGCCGGGCTCGGTGAAGGTCGCGGTGGCCTCGCCGCCGGTGGTGGCCCGTTCGACCGGCGGGGTGACCTGGACGCGGACGGTGGCCGGCAGGGTGCGGCCGTCGCCGGCGTCGGCCTGGCCGGTGAGCGTGACGACGCCGGGCGTGTCGAAGGTTCCGGTTGCCTGCCACACCACCGGGCGTTCGACCCGGGCGCCGTGCCGGCCGGTCGCGGTGACCGCAGCGGGTAGCTCCGGGTGGCCGCCGGTGAAGGTCTTCGCGCGGGCCGGGGCGGTCGAGACCAGGATGTCGACCTGGACGGTGGCCCGGGCCCGGTGGGTCCCGCCCAGCGTGTCGGTGGCCACGCCCTCTACCCGGACGGTGCCCGGGCGCCGCCACGCCGAGGCCGGGGGCAACCGCCAGGTGACCGGCAGGGAGCCCCGGGCGCCGTCGCGGAGCACCGGGACGACGGTGGCCGGCAGTGCCGGGGCGACGCCGGGCACGGTGAACACGCTCGCCGGTTCGGTGGCCAGGACCGTCTCGTCGATCACCCGCCAGCGCTGGTTGAGCCCGGAGTTCGCCAGCCAGGTGGAGACCGCGGCGCCGTCCTGGGTGGCCTGGCCGCCGACCTCCAGCAGGCGTTTGGTGGCGACGTTGACCAGCGTGTACGTGCCGTCGCCGGTGCTCGACATGATCCATTGAGCGGCCGGGGCGGGCGCCGCCAGGGCGGGTACGAGGGTCAGGTTGCCGTCCACGACGGCGACGTGGCGGTCGCCCGTGCCGGTGGCGAGGGTGTAGCGGGCGCGGTTGCTGTCGCCGGTGGACAGCCCGGTCAGGCGCCACAGCTGCGCCGGGCCGGCGTCGTCGGTGCGGATCACGGCCCCGGAGCCGTCCGGGGTGAGCGACCTGCCGCTCTGCACGCCCCGGAGCCGGTACACGTGGCCGGCCTGCACCAGGGCGGCGTCCGGGGCGACCCCGGAGACGCCCGTGACCAGCAGCGTGGTCACCGACTCGGCCGGGACCTCCACCGTCGCGGCGCGGTTACGGACCGGCACCGGGGTGCCCTGCCGCAGGGCGCCGGCCACGCTGGTGACGACCGGGGTGACCGTGGCGTTGCGGGCGACCAAGCCGAACGCCGAGAGGTCGAGCCGGACGGTCCGCGCCTGCGTGGTGTCGTTGACGTGCACGACCGCGGCCCGGCCGCCGCCGGAGACCGCGGCCACGCTGGCCGTGTCGCCGACGCCGATGAGCCGGTCGCCGGGGCGGATGTGGTGGGTGAAGTTGCGGACCGTGTGGAACTTGGTGTTGGTGCGGATCGGGCAGGTCCGCAGCGTGTCCGTCGCGGTGCAACCGAACGGCAGCTGGATGCTGCCCCAGTTGGCGCCCGCGGCGCTCTCGCCGCCCGGCTTCATGTTGTCGTAGTCCTCGACCGGCTGCCAGAACACCCAGGCCGAGGGCTCCAGTTCGCGCAGGTCGTCGACGATGCGCTGGGCCATGCCGAGGCCCGGCGCCATGCTGGTGAAGCTCTGCCCGGCGCCCCAGGAGCCCTCGACCTCGCTCATCCACAGCGGCTTGCGCTCACCCTTGGCGATGTCGCGCACGGTGGTGCGCTGCCCGGTGCCGTACGTGTGCACGTTGAGCCGGGCGACCAGGTCGCGGACGTCATCGGGGTAGGCGTTCCAGTCGGTGGCGAAGGTGCCGGGGTTGGTCTCGTCCATGGCGGAGATCCGGGTGCGGCTGCCGCGTTCGGTCAGCTCCGCCGCCAGCGCGCGGATCACCTGCTGCTGCAGGGCCGGACCGGCGTGCGCGCCCTCCTGGCGTCCGCCGACCGGGTTGCCGTCGGCGCCCAGCCGGGTGCTCCAGTACGGGGTGTTCGGCTCGTTGAGCGGGTCGATCGTGTCGACCGTGATGCCGTGCGTGCGTTCCAGCTCGGCGGTCACCCGGGCGAGATAGGTGGCGAAGTCGTCGACGGTGGCGGCGCGGATCTGGTCCTGGCCGGCGTCGAAGCCGCCGGAGACGTAGCCGCTGACGGTCTGGAACCAGGGCGGCGAGTTGCTGAACGTCTCCCAGCGGGTGACGTCGTTCTTGATCCGGTCGATCCACCAGCGCTGGGTGCGGTCCGCGTCGAGGTTCCAATGTGCCGGGTCGTCGGGATCCCACCAGTCCACATCGGTACGGGTGGTGCCCGCCGGCGCCCGCCACCAGCCCGGCACGGCCCCGCCGGGGCGCAGGTAGTCCGGGACGTCAGGGGCGTTGCCGCCGCCGATGTTGTAGCGGGCGATGTTGAGGTTCAGGCCCTGCTCGCCGAAGACCAGGGCGGCCAGCTGCTCGCGGATCTCGGCGGGATAGTCGCCGGTGGCCTCGGCGAACCAGGCCAGGCTGGTGCCCCACCCCTCGAACGGCTCCCCCTGGTACGACGGGTCGGGCCGCACGGTCACCGTCGCGGCGACCGCGGCGGCCTGCTCGGCACGGGCGGGCGCGGTGGCTTGCTCGGCACGGGCGGGCGCGGTGGCTTGCTCGGCCCGGGCGGGCGCGGTGGCTTGCTCGGCACGGGCGGGCGCGGCGACGGCGAGGCCGAGCGCGAGTGCGGTGGCGATAGCGGCGGCGAGCTGCGGTCTGGCCATCCTGGACGCTCTCCTGCGGGCTATGTTTGCGTAAACATCGAGGCTTCGTGATGTTTCCAGCTCTTTGCGGGAGCGTCAAGGTGTCGGGTCCCCGCCAGCGGTTGCGACCAGGTCAAGTCCTTGATGTGATGCGACGGTAACCAGTCGACATCGATGCGTCACCGAGAGGACATCTCGTGAAGATCGATCATGGACGGTGCTGGCGTCTCCCGGCGGCGGGCCTGCTCGTGGCGGCCGCACTGACCGGCTGCGGTGACGACGGGGGCGGCGGCGGCGGCACGCTCACCGTGTGGAGCCTGGAGAACCAGACGGACCGGGTGCAGGCTACCCAGGCCGTCGCCGACAAGTTCGGCGCCGCGAACGGCCTCAAGGTCAAGATCGTCGCGACCGACGAGAACCAGTTCAGCAGCCTGATCACCTCGGCGGCCGCGGCCGGCACCCTGCCCGACGTGGTCGGCGCGCTGCCGCTGGCCGCGGTGGCGCAGATGTCCACCAACGACCTGCTCGACACCGATGCCGCCAAGGCCGTGGTGGACGGGCTCGGCGCCGGCACGTTCTCGCCGCGTGCCCTGGAGCTCACCGGCCAGGACGGCAAGCAGCTCTCGGTGCCGTCCGACGGGTGGGCGCAGCTGCTCTTCTACCGCAAGGACCTGTTCGACCAGGCCGGGCTGACGGCCCCGGACAGCTACGACAAGATCAAGCAGGCCGCGCAGCAGCTCAACACCAAGGACCTCGCCGGCATCACCGTGGCCACCGTGCCCAACGACGCGTTCACCGAGCAGACCTTCGAGAACTTCGCGCTCGGCAACAACTGCCAGCTGGTCGACGCCAACAAGACCGTCACGCTCGACTCACCCCAGTGCGTCCAGACCTTCCAGCTGTACGAGGACCTGGTCAAGAACTACTCCGTGCCGGGCGCGCAGGACGTCGACACCACCCGGGCCACCTACTTCGCCGGCAAGGCCGCCATGGTGGTCTGGTCCTCGTTCCTGCTCGACGAGATGGCCGGGCTGCGCAACGACGCCGCGCCGACCTGCCCGCAGTGCAGGTCGGACAAGGCGTTCCTGGCCAAGAACAGCGGCGTCGTCACGGCGGTCGCCGGCCCCGGCGGGCAGCCCGCCCAGTTCGGCGAGATCACCAGCTGGACCATCACCAAGGGCGGCGAGAACACCGGCAACGCCCGCAAGTTCGTCTCGTACATGATGAACGAGGGGTACACCGACTGGCTCGGCATCGCGCCGGAGGGCAAGTTCCCGGTGCGCAAGGGCACCCAGCAGCAGGCCACGAAGTTCACCGACGCCTGGAACGACCTGCCGGCCGGGGTGGACACCAAGAAGCCGCTGGGCGACGTCTACCCGGCCGAGGTCATCGCGGCGCTGCAGAAGAGCCCGGACACCTTCCAGCGCTGGGGGTTCCCGCAGAAACAGGGCGCGCTGGTCGGCGCCACCCTCGGCGAGCTGCCCGTACCCAAGGCCGTCAACGCCCTGACCAGCGGCGAGCTGGACGCGGCCGGCGCGGCCGAGCGCGCCGCCGACGACGTGAAGAACATCCAGAAGTCGCTCGAGTAGTGGCCGCCGAACGGCCGCTGACCCGGCGGCAGCGGGAGAACCGCGCCGGGCTGGCCTACCTGTCGCCGACGCTGGTCGTCGTCCTGGTCGTGGTGGTGCTGCCGATCATCTGGACGGTCATGCTGGCCTTCCAGCGGATCCGGCTGATCAACCTGCGCCAGGCCGGCGTGTTCGGCGACTACACCTTCGCCAACCTGGAGCTGGTGCTCACCTCGCCGGGCTTCTGGTCGTCGCTGTGGACCACGCTGGCGTACACGATCGGGGCGACGTTCTTCTCGATCCTGTTCGGGCTCGTCGCGGCGCTGGCCCTGCGTGGCGCCTTCCGCGGGCGCACGCTGGTGCGGGCGTCGGTGCTGCTGCCGTACGTCGCGCCGGTGGTCGCGGTGACCTTCGTCTGGGAGATCATGCTCAGCCCCCAGTTCGGCATCGCCAACAACTGGGGCACCCGGTTCCTGGGCTGGGACCGGCCGATCGCCTTCCTGAGCCAGCGCGAGTACGAGGTGTCGCTGTTCGGCTGGCACTTCGACGTCCCGCTGGCGCTGCTGACGGTGATCGCGTTCGAGGCCTGGCGGTACTTCCCGTTCGCCTTCCTGTTCCTGCTGGCCCGGTTGCAGGCGGTGCCGCGGGACCTGGAGGAGGCGGCGCTGGTCGACGGGGCCGCGCCGACCCAGATCTTCCGCCACATCCTGCTGCCGCAGCTGGGCCCGGTGATCGCGCTGCTGACCGTGCTGCGCTTCATCATGACGTTCAACAAGTTCGACGACGTCTACCTGCTGACCGGCGGGGGAGCCGGCACCGAGGTGGTCAGCATCCGGGTCTACCAGTTCCTCACCGCGCGCTTCGACATCGGCGCCGCCTCCGCGCAGGCGCTGGTCCTGGCCGCCGGGCTGATCGTCCTGCTCGTCGTGTACCTGAGGTACCTGGCGCCGCGGGTGGAAGGCGAGGAGGAGACCTGATGGACCGTGCCGCCTTCGAGACCCGGTTGTTCGGCATCCTGCGCTGGGTCGTCATCGCCGTCCTGGTCGGGGTGACGCTGTTCCCGTTCCTCTACATGCTGCTGCTGTCGATCCGGCCGATCGAGGAGGTGCTGCAGAACCCCGGCAAGCTGTGGGCCGGGCCGGCCGAGTGGACCGTGTCGACGTACCGGGAGGTGCTGACCCCCTCCGGCAGCGGCGGGCAGGGCTTCCTGCGTTTCCTGGGCAACTCGGCGATGGTCTCGATCGCCGCCACCGCGCTGACCCTGCTGGTCTCCATCCCCGGCGCGTACGCGGTCAGCCGGCTGCGCTTCACCGGCCGGCGCCAGGTGCACTTCCTGTTCCTGGCGGTCTACCTGTTCCCGTCGATCCTGCTGGCGATCCCGCTGTTCGTGCTCTTCACCCGGCTGGGCCTGCGCGGCTCGCTGGCCGGGCTGACGATCGTGTACATCGCGCAGACCGTGCCGGTGTCGATCTACATGCTGCGCAACTACCTGTCGACCATCCCGGTGAGCCTGGAGGAGGCCGCCGCCGTGGACGGCTACACCCGCCTGCAGACGATCCGCAAGGTGGTCCTGCCGCTGGCGGCCCCGGCGGTGATGGCCAACGCCCTGTACGTCTTCATGATCGCCTGGAACGAGTTCCTGTTCGCCCTGCTGTTCCTGGTCGAGGACCGCAGCGACTGGACGGTCTCGCTGGGCCTGGCCCAGCTCTCCGGCGGCATCGAGGTCAGCAAGACCGTGCTGATGGCCGGCTCGGTGGTGCTCACGCTGCCCGTCGTGATCTTGTTCTTCGCCGCCGAACGCCTGCTCACCGAGGGTCTGACCGCCGGCGCCGACAAGGGCTGACGGGCGCGTCCGTGCGGTTGCGGGCGGAGATCCCTAGGGTGATGCCCATGGCGACATCCTTGAGTTCCGCGAAGACCCGGGCCGCACTGAGCACCTCGGCGCGCATCTCGCTGCAGGTGCTGGTGATCCTGGTGATGACCGGGGTGGCGCTGTGGCTGCTCGGCAAGATGTGGTCGGTGCTCTGGCCGCTGGTGGTGGCCCTGCTGCTGACCACGCTGACCTGGCCGCTGGCCCGCTTCCTGCGCCGGCACGGGTGGCGTCCCGCGCTGGCGGCGAGCACCGTGACCGTGGTGTCGCTGCTGGTCGCGGTGGGCATCATCGTGCTGATCGCGGTGCCGGTGGCCGCGCAGGCCGGCGAACTGGCCGACGGTGTGGTCAACGGCATCCAGAAGGTGCGGGAGTGGGCCGCCGGCCCGCCGCTGAACATCGGCGACGCCCAGGTCGACAGCGCGTCCAACGCGGCCATCGACCGCATCCAGAACAGCGTCGGCAGCATCGTCACCGCGACCGTCACCGGCGTGGGCACGGTCGTCAGCGGCCTGGTCACCACCATCCTGGCGATCTTCCTGATGTTCTTCTTCCTCAAGGACGGCCCGCGCTTCCTGCCCTGGCTGGCCCGCCAGCTGCCCGGCCGGCTCGCCGTCGACGTGCCGACCGTGGCGCTGCGCAGCTGGGACACCCTCGGCGCGTTCGTCCGGTCGCAGGCGTTCGTCGGCCTGCTCGACGCGGTGTTCATCGGCGTGGGCCTGTGGATCGTGGGCGTGCCGCTGGTGCTGCCGCTGGCGGTGCTGACCTTCGTGACGGCGTTCGTGCCGATCGTCGGCGCGCTCTTCGCCGGCCTGGTCGCGGTGCTGATCGCGCTGGTGTTCAACGGGCCGGTGGACGCGCTCATCGTGCTGGCCATCATCGTGGCGGTGCAGCAGCTGGAGGGCAACGTGTTCCAGCCGATGGTGCAGAGCCGGGGGCTGGGCCTGCACGCCGCGGTGGTGCTGCTGGCGGTCACGCTGGGCGGCAGCCTGGCCGGGATCGTGGGCAGCCTGCTCGCCGTGCCGGTCGCCGCGCTGATCGCGGTGTTCTGGAGCTACCTGCGGGAGCAGCTCAGCGACCCCGAGCCGGATCCCGTACCGGAACCCGAACCCGCCGTGCGGGAAGCCCTGACCGAGCCGGAGCCGGCCTGATCATCCCGGCGCTCGCCGGCCGCGGCCCCGGTGGTCAGGCGAAGCCGCCGTCCAGGTCCAGCGCGACGCCGGCGGCCACCGTCGTGGCGGTCACCGCGTACGTGTCGTCGCCGGCGTCGCGGCCACCGTCGTTGTCGTAGCCGTACCTCGCGGTGAAGACGTAGGTGCCCGCGTCGAGGGTCGCGCCGTCGGCCAGGTCGAAGTGGAACACCAGCGTCTGCTGCTCGCGTACCACCGAGGTGTTGATCTTCGCGGTGGCCGCGTCGTGCGTGCCGCCCTGGTCGGTGAGCCCGGCCGTCGGCGCCACCCGGACGGTGAGCCGCAGCGCGCGCAGCGGCTCGCGCACCTTGAGCGTGATGTCGCTGCGCCCCTCCGTGTTGTCGGTGTTCGGGTTGATCGACCCGTCGGCCCAGAGCGGTTCCGGCGCGGCCGGAGGCGTCTTCGGCTTCGCCTTCCCCTTCGCCGGCGGCGGCGGGACGCTCGCCGGCGGCTGCGCGACCCGCGGCCGGGCGGGCGTGGGCGCGCCGGTCGGCGGCGCCACGGTCGTCCGCGGCGGCGCGGGCCCGGACGGGGACGCGGTGGCCGGCGCGAGGGGCACGACGCCGGGCTCCGGGCCGTCGGCCAGCGCCCAGCGGGCCACCCCGCCGACCCCGAGGATCGTGGCCACGGCCAGCGCCGAACCGGCCAGCCGCAGCGCCTGCCCGGCCGGCTGCCGCTCGGTGACCGGCGCGCCGGGGCGGTGCCGGGTGACACGGTGCAGCATCGCGGCGCGGTCCGGCTGGTGCTCGGCGGCGATCCAGCACAGCGTGGTGCGCAGCTCGTGCTCGGACAATTCCGGGTAACCCCTCATCGGGCCGCCTCCCAGCCGCCGCGGTGGGTGACCGCCGGCGCGCCGCCGAGCAGGGCCGACAGCTGCCGGACCCCGCGCGCGGTGCGGCTCCGGACGGCGCCCGCGGTGATCCCCAGCGTCCGGGCCACCTCGCCCTCGGAGAGCCCGTACGCGTACCGCAGCACGACACACACCCGGCGGCGGTGCGGCAGCCGGCGCAGCGCCGCCCGCAGGTCCGGCGCGGTGCCCGCCCCCGGACGGTGGCCGGGGCCGAACCGGCTCCACCGCTCGCGGTGGCGGGTCAGGGCGGCCACCAGCCCGCGGGCGCGGGCGGCCGGGTCGTCGCCGCCGCCGCGCCAGTCGCGCCGCACCCGGCTCAGGGCGTCGGCGGCCAGGTCGTCGGCGCTCGAGGCGTCGCCGGTCAGCAGGTACGCCAGCCGGGACAGCTCGGCGTAGTGCCGGTCGAAGAACGCGGGGAAGGCGGCTGCGCTGCCGGACATCAACGCCTCCTCCGCCGCTCGCCGGGACCCGCGGGATGAACGGGTCCGCCGCGATGACCGTAGAGGCCCGTACCGCGCGGCGGCAATGCGATCGGCGTCTCCAAGAAATCTCCGGGCGCCGAGCAACTTTTCTGCCCGTCCGGGCCACCTAGGAGCGTCGTTCCCACCCTCGAACCAGGCGGTCGCATGAACCCGCGGTCCTCGTCCCCGGCCGTAGCCACGACCGGGAACATGACCTCGCTCAGGCACAACGGCACCGAGCTGACCTGGCCACCGGCATCAGCAAGGCGCTCAACCCGGGTGAGGCCCGGTTCATCAGCCGGCTCAACCCCAAGGTGCTGACCGGCTCGCCGGTCGCGGCCCGCACGGCCGGCAGCACCGGCACGGTCGAGGACTCGGACGTGTTCAGCTGTCCATCTCGGTGCTGAGCGGCAGCAGCGGCGAGACGTTCCTGAGCCCGAACGTCATCTTCGACGCCCTGTCCCCGGACCCCGCTTGGTCACCGCCTTCCGGGAGCGGACGGCCGGCGTCAGCGCAGGGGGAGGACCCGGGCGATCCTGATCGAGGCGCTGCTGCGGCCGGCCGCCGGGTACGCGGCGCTGCCGTCGGGATACGCCTTGAACGCCTGGTACGCGTGGTCCCGCACACCGATGGTGAACTGCTTGCCCAGCGCCCTGCCCGTCGTCGCGTCGTACGTCTGTCCCCGCATCGCCGCGCCCGAGGCCCAGGTCAGCAGCATGCGCTCCGGCCCGTACCGGACCAGGTGGGGGTGTGCCGCCCGGGCGGCGGTCTTGATCGTCCTGTCCGCCTTGCCGCCCGCGAAGTGCGACAGCCGGACCTGGCCGCCCTGGCTCCACGCGGTCCAGTAGCCCTTGCCCGCGGCCAGCACCAGGTCACCACCGAACAGCGTGCCGTCGCAGGCGCCGGCCGCCACCGTGCGGTACGGGTTCGGCTGGGCGATCCGGCACGCGTTGTCCGTGGCGCACACCGTGGTGAACTTCCTGGCGCGGGGATCCCACACGATGCGCGACGTCCAGGCGTGGCTGCATCCCACCTCGAAACCGCCGCGCCCGCCGACCAGCTTTCCCTTGGCGTCGACCACCTGCATCCGGTCCGCCTGGTGAATGTCCACACAGGAGCCGTTGCGCACGGTGACGGCCACGCCGAAGTAGGCCGCGTAGTTGGTGCCGTCGGAGGCGAGCCGGCCGTGGTGCTGGTACCACCACACGAACCGGGCGCCGTCGTCGTACCCGCCGCGGCCGGCGGTCAGGTTGGTGACCTGGCGCTCCCAGACCTGCCGGCCCGCGTTGTCGAAGCGGATCATGTGCATGGTGTTGCAGGGGCTGGACTCGCCGCCGCAGAGCGGGCCGGTCCGGCAGGCGCCCCGGCGGGTCAGCAGCAGGACCCCGCCCTTGCTGTCGGCGTGCACGTCCTGCAGGTCGATGCCGGCGAAGCTGGTGGGCGTGCCGGTCAGCCGGTCCCGGCAGTCGAGCTTGCCGAGGTGGACCCGGCCGTCGGCGCCCAGCCAGGCCAGCCACGAACCGCCGCCCGGGGTGGCCGCGATCGCCATCGGCAGCGGCTCGGTGTCGCCCTGCCGGCCGTAGCCGACAACCCGCTTGCCGATCGTCACCTCGGTGACCGTGGTGACCGGCCCGGCGGCGGTCTTCCGGGCGCAGCCACCCGCCGCCTTCGGCGCGGATGGTGCGGCGGTGCTGGAAACGGTCGCGGTCGACGACGGTACGGGGGCAGCCGACGTCCCCGCCGCGGGGGAACCGGCCGACCAGGGCAGCGCGAACCGGTTGCCGCCGGACGCCGGCAGGACGAGCGCCACGAGCGCCGCCGCGGCCACGGTCGCCAGCACGGCGGCGAGCACGGCCAGCCGGAAGGTGGGCGTACGGTGCTTGCGGCGCCCGGCCGGTGGCGCGTCCGTGTCGGGATCCATCTGGTCCACCTGTCCCTCGATCCGGCCCGACAGTGTGCCTGATCGGCCTGCGGCGGTCATCGATTCACGCCGATGAGCGACGTTCCCCACTCCGGGGCAACCTTTCCGGGCCGCGGGCACACTGTCCCGGGCGTGTTGGCGGCCCGCACCGCGGGCGCTTGATCCCGTCCACCCAACAGGCCAGGTTCCTAGGATGCTCCAGGGGGTGTGGCGTGGACTGGCTCCGGCGCCCGTCGGGACCTGGGGCGCCGGAGCCACGGAACCCCTACTTCAGCGGGAGATCCAGGTAGGAGCCGCCGCCGATGGTGATCGAGCCGTCCGGCGCGTTCTCCTCGTAGTAGAGCGGGTCGACGGTGTCGACGACCAGCGTGAGGGAGTGGCCGGCCGGCAGGTCGAAGGCGGTTGCCGGCAGGGACAGGTCGACGCTCCGGTTGCCGCCGCCGGCGCCGAGCCACGTGACCGGCGCGTGGGTGATCAGGCCGGCGTTGCCCAGCGAGTCCAGGTCGTACAGGTAGGCCACGACCGTGCCGCGCGCCGCCGTGCCGGTCAGTTCCAGGTGCAGCTTCGGGATGCCCCGGATGCGTTGCGCCGTCGCGGGCCGTTCCGCGGCCCAGACGCCCGCCCGGGCGCGGTTGACCGTGGGCAGCCAGATTCTCGGCTGCTGCCCGGTGAACGCGGCGATGCCGTTGGTGATGAGCACAGCCCCGCCGTCCGCCGTGGTGTTCGCGTCGGTGGGGATGCTCTTGGTCCAGCCGGTGGTGGGCACGCCACCGAGCAGGCCGGTGCCGTCCAGCCGGCGGATCGCGCCGAGCCCGTAGCGGCGGGTCGTGGAGTTCATCGCGGTCCAGGCCGGGTAGCGCTCGGTCGCGGCGTTGTACGGCTTGATCTGCACCGGCGGCTCGCCGGTGACGCCGTTGTCCACGCCGCCGAGGTACTGGTCGAACCACCGGTGCACGCTGGTCCAGACCTCGTTCTCCAGGCCGAGGATGCCGGTGATCTCGGCGATGGCGTGGTCGCCCGGCCGGAACTCGAGGCGCTTGGGCCCGGTCAGCCGGCCGTAGAAGTCGACCAGCTGGTTGGGCGGGAAGAACGAGTCGCCCCACGCGTTGGCCATCAGGATCGCCGGCCCGTTGGCGTTGATGGCGTCCACATAGGTCGCCGCCGAGCGGGCCCGGGACCACGCGAGCACCTGGTCGACGTTGCGGTTGGCGGCGAAGTCGTCGAGCTTGCCGGTCAGCTCCGGGCCGGGGTTGCCGAGCAGGTCGGCGGCGACCTTGAGCAGCCCGGGCGCCTGCTGGTGGCGGGTGGAGTCGGCGTAGAGCGAGTAGCTCAGGTCGGTCCAGCCGCTGAGCGCGGCGACGGCCCGGATGCGCCGGTCGAACGCCGAGCCGAGCAGGCTGAGCCCGGCGCCGTACGAGATCCCGGCCGCGCCGATCCGCGCCGGGTCCGTGGCGGTGTTCGCGATCGTCCAGTCGATCACCGTGGACAGGTCGGCCATGTCGGCCGGGCCGGCGGTGTTGATCTCCCCGCCGGACAGCCACCAGCCGCGCGGGGTGTAGGAGACGACGACGTAGCCGCGGCCGGCCAGGGTCTTCGCCTGGGCCAGGTACTCCAGGTCGTTGAGGCCCCAGCTGGCGGGCAGCAGGACGGCCGGGTGCGGGCCGGCGGCGGTGGGGGCGATGACGTTGGCCTTGAGGACGGCCCCGGCGGCGGGGATGTCGACGAAGCGGACGCCGGTGGTGGGCGCGGCGGTGACGACGGGGGCCGCGGCGGCCGGGGTGGCCGCGACGGTGCCGGCCAGCACGGTGCCGGCGAGCATGGCCAGCAGGGCGAGGAAAAGCGTGGGGCGGCGGGGCGCCATGCGCACTCCTTGTGGACGGGACGGCGTCGGAAGAGGCGCACCTGACGACTGCTGATGGGCGCACCGATGAGGAGCTGCGGTGGAGCAGCGGTGGTTCGGTGGCGGCAGCGTAGGAACCGGTAGTGAGAAATTGAAGATGGTGACATTCTCGTTACCGGCAGGTAACATACGACGCCTGTCCGAGGAGTGTGACCGTGCTGTACGGTGCCCCGACGGCGCGTCGCCAAGACGCCCAGCGCAATCGCGCGGCCATCGTCCTGGCCGCGAGCGAGGTCATGGCCGGCGGCGGTTCGGCCGTGCCGATGCCGGAGATCGCCCGGCGCGCGGGCGTCGGCCAGGCCACCCTCTACCGGCACTTCCCGGACCGGTCCGCGCTGGCTGCCGCGGTCATCACCCACCACCTCCAGCGGCTGGAGGCGTTCGTGGCGACCGAGGCCTGCCGGCCCGCGGTGTTCCAGCTGCTGCTCCGCGAGGTGCTGCACTCGCTGGTGGCGATGCGCCCGCTGGTGCTGCTGGCCCGGCGCTTCGATCCCGGCGCCCGCGAGCGCTACCAGAAGCGGTTGGTGGCGGCCTTCTGCGAACCGCTGCGGCGGGCGCAGCGCGAGGGGTACGTCCACGGCGACGTCGCTCCGGAGGACCTGCTGGTGCTGCTCGCGATGGTGCAGGGCGTGGCCGAGGCCACCGGGGATCTGGCCGACACCGAGGCCGCTGCCGCCCGCTCCATCGACCTGGTGCTCAACGGCATCTTCCGCTCCCGGGCCGGGTGACGGCCCCGGCTCCCGGCTTCGGCGACGTACAAAGCGGGTGCTGTGTGCCGAAAAAACCCCTTATCACCTGCTACGGCGCTACGCTCGATTCGCATCGCTCCGGACCTCGGCGACTTCAGCACCATGTCGCGCCCGTCGGAGGTTGGTCAGCCCGGATCTGATGAGGTCGTGATGACAGGCGATACCCGCGGCAGCAGCCCACACCTTCCCTTCCCGGCATCCGCCGGTGCTGATTCGGAGTCGGCGCCGGTCCGGTCGAGCGGGGTGTCAGCGGACGGGTGGGGGGTCTGCGTTGTCCAGGATCTTGGTCGTCGACGATGAGCCGGACCTGCGGTACATCATGCGTCGGGTCTTCGAGCGGGCGGGCCACGAGGTGATCGACGCCGGCCACGGTGCGGCCGCGCTCGAGGTCGTCTCCGGGCCCCTTCCCGACCTGGTGGTCACCGACATGATGATGCCGGTGATGGACGGGGCCGAGCTGATCCGGCGGCTGCGCGCCGACCCGCGCACCGCCCGGATCCCGATCCTCGCGGCGACCAGCAACGCGCAACTGGCCGCCGGCGCCGACGCGGTGCTGACCAAGCCGTATCAGCCGAGCCAGCTGCTGGCGGCGGCGACCGCGCTCCTGGCCCGGAAGGCGGATCCTCGATGACGCGAGTGGCGACCGGCGTGCCCGGCCTGGACGTGATTCTCGGCGGCGGGATCGAGCGCGGCTCGGTCGCGGTGCTGGCCGGCGCGCCCGGGTCCGGCAAGACCATCCTGGCGCAGCAGATGTGCTTCGCCAATGCGACCGCCGAGCGCAAGGCGGTCTACTACACCACCCTGTCGGAGCCGCACGCCAAGTTGCTGCGCCACCTGGCGTCCTTCGACTTCTTCGTCTCCGCGGCGCTGGGTCCCGAGGTGGAGTATCTGCACCTGGGCGACCTCATCCGCGGCGACCGGTCCGGCCGGATGGCATCGCTGGTCGACGAGGTGGCGCGCAAGACGGCGGAGGAGAACCCCACCATCGTGGTGATCGACAGCGCGAAGGCGTTGCGGGACTTCGCCGGGGACCGCGAGCTGCGGATGGCGTTCTACGACCTGACCAGCCGCCTGACGCACACCGACACGGCGCTGCTGCTGGGCGAGTACACCCCCGACGAGATGGCCTCCGGCGTCGAGTTCTCGCTCGCCGACACCATCGTCCATCTCGCCTACCAGCCCCGCGAACCGATCGACCGGCGCTGGCTGCGGGTGGTGAAGATGCGCGGCACCCACCACCTGGAAGGCAAGCACACCTTCCGCATCTGTTCCACCGGCTTCGAGGTCTTCCCCCGCATCGAGACGCTCGACACCGGGCCGGCCGTCGCCGTCGCCGGGCGGATCCCCAGCGGGATCCGCCACCTCGACGAGCTGATGGGTGGCGGGATCGGCGCCGGGGAGGCCACCCTGGTCCTCGGGCCGTCCGGGGCGGGCAAGACGATCGCGGGACTGCGTTTCGTCACCGAGGGCGTCGGCCGGGGGGACACCTGCCTCTACGTCACGTTCCAGGACACCGCCGACCAGCTCGTCTCGATGGCGTCGGGCTTCGGCTGGGACCTGGCCGAGGCCCGCGACCGCAACGACCTCGTGGTGCTGCACGTCCCGCTCGGCGAACTCGATCTGGATCTGCTCGCCTCCCGGATCCGGGAGGAACTGGCCCGCGGCCCGATCCGGCGGGTCGTGATCGACAGCCTCGCCGAAATGGTCTTCGCCGCCCGCGAGACGGACCGGTTCCCGGCATACGCGCGCAGCCTCATCGGACTGATCCGCAACGCCGGCGCCACCGTGCTGATCACCAGCGAGACCACCGCCCTGGGCCCCAGCCCGGAACCCATCGGCGGCGTCATGTTCCTGTTCCACAACGTGATCCTGTTGCGGTACCTCGAGCGGGAGACCGCGACCGGCCGGGCCCTGAACATCGTCAAGATGCGCAACAGCGACCACAGCAAGGCCGTGCACGAGTTCACCATCGACGACCAGGGCCTGCGCATCGGCGCCGGTCTGCGGCACGTGACCGGCGTGCTGGGCTGGAGCGCGCTGCGCGCGCACGCGGACGAGCTCGGCCCGTGACCACCGCCGGACTCACGGAACTTTTCCTCGGGGGAATGAGACAGCAATGATGATTCCGGTCGTCGGTTCGAGTCCGACCCTCCGGGGCGGCAACCCGCTGGGACGGTGGTTCAACAACCGCAGGGTCCGCAGCAAGATCCTCATCGCGGTCGGCGCCGTCGCGGTCGCGGGGATCGGCACCGGCCTGATCGGGATCAGCACGCTGGGCACGGTCTACCGGGCCGGCGACCGGATCGCCACCTACAACCTGGTGCCGGCCGGCTACCTGGCCGACGCGGGGCTCCAGGTCGAACGCGTCCGGATCGCCATCCGCGACGTCTTCCTCAATGACGGCGCCGCCCAGGATGCGGCCGTCCAGCGGATGGCAGCTGCCGACACGGCGATCGACGCGGACATCGCCATCTATCGACCGGTCGCCCCGGAACCGGCCCGGCTGCGGCAGTTCGAGGCCGACTGGGCGGCGTACAAGCAGGCCCGAGACACGACGACCATGCCGGCCGCCCGCGGCGATGACGAAAAGGCCTTCAACGCAGCGCTGGCGGCGGTCAACCCGCTCGCGGTCCAGGCGGTCGACGTGCTGGCGGACCTCAGGAAGATCGAGGCGGCGGACGGACAGCACACCGCGATGCTGGCCAGAGACGCCTTCGAGAACGGCCGGACGCAGCTGATCGTGGTGCTGTGCTCCGGCATCCTTCTCGCGCTGGCCCTGTCGCTCTACGCCGCACGATGCATCACGGCTCCGCTGCGCAGGGTCTCCGAGGCCATCAACGCGGTCGCGGAAGGGGATCTGACCGCCACCGCAGGCGTCAGCACCAGGGACGAGATCGGCGTCATGGCGTCCGCGCTGGACGCGGCCAACGCGCGCACCCGCACCGCCATCGGCGCTGTCGCGGACACCGCGCACACCCTGGCCGCCAGCTCGGAGGAACTGTCGACGACGAACAGGCAGGTCGCCGGCGCGGCTGAGGAGACCGGCACCCAGGCAACCGCCGTGGCCGCCGCCGCGGAAGAAGTGTCCACCAATGTGCAGACCGTCGCGGCCGGCAGCGAGGAGATGTCCGCGTCGATCCGGGAGATCGCGCAGAGCTCCTCCGAGGCGGCCCGGGTCGCCGATATGGCCGTCACCAACGCGTCCGAGGCCACCACCACCGTGGGTCAGCTCAGCGCCTCCTCGGCCGAGATCGGCGACGTCCTCAAGGTCATCACCGCGATTGCGGCGCAGACGAACCTGCTCGCGCTCAACGCGACGATCGAGGCCGCCCGGGCCGGCGACGCCGGCAAGGGCTTCGCCGTGGTCGCCAGCGAGGTCAAGGACCTGGCACAGGAGACCGCCCGCGCCACCGGCGACATCACCGCCAAGGTCACCAACATCCAGGCCGACGCCGCCCGGGCGGCCCAGGCGATCAACCAGATCAGCGGGGTCATCCAGCAGATCAACGATCTGCAGACCACGATCGCCTCGGCGGTCGAGGAGCAGACGGCCACCACCAACGAGATCAGCCGCAACATCTCCCAGGCGGCCACCGGGTCCGAGGAGATCGCCGCCAACATCACCGCGGTCGCCACCGCCGCGGACAGCACCCGGGCCGGCGTCGAGGAGGCCAGGATCGCGGCGGCCGACCTCGCCCGGATGTCCAGCGACCTGCAGACCCTGGTCACGCAGTTCCGGTACTGACGCCGGTCAGCCGCTGCCCGGCACGGTCAGGCCGTTCGCACCGAGGCGCGCTGCCGGGTGTGCTCGGCCTCGGCCTTCAGCTGGTCGATCGCGGCGAGCACGCCGGTGGCCCGGGAATCGAGCATGCCCTGTGCGCGGAGCGTCTCGATGAGGATCTCCTGCGCCTGCAACAGGTCGCTGACGGCCTGGCACACCGAGACGATCTCCGCCTCTCGGTCCGCCGGTCCAGCCGCTCCGCCGCCGTCGTCCACCCTCGCAGAGTACAAGCATTCTCCCTGGTGGAAGCGGGGGTGCGCCGATTGCTCCCGGGGTGGCTAGGATCTTGTGCCGGGCAACGGGGAGGAAAGATCAGCATGTGGCCGTTCCGACGTACGCCGGTGATCGATCCGGCCTGCGGTGACCTGCGGGCGCGGGCGTTGCTGGCCGCGCTGGGCGCGCGCGACCGGCAGACCGTACGGGAGATCTTCGTGACCGCCGCCGGCCCGGACGACCACGCCTGCCTGATGGAGGTCGCCGCCGACGCCGCCGGGGTGCAGGACTGGATCGGCGAGTGGGTCGCCGCCGAGCCGGGCGCCACGTTGCCGTTGTTGCTGCAGGGGTGTCACGGGGTCAGCTGGGCCTGGGAGGCCCGCGGCGCCCGCTACGCGCAGTTCACCCGCGCGCAGCAGTTCCAGGAGTTCTTCCGCCGGCTCGAGTTCGCCGAGGAGTGCCTGTACGAGGTGGTCGCCCGCGACCCCGGCGAGGTCACCGCCTGGACCTGGCTGACCCTGTCGGCCCGCGGCCGGCAGGTCGGCCCGGAGGAGGCCGAGGCCCGGTTCGCCGAGGTGACCAGGCGGGTCCCCGACCACCTGGTCGCCCACGAGCAGCGGCTGCAGTACCTGTGCGGCAAGTGGTTCGGCAGCCACCAGCAGATGTTCGCCTTCGCCCGGGAGGCCACGGCCCGCGCGCCGCACGGCAGCCTGCTGCCGGAGCTGCTGGTCGTCGCCCACCTGGAGTACTGGCTCAGCCTGCCCGGCGGCGAGGACGACGCGTACCTGATCAGCGGGCCGGTCCGGGCCGACGTGGTGACCGCGGCCGAGCACTCCGTCCTGCACCCGGCGTTCGTGCCGCGGTTCGGCTGGCCGCCGCGGCTGAACACGTTCGCGATGGCGCTGACCGCGACCGGCGAGTACGCCCGGGCAGCGCGGGTCTTCGACCTGATCGGCGACCGGGTCACCGACTGGCCGTGGTGCTACCGGCCCGTGCTGGGCAGCCCGGCGCGTGCCTTCGCCGCCGCCCGCCGGCAGGCCCAGCGCCACCGCTGACCCGGTCGGTCAGGGCAGGCGGCCCATGGCGCCGTTGATGGTCAGCGCGCGGGCGTGGGTCATCACGATCGGGTCTGCGCTGGGTGATCTCGTGGGTGCGGTCCTGGATCCTGGACGGGTTACCGTGCCGGGGTGGACGTCGATTTCACGGATCCGGAGTTCCTGCGGGACCCGTACCCCGGGCTGGCGGTGCTGCGTGAGCGAGGGCCGGTGAGCCGGCACGCGCCGACCGGCCGGTGGGTGGCGGCCGATCACGCCACGGTGGGGGCCGTGCTGCGGGACCGGCGGCTCGGCCGGTTCTGGCGTGACCGTGAGCCCGCGGCGGTCTACGAGCCGTTCAACCTGCTGCACCGCGAGCAGATGATGGAGAACGAGCCCCCGGTGCACACCCGGCTGCGGTCGCTGGTCGCCCGGGCGTTCACCCGCGGGCACGTCGCGCGGCTGGGCCCGGCGGTCGCCGCCGAGGCCACCGCGCTGCTGGCCGCCACCGGGCCCGAGTTCGACCTGCTCGCCGAGGTTGCCGAGCCGCTCGCCGTCACGGTCATCGCCGAGCTGCTCGGCGTGCCGGTCGCCGACCGGCACCGGCTGCGCCCGTGGTCGGCGGCGATCGTGCGGATGTACGAGGTGACCCGGACCCCGGAGACGGAGGCCGCCGCGCTGACCGCCTGCCGGGAGTTCGCCGGCTACGTGCGCGACCTGGCCGCCCGGCGCCGCGCCGAGCCGCGCGACGACCTGATCAGCGCACTGGTGGCGGTCCGCGACGGCACCGACCGGCTCTCCGCCGACGAGCTCGTCGCGTCGGCGATCCTGCTGCTCAACGCCGGCCACGAGGCGTCGGTCAACGCGTTCGGCGGCGGTGTGGTGGCGCTGCTGCGGCATCCCGCGCAGCTCGCCCGGCTGCGCGCCGACCGGGGGCTGCTGCGCACCGCGGCGGAGGAGATGATCCGGTACGACCCGCCGCTGCACATGTTCGTCCGCACCGCCGCCACCGACGTGGTGCTGGCCGGGGTGCCGATCCCGGCCGGTGGCGAGGTGGCCGCGCTGCTCGGCGCCGCCAACCGCGACCCGGCGGTCTTCGCCGACCCGGACACCTTCGACGTCGGGCGTGACCCCAACCCGCACGTCGGCTTCGGCGCCGGCCTGCACTTCTGCCTCGGCGCCCCGCTGGCCCGCCTGGAGCTGCGGACGGCGGTCGGTGCGCTGCTCGACCACGCGCCGCGGCTCGCGCTGGCCGCGGAGCCGGTCCAGCGCCCGACCTTCGTCCTGCGGGGGTACACCGCCGTGCGGCTGACCACCGGGGCCGGAGCCTGAGCGGGCCGGGTGGGCGAACCCACCCGGCCCGGACGTCACCGGGTGCGGGTCAGCGGGTCCGGCCCGGCCACCAGCGGCCGTTCTTGAAGCTGGTGGACCACTGGTGCTCGGAGCAGGTGCGGGTGGTGGCGAAGCGCTGCTCGTCCAGGACGGCGATCACCCCGGCGTTGTAGGTGCCGAGGCCGAAGCCGATCCCGGTGACCGTCATCCGCGGGTTGTCCGCGACGACCTGGGCGAAGGTCTTGGTCGCCGGGCCGCCCGCGGTCTTCGGCAGGCCGGCGATGGTCGTCGAGGACGTCCACAGCGGACCGGTCAGCACGTTCCACTCCGTGCGCACGCCGCGCTGCGGGTTGCCGCCGCCGATCGTGGCCAGGTAGTTGTACGGCTCGTAGATCAGCACGCCGGCGCCGGCGTCGGTCCGCACGAAGATGTGGTACGCGGGCAGCGCGGCGTCGTTGACGACGTTGTTGTCGCCGGCCGTGCTGTCCAGCTTCATCGTCTCGTAGCTGACCTCGGTGACGGCGGCGGCGAGCACCGGCTTGACCAGCGTCTGCCACGACACCTTGTCGGGGTTCGCCGACCGGGCGGTGGTCAGCCGGACCCCGTCGGCGCCGAGGGTCGCCGTGGCGGTGCCGACCGTGGTCACGCCGGCGGTGCTGCGGTGCTTGACGATCGCGCAGGGCCGGTGCGAGGAGGCGCTGGCCGGCTGGGCGTACGCCACCAGGGCGGTCGCCGCGGTCAGCGCCAGGGCGGCCGCGGTCAGGCGACGCGGGGCGGGGAGGAAGTTATTGGCTTTCTTACTCATTCGACCATTCTATCAACTTTGTCCGGTTATCATCCGCGGTGCCCCGTCAGCGGAGCCGCGGCAGCGAGGCCCGCAGCGTGTCGGCCAGCGCCGCGAAAGGCGGCCCCACCTGGCCCGCTCGCCAAAGTGGATCACCCGGGACGACGGCCACCTGGAGGTCCAGCAACAGGTTGGAGTCCAGCGTGGCGACCCGGAAGCGGGCGTCGCTGTCGTGATAGGTGAAAGCGGCGTCGCCGAGCCCGGTCAGCTCCGCCAGGCCGGACCGCTGATAGATCGATCCGGCGGCCTGCTCACGGCGTGTCTCGAAGAAGAACCGGCCCGCGAAGGCGTTCCGGTACCAGATCGCGGTCACCGTGCCGACGGCGCGCGGCGCGCCGTCGGCCCCGGCGACGGTGAAGCGGCAGCGCAGCTCGGCCGGCGAAACAGTCACCGGGGCAGGCTACGGAAGCCGGCTGCCGCCGTCTGCCCCGTTCCTAGCGGCGGAAGGGGCCGGTCACGCAGTAGGTGATGCCGCCGGACGAGGCGCCGCTCGTGCCGCGCTGGGAGGAGAAGTACAGGCGGTCGCCGGCCGGGGTGAACGCGGGCCCGGTGATCTCCGACCCGCTCTGCCCGGTGACCCGCAGGAACGTCGAGACGGTGTCGTCCGGGGTGATGATGCAGATGTCCATCGTCCCGCCGTCCTCGGCGACGTACAGGTCACCGGCGGCGGTGCCGGTGATGTTGTCCACCCCGGACAGTGGGGCGCTGCCCGGGCTGACCAGGTTGTCGTCGTAGGCCAGCTCGTAGGTGCCGGCCGCCAGGTTCACCTGCCAGACCCGGTTGTCGCCCTTGGTGGTGAACCAGACGGTGTCGTCGGCGTAGTGGCAGCCCTCGCCGCCGTTGAACGACTTGGCGCCGGACACCTGGTAGCGGGTGGCGGTGGGGGAGCCGTCCGGGTCCGGCACGGTCGCCCAGGTGAAGCTGCCGGAGGTCGCGGTGCCCGCCCGGAACACCTGCAGGGTGCCGGCGGACAGGTCGCCCCAGGTGGTGGGGACGAACCGGTAGAACCGGCCGTCGGTCTCGTCCTCGGTGAGGTAGACGGCCCGGCGTACCGGGTCCGCGGCCGCGGCCTCGTGCTTGAACCGGCCCATGGCCGGGCGGTCGACGGCCGTGCCGCCCAGCGGGTACGTCTCGAAGACCCGGCCCCGGCTGATCTCCTCACAGGACAGCCAGGTGTGCCAGGGCGTCTTGCCGCCGGCGCAGTTCTGGCTGGTGCCCGACAGGATCCGGGACGCGCCGACGACGGCGCCGGCGGAGTTGAACAGGATCCGCGAGGCGCCGCCGCCGGCCGCGGAGCCGACCTCGGAGTTGGACACGTAGACCCAGCCGGTGCCGTTCGGGATGACCGCGCCGCCGTCGGGGGCGTCGTGCCAGACGTACGACGTGCCGCCGACGGTCTGCCGGGACCGGGCCACGACGGTGCTGGTGAACCCGGCCGGCAGCTGGATGCCGTGGGCGTCGGCCGGTTGCAGCGGGCCGTACGGGCCGGTCGCGTTCTGGGCCGGGGCGCCGTACGCCGCCGACCACGCGGTGAAGGGCAGCGCCACCGCCCCCGCGCCGACCACGGTCGCGCGCAGCATCGTTCGCCTGTCCATGGAACCTCCTCGATGGGTTCCTGGCAGCCTGCGGGCCGTGGGTGGCCGGACCCGGTGCGCCGGATGAACCCGCGGTGGATTCCGGACCGCGATCCGGGCTCAGCTGAAGCGGGCCACCGCGCGCAGCGGCGCGTGCCGCATCAGCAGGCCCAGCGGCACCCAGGGCCACGCCGGCACCTGGGCCTTCGGGCGTTCCCGCTCGATGGCGCGCACCATCGCCCGGACCCCGCGCTCGGTGGAGACCATCAGCGGCTTGGGCCGCGCGGCCGGGTTGGCCTCCGAGACGATGTAACCGGGGTACACGGTGGTGACCTTGATTGCGGTGCCCAGCAGGTCGGCGCGGATGCCCTCGGCCAGCGCGGCCACGCCCGCCTTGGTGGCGGCGTAGGTGGTCATGCCGCGGGGCAGGCCGCGCATCGCGCTCATCGAGGAGATCATCACGAGGTGTCCGTGCCGCTGGTCGCGGAAGATCTCCACCGCGGCCTCGCACTGCGCCAGCGCCGCCACGAAGTTGGTGCGGGCGCTGGCCAGGTTCTCCGCGAAGCCGCCGGTGCCGACCGGCCGGCCCTTGCCGCCGCCGGCGTTGACGATCACCCGGTCCAGTCCGCCCAGGTCCGCGCGGAAGGCCTGGAACACCGCGAACACCTGCGCGTGGTCGGTCACGTCCAGCTGCCGCACCGCGACGGTGAGGCCGGGATGGGCGGCGAGCAGCTCGTCGCGCAGGGCCTCCAGCCGGTCCAGCCGGCGCGCGCACAGCGCGAGGTCACGCCCGCGCGCGGCGAAGTCGCGGGCCATCTGCTCGCCCAGCCCGGCACTCGCCCCGGTGATGAGAATCTTCTTCCGCACGCGCACAGTGTGCCGCCCGGCCGCGGTGGCGCGCAGGCGGGGCCGTCAGGGTGCGGCGTCGACCCGGCGGGCGTCCCCGCCGCGGGCCGCCTTGCCCGCGTACATGGCGGCGTCGGCCAGGCCGATCAGCAGGTCACGGTCGGCCGCCCGGCCCGGGCCGGCCTGCGCCAGGCCGGTGGTCACGCCCACCGACACCACGCCCTCGGGCAGCGGGAACGGCGCGCGTACGGCCTCGGTGATCCGGGCGGGCAGGTCGCCCGCGTCCGGGCCCAGCGTGCCCCGGCAGACGATCAGGAACTCGTCGCCGCCCAGCCGGCCGACCAGGTCGTCGCGGCGGACGGTGGCGGTCAGCCGTTCGGCGACCGCCTTCAGGACGGCGTCGCCGGCCGGGTGGCCGTACCGGTCGTTGACCGGCTTGAAGCCGTCCAGGTCGCAGAGCAGGATCGTCACCTCGTCCAGCGTGCCCCGCTGCACCTCGGCGAGCGCGCGGTCGATCTCGGCGGCGATGTGCCGCCGGTTGTACAGCCCGGTCAGCTCGTCGTGGGTGGCGTGGTAGGCCAGCGTCCGCTCGGCCCGGTCGCGCTGCGCCGACAGGTGCCGGATGCGCAGCAGCACCAGCGGCACCACCAGCAGCGTGCCCACCGGCAGCAGCAGGCTCGCCGACTCGGAGCCGCGCACCACCTGCACCGCCGCGATCAGCGGGTTGGCGCTCAGCGCCGCGGCCAGCCAGCCGAGCCGCTGGCGGCCGGCCACGTGGCCGGTGCGCGGCACCGGCACGGTCATCGCGGGGGCGTCCGGCGCCAGCGGCGCGGCCGCGATGGTCAGGTACGCCATCAGCATCAGCCCCGTGCTCCACCCGCTGCCGACGTCGGTGGACAGCGTCCCGGTGACCGTGGAGACCAGCGTCAGCAGCGCCGTGACCAGCAGATAGCCCAGCGTGCCCCGGCCCGGCCGGGCCATCGCGCCGAGCCGCAGCAGGCAGCCGATGACCGCGCCCAGCACCAGCAGATCGGCCAGCAGCAGGGTCTCGCCCAGCGGGGTGGCCGCGGCGGGCAGGTTCGGCTGGATCACCCACTCCCAGAGCGGCCCGCCCGCGCACAGCCCGAACAGCGCCGCGTCGATGATGCCGGCCGGGTCCGACCGGGCCCGCCGGCGGATCGCCATGGCCGTGCCGACCAGGAAGAACGTGTGCGCGGTGGACTGCATGAGGTCGAGCATCGAGCCCTGCGCGCGGCCCAGGTGGTGCTCGTTCATCCAGCCCGGCCAGCCCAGCTGACCGGCGAACAGCAGCACCAGCCCCACCACGGCGATGAGCCACGGGCGGCGGTCCGGCAGGTGACCGCTGGCCAGCGCGGCCAGGAACGTGATGATCGGCAGCACCGAGACCAGCGTGTAGATCGCCGGGCGGCCGCCCGGGCCGGCCAGGGCGTACGCGGCGCCGGCGCCGGCGATCAGGGCTGCCGTGACGGCGTGCACGGGCCACGCCGGTGCCGTGGCTCGCGGCCAGCGCATCGGCACTTTTCCTCCTCCACGTATCCCAGCCCTCATCGGTCCTGCCGACGGGTACCTGAGCAGAACATGGATCAGTGGCTCACGGATACCCACAAGGTGACACTTCGTGATCTCGGATGCGGCCGGGCGCCGCTCGGGTGACCGGCCGATCGACGGACGTCGGGCCGGCCCGGTCTGCGGCAGGCTGCGGGGATGGCTGATCCTCTGCTCGACCGGGCCGCCGCCGCGCCGGCCCTCGCCCAGGTGGCCGCCGCCGCCGGGCCGTACCTGGATTCGCTGGCCGAGCGGCCCGTGCAGGACCCCGCCGCGGCCGGGCTGCCGGCCGGGCTCGACGGCCCGCTGCCCGAGGCCGGCGCCGGCACCGCGGCGGCCGTCGCCCGGCTGCTCGAGATCGGCACGGCCGCCGCCACCGCGTCGTCCGGGCCACGGTTCTTCCACTTCGTCACCGGCGGCGCCACCCCGGCCGCGCTCGCCGCCGACTGGACCGCGGCGCTGCTCGACCAGAACGCGTTCGCCCGGGTGTCGTCGCCGTTCGCACACCGGGCCGAGACCGTGGCGCTCGACTGGCTGCGGGAGCTGTTCGGGCTGCCGGCCGGCTGGGGCGGGGCGCTGGTCGGCAGCGCCACCTTCGCGAACTTCACCGCGCTCGGCTGTGCCACCCAGTGGTGGGGCGAGCGGCACGGCGCCGACACCGTCCGGGACGGTCTCGCCGGGCTGCCGCGGATGCCGGTGCTCTCCGGCGGCTACGTGCACGCGTCCGCCCGCAAGGCGCTGCAGATGCTCGGGCACGGCCGGGAGGCCGTCGAGGTGTTCTCCCGGGACGCGGTGGGCCGGGTCGACCTGGCCGCCGTCGAGCGCCGGCTGGCCGCATCGGACGGTGCGCCCGCGGTGCTGATCGCCAACGCCGGTGAGGTCAACGCCGGGGACTTCGACCCGGTGGACGCGCTGGCCGACCTGGCCGGCCGGTACGGCGCCTGGCTGCACGTCGACGGCGCCTTCGGGCTGTTCGCCGCCCTGTCGCCACGCTCGGCGCACCTGGTCCGCGGCATCGACCGGGCCGACTCCGTCGCCGCCGACGGGCACAAGTGGCTCAACGTGCCGTACGAGAGCGGGTTCGCGCTGCTGCGGGAGCCGGACCGGCTCGGCACCGCGTTCGGGATGCCGGGGGCGGCCTACCTGCCCGGGCGCGAGGACCCGGCCGGCGGCTACGGCCTGTACGGGCCCGAGTCGTCCCGGCGGGCCCGGGCGCTGCCGATCTGGGCGACGCTGGCCGCGTACGGCCGGCAGGGCCACCGCGCCATGGTCGAGCGCCACCTCGACCTGGCCCAGCACCTGGCCCGGCGGGTCGACGAGGCGCCCGAGCTGGAGCGCCTCGCCGACGTGCCGCTGTGCATCGTGTGCTTCCGGGTCGCGCTGCCCGGCTTGGCGGAGGAGGAGCTCGACCGGTGGAACCGGGCCGTCGGCGCGGCGCTGCTCGCCGACGGCCGGGTCTTCTGCGGCACCACCGTCTACGGCGGCCGGGTCGCGTTGCGGCCCGCCGTGGTCAACTGGCGCACCACCCAGGCCGACATCGACCTGTTCGTCGACGTCGTCCGGGAGCTGGCCGGCCGCACCCGGGCGGTCGCCTGACGCGCGGCCGCCGCGGCGTCGCCGGCGATGCCGACCACGAAGGCCCGGAACCGTTGCGGGTGACGCGCGGCCAACTCGTCGGTCGTGCTGATCACCGTGCCGCCGGCGTCGGTGCGGCCGGGAGCGGATCAGCGCGGTCCGGCCCGGGGTGGGCGGTGCGCAGCCGCAGGAAGATCCCGGCCGAGGCCAGCAGCACCACCGCCGCGACGGCGTAGCCCACCTCGATGCCGTTGCGGGTGGCCGACCAGCCGATCAGCGGGATGCCGGCCGCGCCGACACCCTGCATCAGCAGCGACTGCACCGACAGCACGGTCGCCCGCTCGCCGGGCGCGACCCGCTCGTGCAGCAGGTGGGCCTGCGCCGGGAAGGCGGCGCCGAGCCCGGCGAACAGCAGGCAGTACGCGATCCCGGCGAGCACCATGGCCACCGGCCCGGCGAGCAGCGCGCAGCCGGCCAGCCCGGCCAGGGCCAGCGCCGCCACGGTCCAGCCGGCCGTGGCCGCCCGGGCGTGCGAGCCGAGCCGGCGGACCGCGCCCGCGGCGAGCATCCCGCCGGCCGCGTCCGCACCGAACCCGGCCGCCGCGACCACCGCGTACGTGGCGGCGGCGCGGGGGCCGGCGGAGAGCCCGGCCAGCCAGGCGGGCGTGAGCAGCTCGATGGTGCCCAGCGCGATGCCGGCCCCGCCGGCGGCCAGCAGCAGCCGGGTCAGGGCCCGGTCGCGGCCGGCCACCCGCAGCCCCGCGAGGACCGTGGCGGGCACACCGCGCAGCACGGCTCCCGCCGCCGGGCGCGGATGCGGGGGCTCGGGCAGCCGGGTGGTGACCACGGCCCGCAGCACCTCCACGCCGGCCGCGAGCAGGACCGGCACGGCCAGCGCCGGCAGCGGGCCGGCGGCGCCCAGGGCGAGCGGCAGCAGCCCGCCGACCAGCGTGCCGGCGCCCAGGGCCAGCGAGGCGGCGACCTCACCACGGGCCAGGCCGGCGGTCAGGTCGGCGTCGCGGCCGTGCTCGGCGTGCACGGTGTCGACGTACCAGGCCTCGAGCGGGCCGGTGGACAGGGCACGGGCGGCCCCGCGCAGCACCGCGGAGGCCACGAAGAGCGCGACCGTGCCGGCCAGACCCAGCAGCAGCAGCCCGGCGGCGCCGGCCACCGCCGAGGCGATCAGGACCGGCCGGCGCCCGAGCACGTCGGCCAGCCCGCCGGTGGGCAGCTCCAGCGCCGCCGTGGTGAGCCCGTAGACGGCGCCGACCACCGCGATCGTGGCGACCGGCAGCCCGCGGTCGAGCATCAGCAGCACCAACGGGACCAGATACAGCCCGGCCGGCAGCCAGAGCAGGAAGCTCAGCAGCGCGTAGCGGCGTGCGGCCGCCCCGCCGGTCATCGGTCCGCGGCGCGGGGGAACCCGGCCACCACCACGGAGACCACGGCGGCCGCCGGGTCGTCGGCGTCGCGCGCCCGCAGCTCGTCGAGGTGGGCGTAGAACCTGTCCCACAGCTCGGCGTGCCCGGCCAGGGTCAGCCGGACCTGCAGGTCGCCGATGCCCGCGGCCTCGACCCAGCCGGGGTCCAGCCGGTCCTGCTCGGCCTCGAAGCGTTCGACGTCGCCGACCAGCACCTCGACCTGGCGGCGGCGCATCATGGCCGCGGCCTCCCGGCCGGCGTCGGTCGCGGCGAGCCGGGTGTTGCTCCACCCGGTGGTGCGGTGCACGGCCGCCCAGCGGCGCTCCCGCGGATGCCGGCGGCCCTCCGGCCCGGCCGGCGCCTCGGCGACGAACCCGTGCTTGGCGAGGATGCGCAGGTGGTAGCTGGTGGAGCCGGTCTCGGTGGCGAGCCGCCGCGCCAGCTCGGTGGCGGTCGCCGGGCCGTGCCGGCGCAGCAGCGCGAGCAGCTGGACCCGCAGCGGGTGGGCCACGGCCTTGAGGTCGGCGGGATCGGTGACGTGGCGCTCCTGCTGGGGGTCGGTCATCCCCCGACGGTACGCCTTGCAGAGACTTTTATGCAGAGATTATTCTGGAAGCATTCCGACGCCGGCGGTGCCGGGCCGCCCACCGCGTCACCGGTACGGTGGCCAGCCCGGCCCCCGCGATCAGGCCACCGAGCGCCAGCCAGCCCGGCACGCCGTAGCCCAGGATCAGCCCGGTCAGGGCGGCCGGGCCGAGGATCCGGGCCAGCGGGATGCCGCTGGTGTACATGCCCTGGTAGAGCCCGTGCTGCCCGGCCGGCGCCAGCGCGAAGCTCAGCTCCCAGCTCCCGGCGGCCTGCAGCATCTCGGCCAGCACCTGCAGCAGCGCGCCCGTGAGCAGCACCGCGCCGGTCAGCCACGGCGAGCCGGTGCCGGCCGTGGCGGCGAAGACCGCGCACGCGACGAGCATGACCAGCCCGGCGGTGCGGACGGTGCGCGCCGCCGACGCCACGTCGGTGACCCGCCGGGCGATCCGGACCTGGAACAGCAGCACGCCGACCGTGTTGACCGCCAGCACCGCGGCGGCCAGCCAGGTCGGCGCCGCGGTGGCCTCGGCGATCCACAAGGGAATGACCAGGCTCAGCAGCGGCATGTACAGCAGCATCACGGCGTTCAGCGCGGTCAGCACCGCGTACGGGCGATCCCGCAGCACGGTCAGCACGCGCCCGGCACCGGCCGCCGGGGCCGGGCCGGCACCGGCCGGGAGCCGGCTGAGCAGCAGCGCGGCGACGCCGAACGCGACCGCGTCCAGGGCCAGCACCGCCAGGTAGGCCGCGCGGGTGTCCACCGCCAGGGCGACCGCGCCGGCGACCGCGCCCAGCGCCAGCCCGCCGTTGATCCGGGCCTGCAGCCGGGCCCGGACCCGGGTCCGCTCGGCGGGCGCGACCAGCCGGGTCAGCAGGGCCTGCCGCGCGCCGGTCAGGCCCGACTGGCACACGCCGTAGGCGCAGATCACCACCAGGAACGCCGGGAAGCCGCGGACCGCCGGCAGCACCGCCACCGTCACCGCCGTGCCCGCCGCCAGGGCGACCGCGACCCGGCGGGGGCCGAAGCGGTCGGCCAGGTGCCCCGCCGGGACGCTCGCCAGGAACCCGGCGGCCCAGGCCAGCGACATGCCCAGCCCGAAGCGGGCCGCGGGCAGCCCGACCACGTGGGTGAAGTAGAGCGCGAACGTGACCAGGAAGGCGCCGTCCCCGATCGCGTTGACCAGGTGGGTGCGCGCCAGCGTGGCGGAGACCTTGCGGGTGTCGGCGTGCAATCGTTCCGCCTTCGACGGGTACGGACCGGACGGCCCCATCGTCGGCCCGATCCGGGCCCGGCTGTAGCGCCAATCCGCGCCGATCCGTTCGGGCCAATGCCGTGCGGGCCGGTCAGCCGGGCAGACAGCGGGCCAGCAGCCGCAGCGCCTCGGGCAGCCGGTCGGTCGGGATCGCGCCGAAACCGAGCACCAGCCCGTCGCGGGCCGGCGGGGTCAGGCAGAACTCGCCCAGCGTCTGCACCGCGACCCCGGCCCGCGCGGCCCGGGCGGCCACGGTCGCCGCATCGACGCCGGCATCCGGGCGCAGGTGGGCGCTCAGGTGCAGGCCGGCCACCGACACCACCGGCGCCAGCCACCGGGACAGCGGCCCGTCGCCCAGCGCGTCGAGCAGCAGGGCGTGCCGGGCGCCGTACGCGCGGGTGGCGGTGCGCAGGTGGCGGGCGAACAGGCCCTCCTCGAGGAAGGCGGCCATCGCGGCCTCGGTGTGGGTGCTGCCGTACAGGTCGCAGACCTGGCGGGCGTGCAGCAGGGCCGGGCCCAGGGTGGCCGGCGCGACCAGGAAGCCCAGCCGCAGCGCCGGCAGCATGGTCTTGGAGAAGGTGCCGACGTAGATGACGCGGCCGCTGCCGTCCAGGCTCTGCAACGGTTCCAGCGGCCGTTTCCGGAAGCGGAACTCGCTGTCGTAGTCGTCCTCGATGATCGCGCTGTGGTGCCGGTCGGCCCAGGCCAGCAGCGCCCGGCGCCGGGCCGGCGACAGCGGCACGCCCATCGGGAACTGGTGCGACGGGGTGGTGTAGACGATCCGCGCGGCCGCCGGCAGCGCGTCGACCACCAGGCCCTCGGCGTCGACCGGCACGCCCACCACGGTCGCGCCCAGCGACCGGAACAGCCGGTGGACGGGCGGATAACCCGGCTCCTCGACGGCCACCACGTCGCCCGGCTCCACCAGCACCCGGCCGATGAGGTCGAGCGCCTGCTGCGCGCCGTGGGTGATCAGCACGGCGTCGGGGCCGGTCCGGATCGAGCGGGAGATGCCCAGCCAGCGGGCCACCGCGGCGCGCAGCGCGGGATGGCCGGCCGGATCGGCGCGGCCGCCCGCCAGGGTGGCGGCGCGCAGCTCCCGGGTCACCAGGCGGCGCCACGACGGCAGCGGGAACAGGGTCGCGTCGGGGGCGTCGGGCCGCAGGTCGTACCGGGGGAGCGGGGGCTCGGGCGCGGGCAGCGGGAGGTCCCGCCAGGCGCGGCGCGGTCGCAGGATGCCGCCCGGGGCGGTCGCGGCCGGCCGGGGCCCGGCCGCGGTGCCGTCCACATAGGTGCCCGAGCCGACCCGGGCGGTGACGAAACCCTCGGCCAGCAGCCGCTCGTAGGCGGTGGAGACGGTGTTGCGGGACACCGCCGCGCTGCGGGCCAGTTCCCGGGTGGCCGGCAGCCGCTCGCCGGGCCGCAGCCGGCCGTCGAGGATGGCCTCGCGCAGCTGCCGGTACACCTGCACGACAAGATCGTCCGGCCCCGCCACGTGCACCTGGAAGCTCATCGGGTTCCCGTAATTGGTCTGCTCGGATGGCCACGAATTGGCTCTTGGGTGGTGCCACTTTAGCTCCTAGAGTTCCCGACATGACACGAACCCGGGTGGATTTCTACTTCGACGCCGCCTGCCCGTTCGCCTGGATCACCTCGCGCTGGATCCTCGAGGTGCGCCGGCTGCGCGAGCTGGACCTGCGCTTCCGGCCGATGAGCCTGTTCGTGCTCAACGAGGGCCGGGAGCTGCCGGAGTGGTACCGCGACCTGGTCGACCGCTCGCTCGGCCCGGCCCGGGTGGTGACCGCCGCCGCGCAGCAGCACGGCGAGCAGGTGCTCGGCGACCTCTACACCGCGCTCGGCACCCGGATCCACCCCGGTGGCGAGCAGGACTTCGACGCGGTGGTGGCGGCGGCGCTGGCCGAGGTGGGCCTGCCGGCCGGGCTGGCCGCGGCGGCCCGCGTCGCGGAGCACGACGAGGCGCTGCGCCGCAGCCACCACGAGGGCATGGACCCGGTGGGCGGGGACGTCGGCACGCCCACCATCCACCTGGACGGCGTGGCGTTCTTCGGCCCGGTGCTGTCCAGCATCCCGCGCGGCGAGCAGGCGGTGCGGATCTTCGACGGGGCCCGCGCGCTCGCCGCGTACCCGGACTTCTTCGAGCTCAAGCGCACCCGCACCGGCACGCTGAGCTTCACGTGAGCCGGTCGAGGATCTCCCGGCAGGTGCCGGGCCGGGCCCGGGCGAAGCCGGTGCCGGCCCACAGGTGGAGCGCCCCGGCGTCGCCGATCCGGGCCGCGGCGGCCCGGATCGGCGCGGTCAGCTGGTGCACCGCCGGATAGGCGATCGGCGCGTCCGCCGAGTACGCGTCGGTGAACCGGTTGCGCAGCGCCCGGGCCGGCTGACCGGTGAACGCCCGCGTCACCACCGTCGCGCCGCCGGCTGCCAGCGCGTCCCGGTGCGCCGGCCGGGTCCCCGCCTCGGCCGCGAGCAGGAACAACGTGCCGACCTGCACCGCGGTCGCCCCGGCCGCCAGCAGCGCGTGGACCTCCGCCGCGCCGCCCACCCCGCCCGCGGCCACCACCGGCACGGACACCGCTGCCCGCACTTCACGCAGCACGTCGAGGGCGCCGCGGTCGCCGCGGTAGCTCCCGGGGCTCGTGGTGGCCGAGTGCCCGCCCGCGCTGCCGCCCTGCGCCACGAGCACGGCGGCGCCCGCCGCCACGGCCCGCCGCGCCTCGCCGGCGTCCGTGACGGTGACCAGCACCGTCGACCCGGCCCGGCGCAGGGCGTCGACCACGGTGGCGTCCGGGATGCCGAGGGTGAAGCTCACCCAGGCCGGTGCCGCGGCCACCGCCAGCTCGACCTTGGCCGGGTAGTGGTCGTCGTCGTCCGGGCGTGGCGCCGGCAGCTCGACGCCGTACCGCTCGGCCTCCGGGACCAGCCGCTCGCGGTAGGCCGCGACCGCCGCGAGGCCGGGAACGGAGCGGGACGGCACGATGAGGTTGAGCCCGTACGGGCGGCCGGTGGCGCGCAGCTCCCGCAGCTGCCGGTCGACGGCCTCCGGGCTCAGGTAGCCGGCCGGCAGGAACGCCGCGGCTCCCGCCTCGGCGGCCGCCCGGACCAGCGCGGTCGTGGAGACCCCGCCGGCCATCGGCGCGACCACGACCGGCCGCTCGCTGTGGTCCAGCACCCCGCCACTGTAGGCCTCACACCTTGGCCGTGCGGACCTCGCCGGAGCGGTGCAGCTGGAAGCCGGTGAGCACCCCGGCGACGGCCAGCACGGCGAGCAGGCCCACGGTGAGCCGGGGGGAGAGGTCCAGCAGCGCGATCAGCAGCGCCAGCGGCACCCCGGCGCCGGGCCAGAGCACCGCGCCGCGGACCCGCCCGCCCAGCTTGCCCTGCATGACCGCGGCGCTGAGCAGGTAGCCGGCGGTGGCGATGCCGAGCACCCAGCGGGTGCCGGCGGTGAGGTGGTCGTCGGCGCCGTGCAGCACGGCGTGTTCCAGGCCGACCGCCACCGCGGCCAGCGAGACCGCCAGCGGCAGGTGCACGTACACGTAGAAGTCGTGCACCCCGTGCTTGGTGACGTCACCCTCGGCGGCCAGCCGCCGCTTCGCCGCGCCGCCGGACAGGTCGAAGTAGATCCACCACAGCGCCGCCGCCACCACGAACGCGGGCCCGGCCGTCGCGGCCACGGCCGGCTTCCAGCCGCCGTCGTGCAGGCCGGTCACCACGGCCGCGACGGACTCGCCCAGCACCAGGATGACGAACAGCCCGAAGCGTTCCGGCAGATGCTCCAGGTGCAGCGGGACGGCGTCCTTCAGCCGGGCGGCCGCGGTGGGCCAGACCAGGTCGGCGAGCACGCCCACGCCCCACACCACGTACCGGGCCGGCTCCGGGACGGCCAGCGAGGCCAGCCAGATCGCCGCGCCCAGCCCGTGCCCGATGAGGTACAGCCGGGCCGTCGAGCGGGCCTTCGGCACATGCCGCCAGGCCCGCAGGTAGCCGGCCGCCAGGACCAGCCGGATCAGCACGTAACCCAGCACGAACCAGCGCCCGGCCGGCCCGGCGACGTCGTCGACCGAGGCGGCCATCGCCACGACGCCCACCATGGCCGCGAGCGTCAGCAGCCGGAACACCGCGTCGTCGGTGTCGAACCGGTTGGCGTACAGGGTGGTGCTGGCCCAGGCCCACCAGCCCACCGTCAGCAGCCCGGCGAACACCGCGGCGCCGTGCCAGGTCTCGTCCTTGGCCAGCAGGTCGGCGCAGCGCGCCACGAACAGCACGAAGGCCAGGTCGAAGAAGAGCTCCAGGCGGGTGGCGGACCGGTTCGAGTCCTGGTTGAGGTCGGGCGGCCGGATCGCCTCGAGCTGTTCGGCCTCCTCGTCGTCGAGGTGTCGGCGTTGGTCGTCCTCGAGCTGGTCGTCCGCGTGCGTCACTGGGTCCTCCCGCGCCGGCCGGTGCCGGCTGTGCGCTCGCACTACCCCCGGCGGCGGCCGGTCATACCCGTATGTGCACGCTCAGCCCGCTCACGGGGGGACAGGGCGGATCCGACGAAGCCACAGAGCTTGCTGCAGCCTTCGCCGGCGTGCTGTTCGGGGTGGCAGAACGCAGATCCGGATTCGGAATCGCACCTACTACAACATATGTATGGGCATCGATCTTGGGTGCCGGAAGGGGGCCGCCTTGGCTCTCACTGGTTGCTGCGACCGGCTTCGCCACCGGACCCCCGGATGCGGCGCCCACCTCGGACCGGAACGGGGGCGTATCGGAGTGCGTGACGATTTCCGCGGCTGACGCGGTGACGAATGTCTTTATCGCCTCTTCGATCATTGCGCCGACTATGCTCTCGTGCCTGGCCAGAGCCGCCAGTGGTGCCCCGACGACTGCGGCAGCGGCCACGGTCGCGAGAATGAAGATCACGGTCTGCCGGTTCTCGGCCCAGAATTTCCTGAGGCGATCCGGGTGCGCCATGAATTCCGCAACGACATCATCATCGACGGTGATTCCGCTGCGCTTCGCTGCGGACAGCCGCTCCCGTATCCGTCCCGTCAGGCGCGAGTATTCTTGCGGCTTCTTGGACTGCAGGAGCACCAGGCTGTCGACCAGGCGGTCCACGGAGTCCGCCCACCGGGGAAAGGCATCGGCGAGACGTCGCAGCAATCCATCGTCATGGGCTGGTCTGCCGGCATCGAGCCACGATATGTCTCTCGTGGTGCGGCCCTCGTCCTGACCCTCACCGTCGCGTGGCCGGTCGATCGGTTCGATGATCAAACGCAGCCGGTACCGCACCCGACCGCCCGGATCAGCGTGGTGCGGCCACGGCAGAATCACCTCGCCACCATTGCTCGGCGACGACGTCAGAATTTGATCGACAAGGGCGGCGAGATCGGCAGGTCGGGCGTCCATGAATCGATGATGGGGCACCGGCGCAAACAGCCGGGAGGCGCGCCACGCACAGGCTGTATCATTCACGGCCGGAATGGGCACGGCGCTGAGGCGTTCGGATCGGGCAAGAGCGGGTGATGATGGGGCGACCGACGCTGTTCCTGACGGTGGGACTTCCCTGCACCGGGAAGACCACCGCCGCTCGGCGGATCGAGGTCGAGCAGGAGGCGCTTCGGCTCACGAAGGACGAGTGGGTGAAGGCGCTCTACGGGCACGAGAATCCGCCGTCGGCCGGGGACGTGATCGAGGGACGGCTCATCCAGATCGGGCTGCGCGCCCTGCGACTGGGCACCAACGTCGTGATCGACTACGGCCTCTGGAGCCGGGACGAGCGCTCCGCGCTGCGTCAGGCCGCGGCGGACCTGGGCGCGGCGGTGGAGCTGCACTACTTCGCGCTCACCCCGGCCGAGCAGCGGAGACGAGTGGATCAGCGTCAGGCCGAGGCGCCGCACACGACGTGGCCCATGTCCGACGATGAGCTCGCCGAGTGGGCCGCCACCATCGAGATCCCCACGCGCGGCGAACTCGACGGCAGCGAACCCATCGACGACCCGCCGGTTGGATTCGCGACCTGGGACGAGTGGCGCGGCCACCGCTGGCCGCCGTCGGTCTCCTGACACCTGTGCGCTCGCCGTGACGGCCGGGTCCGGCCGGGGCGACGGCGGCGCGTATGGTCTGGCGGTGAATCCCGCTGACCTGCAAGGCCTTCGATCGGGAGACCTCGAGACCCGCGAAGCGCACGTGCACCGCCTGCTCGACCGGGCCAGGACGCACGGCGACGAATCGGCCATCGCGGCGCTGCACGTGCTCGTCCGCGACTACCGGGACTTCCACCGGTCGCTGTATTCACGGGCGATGAACCAGGCGGCCGTCTTCGCGGACGGCGGACTGCAGGAGCCGCTGCTGGCCGCGCTTGGCGACTCCCGGTACAACTGTCAGGCCTGGGCCGCCATGGGCTGCGCGGCAATGGACATCCGGGCCGCCGTGCCGCAGCTCGTCACGCTGCTCGACCACTCGCAGTGGATCGTCCGGGGCGAAACGGTGACCGCGCTCAGCCGCCTCGGCGACGCCTCGGTCGTGCCGGCGCTGCGACCGCTGCTGGGTGACCCGGCCGACTGGCTGCGCCAGCGCACCGCCGACGCCCTGGCCAGCATCGGCGGCGACGCGGCGCTGGAGGCCCTCTGGCACGAGTTCGAGCATCGGCGCTTCCCCCGGATCGGCTACATCGCCAGCACGCTGGCCCTCTTCACCCCGGAAGTGGTACCCCGGCTGCTGACCGCGGCCGAAAGCCCGGATCCGGACCAGCGGTACTGGGCAGCCATCGCCCTCGGATCAACAGGCGACAACCGAGCAGTCCCGACCCTCGAGCGTCTGATGGCCACCGACCGAGGCGTAACCGTCTTCGACGGCGAAGTCCGCGCCGCGGCCAAAAAGGCCCTGCGCACCCTGCGCCGCATCCAGACCGCGATAGCCGACCGCAACCCCCCAACCCCCGAACCAACCCCCACCAGGTCCTGACCGGCGGATCACGGACGTCCCCCGTCGAACCGGTAAGGGCCATTCCGCTCCGACGGCCGCAAGCGGGTGATCTTGGAGCCGTTGCCGCCCGCGGCACTGCGCCCGCGGCACTGAACTGATCTCAGCAAGGAATGACAGCTCGCCTGGTTCCGTGAGCAGGAAGACCTGACGCTGCTGGGCGCCGGTTTCGGGATCTCCCGGGCGACTGCGTACCGCTATCGCGACGAAGGCGTCGCGGTGCTTGCCGCCCAGGCGCAGGATCTGCACACCGTGCTGCGCCGGGTGGCCGAGGACGGCTGGTCGTATGTGATCCTCGACGGCAAGCTGTTCGACTGTGACCGCCTGTCCGAGACTGCGCTGTCGGTCAAGGGCAAGACGATCGACGCCTGGTTTTCGGGAAAGCATCGTGACTTCGGCGCGAACATTCAGGCGATCATGCGCCCGGACGGGCTACCGGTCTGGACATCGTCGGCGATGCCTGGGCATCTGCACGACACCAGGTGCGCCCGCGAGCTCGGGGTGACCGCCCGCGCTGAACTGGGCTGCCGCCGAACTCGACCTGCCGGCCTTGGCCGACTCCGGATACGAATGCACTGGTCAGGGCATCAAGACCCCGGTCAAGCAACCGACCGACGGCAAGCCCCTCGCCACCGACAACCGCGCCTGCAACCGGCTCCTGCGCGGTCTGCGGTGGCAGGGCGAACGCGGCTTCGCGATCCTCGTCGGCCGCTGGAAGGCCCTGCGCCGCACCACGATCAGCCCGACACGGATCGGTGATGTCGTCGCCGCAGCGCTTCACCTGACCCATTTCGAATACAAATACCTAACCGGATCTTGTTGAGATCAGTTCACTGAGCGAGGCGCAAACCGACCGCAACCGGCGCGGTCTGTTCGCTTGCCCCACCACAGAGCCTGGCCTGCCCGACGGAATCCCCCGCCGTCACCACAAGCGCGGAAGCCAGACCCCCGGACCGCAAGGGGATCACCCAGGCCGACCTGCACCCAGCAGCGAGCAACCAAGAACCTGGCAGAAACAGGAAACCATGCAAGGTCGGGGGCCGATCAGGTGCGGCTGCACCGGGTGGCCGCGACCAACTACGCGCACCTGCAGGCCGGCGGATGGGCCTGTGCAACGCCTTCGCGTCGACCACCCTCTGCGAGACCGCCCGGGCCCACCGGGTCATCGGCCGATCCCCTATGTACGCGGCGACCACATTCACCCTGGGTCGCCGAGTCCCGCACGTGAACGGCTCGTGACGCGGCATGGCGGACTCCACCACGTGCACCCACCTGAATATGTGGACAGCACCCATGGCCCCCGAGGCCCGCGATCCATAGTGTTCTGCGTCACAGGGCGCTGCCGATCCGACGTCGCCGCCCTCCCTCAGAGGAGGTCAGGATGTCTTCGCCGATCCTCCGGACCCGCGGGCTCGGCAAGCGGTTCCGCGGCTTCCGGGCCGTCCACGGCGTGGATCTCGACATCGCCGCGGAGAGCGTGCACGCCCTCGTCGGGCCCAACGGCGCCGGCAAGTCCACCCTGTTCAACCTGCTCACCGGCTTCCTGCGGCCCAGCGCCGGCCGGATCACGCTGGACGGCGCCGACGTCACCGGGCTGCCGCCCGAGCGGGTGGCCCGGCTCGGGGTGGCCCGCTCGTTCCAGATCACCACGTTGTTCCCGCAGGTCACCGCCCGCGAGCACGTGGAGCTGGCGCTGCAGTCCGGCACCGGGCTGGGCTGGCGGTTCTGGCGCTCGGAACGGCAGCTCGACCGGTTCCGGGACCGGGCGCTGGCGCTGCTCGACGACGTGGGCCTGGCCGAGGCCGCCGAGGTCCCGGCCGCCGCGCTCGCCTACGGCCGCAAGCGGGCCCTGGAGCTGGCCGTGGCGCTGGCCCTGGACCCGCGGGTGCTGCTGCTGGACGAGCCCACCGCGGGCATGGGCGCCGAGGACATCGACCGCACCATCGAGCTGATCCGCCGGGTCCGGCCGGGCCGCACCGTGGTGCTGGTCGAACACAACATGAGCGTGGTCAAGAACCTCGCCGACCGGGTCACCGTGCTGCAGCGCGGCACGGTGCTGGTCGAGGGCGGCTACGCCGAGGTCCGCGCCGATCCCCGAGTGATCACCGCCTACCTGGGAGAGTCGCATGCTGACCGTTGAGGGGCTCAACGCCTGGTACGGCGAGGCGCAGGTGCTGCGCGACGTCGACCTCACCGTGGCCGAGGGCGAGATCGTGACCCTGGTCGGGCGCAACGGGGCCGGCAAGACCACGCTGCTGCGCTGCGTCATGGGCCTGCACACCCAGTGCACCGGGCGGATCGGGCTGCGCGGGGACACCGCCTTCGGCACCCGGCCGGCGCACCGGCGGGCCCGGGCCGGCGTCGGCTACGTGCCCGACGACCGCGGCATCTACGCCACCCTCACCGTCGAGGAGAACCTGCTGCTGCCCCCGGTGGTCGGCCCCGACCCCTGGTCGCTGCGCCGGGTCTACGACACCTTCCCGGTGCTGCGGGAACGCCGGCGCTTCGCCGGCACCCAGCTCTCCGGCGGCGAGCAGCAGATGCTCGCGCTGGCCCGGGTGCTGCGCACCGGCGCCCGGCTGCTGCTCTGCGACGAGCCCACCGAGGGACTCTCGCCGCTGCTGGTCCGGCAGATCGGCGAGATCCTGCGGGAGATCAAGGCGGCCGGCGTCACCGTGCTGCTCATCGAGCAGAACCTGCACTTCGCCACCACCGTGGCGGACCGGCACCACCTGCTGGCCGAGGGCCGGGTGGGGATGAGCCTCGACAACGGCGCGGTCCGGCGGCGCGAACACGAACTTCTCGCCTACCTCGGCATCTAAGGAGACCCCCATGCAGACCATTCGGGCGCTGACCGCCGTTCTCGCCACCGGGACCCTGCTGGTCGCCGGGTGCGGCCGTGGCGGGCCCAGCGGCGGCAGCGACGACAAGGTCAGCGGTGACAAGATCGTGCTGGCCGTCCTCAACGACCAGTCCGGTGTCTACGCCGACCTGTCCGGCCGCAACAGCGTCGAGGCGGTCCGGATGGCCGTCGCCGACTTCCAGGCCAAGTACGGCGACCGGGCCCTGAGCAAGAACATCGAGGTGGTCACCGCCGACCACCAGAACAAGCCGGACATCGCCAACTCCAAGGCGCAGGAACTCTACGACCGGCAGCAGGCGGACGTCATCCTCGACGTGCCGACCTCGTCGGCGGCCCTGGCGGTGGCGAACGTGGCCAAGGCGAAGAAGAAGCTCTACTTCAACATCGGCGCGGCCACCACCGAGCTCACCGGCAAACAGTGCAACAAGTACACCTTCCACTACGCCTACGACACGTACATGCTGGCCAACGGCACCGGCTCGGCGGTGACCAAGGAGGGTGGCAGGAACTGGTACATCGTCTACCCGGACTACGCGTTCGGGCAGGACATGGAGAAGTCGTTCAGCGCGGCGATCACCGCGGCCGGCGGCAAGGTGCTGGCCAAGGACCCGACCCCGTTCCCGAACGACAACTTCTCCACGTTCCTGCTCAAGGCGCCCGGGATGAACCCCAAGCCGGACGTGCTGGGCACCATGCAGGCCGGCGGTGACCTGGTCAACCTGGTCAAGCAGTACAACGAGTTCAAGCTGCGGGACAAGGGCATCAAGCTCTCGGTCGGCCTGATGTTCATCACCGACATCCACTCGCTGGGCCCGGACGCGTTCGCCGGCACCACCTTCACCGACGCCTGGTACTGGAACTTCGACGACCGCAACCGGCAGTGGGCCGACGCGTTCACCGCGAAGACCCAGACCCGGCCGTCGTTCGCGCACGCCGCCAACTATTCGGCCGCCATGCAGTACCTGGAGGCGGTCCAGCGGGCCGGCACCGACGGCGCCGACGCCGTCGTGGGCAAGCTCGAGGGCTACCAGTACGACGACATGTTCGCCCGCAACGCCACCGTGCGCGCTGCCGACCACCGGGTCATCCACGACGTCTACCTCGCCGAGGTGAAGCCGAAGAGCGAGGTCACGACCGCCTGGGACTACGAGAAGATCCTGCGCACGATCCCGGCGGCCGAGGCGTTCCGGCCGGCTGACGCGGGCGGCTGCGCACTGTGACCGGCTTCCTGCAGCAGTGCTTCAACGGCCTGGTCAGCGGCGGCTTCTACGCGCTGCTGGCGCTGGGGCTGGCGGTCATCTTCGGGATGCTGGGCGTGGTCAACTTCGCCCACGGCGCGTTCTTCATGCTGGGCGCGTTCGGCGCCTACGTCGCGCTCGCCGAGTTCGGCGTGCCGTTCTGGGCGGCGCTGTTCCTGGTGCCGGCGCTGCTGTTCCTGCTCGGCGCGGTGCTGGAGCGCACGCTGATCCGGCGGCTGGTCCCGTTCGACCCGCTGTACAACTTCCTGCTCACCTTCGGGCTCACCCTGGTGCTCCAGGACCTGGTCAAACGCGAGTACGGGGTGCAGTCCCAGCCGTACCCGCGGCCCGCCGAGCTGACCGGCTCGCTCGACCTGGTGCTGTTCGACTACCCCGCGTACCAGGTTTTTGTGCTCGCCGTCGCGGTGGTGCTCTGCGTCGCGGTCTGGCTGGTCCTGACCCGGACCCGGGTCGGCATGGTGGTGCGGGCCGCCACCGAGCGCGCCGAGCTGACCCGGGCGCTCGGGGTGAACGTCGGCCGCTGGGTCACCCCGGTCTTCGCGTTCGGGGTGGCCCTGGCCGGGCTGGCCGGGGTGCTGGCGGCGCCGATGCGGGCGGTCAACCCGCTGATGGGCGCCGACCTGATCATCGCGGTGTTCGCGGTGGTGGTGATCGGCGGGCTGGGCTCGGTCTTCGGCTCGGTGCTGGCCGGCTTCGGCATCGGCCTGGTGCAGTCGCTGGGCAACCTCTACGTCCCGGCGCTGTCCCAGACGCTGATCTTCATCATCATGGCCGGGGTGCTGCTGTGGCGCCCGGCCGGACTCTTCGGCCGTGAGGAGGCCCGCACGTGATCCGGATGGTCCTGCGCCACACCGAGCCGGCGGGCCGGCGCCCGCTGCGCTACCTGCTGCTCGCCGCCGGGCTGCTGCTGGCCCTGGCGCTGCCCTGGCTGATCTACCCGCCGGTGGCGATGGACATCGCCAGCTGGGCGCTGTTCGCCGCCGCGCTCGACCTGCTGCTCGGCTACACCGGCCTGCTGTCGTTCGGCCACGCCGCGTTCTGGGGCAGCTCCGCCTACGCCGCCGGGCTGATCGCGATCCACAGCGGACTGCCGTTCCCGGTGGCCGTGCTGGGCGGCGCGGCGCTGGCCGCCGCGCTGGCGGTGCCGATCGGCTACCTGTGCGTGCGCAACAGCGGCATCTACTTCGCGATGGTCACCCTGGCCTTCGCTCAGATGATCTACTTCGCCGCCAACCAGTGGCGCTCGGTGACCGGCGGCGAGAACGGCCTGCAGGGCATCCCGCGGGAGCTGTTCGGCCTCGACCTGAGCGACCCGTTCGTCTTCTACTACGCCGGGCTGCCGATCGTGCTGCTCGGGCTCTGGGGGCTGTGGCGGATCGTGCACTCGCCGTTCGGGCACGTGCTGGTCGCCATCCGCGACAACCCGGCCCGGGCCCGGGCCATCGGCTACCCGGTGGAGCGGTACAAGCTGCTGGCCTTCGTGCTGTCGGCGGCGCTGACCGGGCTGGCCGGCGGCCTGTTCGCGATCAGCCACGGCTTCGCCTCGCTCCAGGAGGTCAACTGGACCACCTCCGGCAAGGCCGTGATGATGGTCGTGCTCGGCGGGATCGGCTCGCTGTGGGGCAGCGTGCTGGGCGCCGCGCTCGTGGTGCAGCTCGAGGACTACCTGTCCACCTCGGGCTTCGACGGCATCGGGATCGTCACCGGCACCGTCTTCGTGCTGGTGGTGCTGCTGTTCCGGCAGGGACTCTGGGGCGCGGCCCGGCAGCTGAGGCCTGCTACGCGGCGCCGGCAGAAAGAGCCGGCGCCGGTCGAGCCGGTCCGCACCCCGTCCTCCACCACCGCGCGCTGAGAGGCCGGCATGGACACCAACCCGTCAGAGGTGCTGGCCGGGCGGACCGCCCTGGTCACCGGCGGCGCGAGCGGCATCGGCCGGGCCTGCGCGGTGCGGCTGGCCCGCGCGGGCGCCCGGGTGACCGTGCTGGACCGCGACGGCGCGGCGGCCGCCCGGGTGGCCGCCGAGATCGGCGGCACCGCCCGGACCGTGGATTTGTCCGACCTGGCCGCGGTCGACCGGCTCGACCCGGCCGTGGACATCGTGATCAACAACGCCGGCCTGCAGCACGTCGCGCCGCTGCACGAGTTCCCGCCGGACACCTTCTCGCTGATCCTGCGGCTGATGCTGGAGGCGCCCTTCCGGCTGGTGCGCCGCTGCCTGCCGCACATGTACGCGCAGGGCTGGGGCCGGATCGTCAACGTGTCCTCGGTGCACGGGCTGCGTGCCTCGCCGTACAAGGCGGCGTACGTGGCGGCCAAGCACGGGCTGGAGGGGCTGTCCAAGGTGATCGCGCTGGAGGGCGCCGCGCACGGGGTCACCTCCAACTGCGTCAACCCCGCGTACGTGCGCACGCCGCTGGTCGAGGCGCAGATCAGCGCGCAGGCGGCCAGCCACGGGCTGCCCGAGGCGGAGGTGCTGCGGGAGGTGATGCTGGCGCCGGTGGCGGTCAAGCGGCTGGTCGAGCCGGAGGAGGTCGCGGAGCTGGTCGCGTACCTGTGCTCGCCGCCGGCCGGGTTCATCACCGGCGCCTCGATGGTGCTGGACGGCGGATGGACGGCGCATTGAGCCGGGTCTTCCTCGAGCTGCTGCTGCGCGAGGCCGCCGCGGTCGAGTTCGAACGCCCGCTGCTGGAGGCCCGCGCGCAGGGCCGGCCGGCCCGGGAACTGGCCGAGCTGGACGAGCACAAGGCGCTCGCCCTGCAGGTCCGCGCGCTGCTGGAACGCCGCCGGCGCCGGGAGGCCGAGCTGAGCGCGCTGGTCGACACCGTCGGTGACCTGGCCACCCTGCGCGAGATCGACGCCGTGCTGGAGGCGATCGTGCGGCGGGCCCGCGAGCTGCTGGACGCCGACGTGGCGTACATGACCCTCAACGACGAGGAGCGCGGCGACACCTACATGCGGGTCACCTACGGCTCGGTCTCGGCCCGGTTCCAGCAGCTGCGGCTGCCGCTCGGCGCCGGCCTGGGCGGCCTGGTCGCGCAGACCGCCGCGCCGTACGTCACCGCCAACTACGGCGCCGACGCCCGCTTCCAGCACACCGACGAGATCGACGGTGGTGTCGCCGAGGAAGGGCTGGTCGCGATCCTCGGCGTGCCGATGCGGCTGGGCACCCGGGTGCTGGGCGTGCTGTTCGCCGCCAACCGCAGCGCCCGGCCGTTCACCCGCCAGGAGGTGACGCTGCTCGGCTCGCTGGCCGCGCACGCCTCGGTCGCGCTGGACAACACCCGGCTGCTCGGCGAGACCCGGGCGGCCCTGGCCGAGCTGGGCGCGGTCAACACCGTGGTCCGCCGGCACAGCGAGTCGCTGGAACGCGCCGCCGAGGCGCACGACCGGATGACCGAGGTGATCCTGCGCGGCGGCGACCTGGACGACCTGGCCGCCGTGGTGGCCGAGGTGCTCGGCGGCGAGCTGGCCATCCTGGACGCCGACGGGCACTGCCTCGCCGCGGTCGGCGCCATCGCCGAGGTCGCCTCGCTGGCCGGCACCGCGGTGGCCGGCAACGGGCTGGGCCGGGCCACCCGCCACGGCGAGCACTGGGTGCTGGCCGCGGGCGCGGGCAGCGAGGCGCTGTGCACGCTCGTGCTGCACGCGCCCGGCGAGCTGAGCGAGACCGACACCCGGATCCTGGAACGCGCCGGCGTGGTCACGTCGCTGCTGCTGCTGTTCCGCCGCAGCCTGGCGCAGGCCGAGGGCCGGGTCCGCGGCGAGCTGCTCGAGGACCTGCTCAGCCGCGGGGTCGACGACCCGGTCACGGTGCGGCAGCGGGCCCGGCGGCTCGGCGTGGACCTCGACGCCGCGCACGTGCTGGTCGTGGTGACCTGCCCGCCCCGGCAGCGGGAGCGCGCCGCACAGTGGAGCGCCGCGTACGCGGCCGCCTGCGGAGGGCTGGCCGCCCAGCGGGAGGACAACGTGACCCTGCTGGTCGGCGGGGACCACCCCGGCGACGCGGCCCGGCGGCTGGCCCGTGAGCTCGGCGGCTATCTCGGCGTACCGGTGACCGGGGGAGGGGCGGGCCCGGTGAGCGGGCCGCAGCAGGTGCCCGAGGCCTACGCCGAGGCGCAGCGCTGCGCCTCGGCGCTGCTCGCGCTGGGCCGGGCCGGCGACGGCGCCAGCGCCGCCGAGCTGGGCTTCGTCGGGTTGCTGGTGGGCGCCGACCGGGACGTGGGCGCGTTCGTCACCGACACCATCGGCGCGCTGCTGGAGTACGACCGCCGCCGCGGCACCGCCCTGGTGCGGACGCTGGAGTCCTACTTCGACGCCGGCGCCAACGCGGTCCGGGCGGCCGAGGTGCTGCACGTGCACGTCAACACGGTGACCCAGCGGATCGCCCGGATCGCCCAGGTGCTCGGCGCCGGCTGGCAGCGGCCCGACCGCAGCCTGGAGCTCCAGCTCGCGCTGCGCCTGCACCGGCTGCAGACCGGCCGGGCCACCCATGCCCGGCCGGCCAACAGTGTGGTCCGCCCCCATGGCCCCGGCACCGGGCGCGCCGGAGCATGACGGCATGCTCCCTTCACTCGCGACAGCCGTCCTCCTCGCGGTGCTGTCCCCGGCGCCCGCCACGGCCGCCGGGCCGGTCTGCGCCGCACCCACCGTGCCCGGCGCCGAACGTCAGCTCGCGGCCTGCCTGAGCGACCTCACCACCGCGGGGACCGTGGCCACCGGCCACACCGACCCGGCCGACTGGGCCGGGCTGACCTCCGCCGGGGCGCGCAACCCCCGCGGCGTGCCCGGCATCCAGATCGACGGATACTTCCCGGACACCTCAACCGGCAACACCACCCGCGGCTGGCACCACGACGCGCAGTTCGTGCTCCGGCTGCCCGAGCGCTGGAACGGCGGCCTGGTGGTGGCCGGCTCGCCGGGCGTCCGCGAGCAGTACGCCAACGACTTCGCGATCAGCGACTGGGTGCTGGCCCAGGGCTACGCGTTCGCCGCCACCGACAAGGGCAACGTCGGCGCCACGTTCTACCGCGACGGCGCCCGCCCCGGCGACGCCATCGTGGAGTGGAACCAGCGGGTCACCCAGCTCACCCGCGCGGCCCGGGCGGCCGTCACGCAGCGGTACGGCCACCGGCCCCGGCACACCTACGCGGCGGGCCTGTCCAACGGCGGCTACCTGGTGCGCTGGCAGCTGGAGAACCACCCCGAGCTCTACGACGGCGGCGTCGACTGGGAGGGCACGCTCTGGCACCCGGACGAGCCGCAGCTGCTGACGTTCCTGCCGCCGGCGCTGCGGGCGTACCCCGGGCCGGCGCCGGGCTTCGCGCCGGAGTCGGCGTTCCTCCGGGACTACCACTACCGCGTCTACTGGGACCTGACCCAGCGGATCTACCGCGAGGAGCTGGACCCCGGCTACGACGGCCCGGCCGAGGCCGGCACGCCGTTCTGCGCCTCCGGCACCCCGGCCTGCGACGCCGACTACGACTACGCCTCGCGGCCCGCGCAGGTGCGCGCGGCGATCGCGCGGATCGCGCTGACCGGCCGGATCCAGCGCCCGCTGATCACCCTGCACGGGACCCTGGACAGCCTGCTGCCGATCACCCTCGACTCCGACGTGTACGCGCGGATGGTGCGCGACCGGCACCGCGACCGGCTGTTCCGCTACTACCGCATCGAGGGTGGCAACCACGTCGACGGCCTGTACGACCTCCACCCCGACCGGTTGCGCCCGATCCTGCCGTGCTTCCGCAGCGCGTTCACGGCGCTGACGGCCTGGACCGGGCGGCGGACCGCGCCACCGCCCAGCCACACCGTGGCCCGCCCGGCGTCCGGGGACCTGGCCAACACCTGCGCGCTGTGACGCTCAGGAGAAGGCCGGCAGGCCGTCGATGCTGACCTCGTTCTTCGCCCGGCGGTATGCCGCGAGGTCGGCGTCGGTCTTCCGCTCGCTCCACTTCAGCAGCAGGTCGCGGTCGCCGGCGTAGGTCATCAGCGGCACGGAGTAGCCGCACGAGTCGCTGATCCGGTGCACGTCGACGTCGATGACCGAGCGCACCCCGTGCCGGTCGGGCGCCTCCGGGAACAGCGCGACCAGCTCGGCGTGCTCCGGATCGGTGAGCAGCACCGCGCGGCCCCGGCCGTGCAGCCGGACGATGTTCGGCGGGCCCTGGAACGCGCAGAACATCAGGGTGATCCGGCCGTTGTCCTTCAGGTGCGCGATCGTCTCCGCGCCGCTGCCGTGATAGTCCAGGTACGCCACCCGGTGCTCACCGAGCACCACGAACGTGCCGCCCATGCCCTTGGGCGAGAGGTTGACGTGCCCCTCGGGCCCGGACGGCGCGGTGGCGACGAAGAACATCGCCTGCGCCTGGATGAAGTCCCGCAACCGGCCGTCGATCCGCTCATGCAGCTTCATGACCCCAGCATGTCATCGGCGCCGCGCCGGTCTCATGCCCGGGGCAGAGCCGCGGCACAGCGGCCGCACAAGGTCCGCGGGTGCACTGGCCGGTGTGAGCAGCCGACAGCAAGCAGAGGGCGTCCGCCGCCCGTCGATCAGCCGGCGCAAGGTGCTGGCCGGGGGCCTGGGCGCGCTGGCCGCCGCCGGCGGCGCCGGCGGGTGGGCGCTGGACCGGTACGTCATCGACCACGTCGAGGTCGCCGACGCGTCCGCGCTGACCGGCTCGGCCGTGACGGTCGCCGAGGCGGACCCCGCGGGCACCGGTACGGCCACCGGCTACACCAGCGGCACCGCGACGATCACGATCGACACGGTCGTCACCGGCACCGGGGACAGCCGGGTCACCTACTTCGTCGCGGACGTGACGGTCACCGACGCGACGATCGTGCGCTCGGCCTTCGCCGGCGACCAGTTCGGCGAGAACATCATCGCCGATCCGTCCGAGATCGCCGCCGACGTCGGCGCGGTGCTGGCGGTCAACGGCGACTACTACGGGTTCCGCGACACCGGCATCGTCATCCGCAACGGCGTGGCCTTCCGGGACAAGGGCGCGCGGCAGGGCCTCGCCTTCCGGGCCGACGGCTCCGCCCGGCTGTACGACGAGACCGCCACGAACGCCGCCGACCTGATCGCCGACGGGGTGTGGAACACGCTGTCCTTCGGGCCCGGCCTGGTCCAGGACGGCCGGATCGTCAACGGCATCAACACCGTCGAGATCGATACGAACTTCGGCAACCACTCCGTGCAGGGCCGTCAGCCCCGTACCGGGGTCGGCCTGGTCGCGGCCAACCACCTGCTGTTCGTGGTCGTCGACGGGCGCAGCGCCGGCTACAGCCGGGGCGTGACGATGAGCGAGCTGGCGCAGATCTTCGTCGACCGGGGCGCGGACCTCGCGTACAACCTGGACGGCGGCGGCTCGTCGGCGATGATCTTCAACGGCGGCCTGGTCAACAACCCGCTCGGCCGGGGCGAGGAGCGGGGCACCAGCGACATCCTGTACGTGGCCGGATGATCGTCCTGATCCCGGCGTACGAGCCCGGGGCCGCGCTCGTCGAGCTGGTCCGCCGCCTCGCCGGGCACGCCGTCGTGGTCGTCGACGACGGCAGCGGCCCCGGGTACGCCACGGTCTTCGCCCGGGTCCGCGACCTCGGCGCCGAGGTGCTCACGCTGGAGGGCAACCGGGGCAAGGGCGCCGCGCTCAAGGCCGGCTTCGCGCACCTCCGGGAACGGCACCCCGGGCGCGACGTGGTCTGCGCCGACAGCGACGGCCAGCACCGCCCCGAGGACATCGAGGCGGTCGCCCGGCACGTCACCGTCTCCGGCGCCGCGATGGTGCTGGGCGGGCGCCGCTTCACCGGCGACGTCCCGGCCCGCAGCCGCCTCGGCAACGCGGTCACCCGGGCCGCCTTCCGGCTGGTGACCGGGGTGCGGCTGCTGGACACCCAGACCGGGCTGCGGGCGTACCCGGGCCGGATGCTGCCCTGGCTGAGCCGCGTCGCCGGCGACCGGTTCGAGTACGAGCAGCGCCTGCTGCTGCGGGCCGCCCGCGAACGCCTGCCGATCGCGGAGGTCGAGATCGCCACCGTCTACCTGCGGCACAACGCGTCCTCGCACTTCCGCCTGGTCCGCGACTCGCTGCGCGTCTACCGCCCGCTGGCGGCCTTCGCGATGTCCTCGCTGGCGGCCTTCGCGGTGGACACCGTGGCGCTGCTGACGCTGGTCGCGCTGACCGGCAACCTGGCGCTGTCGGCGGTCGCGGCCCGGCTGATCAGCGCCACGGGCAACTACGCGGTCAACCGCGCGTACGTCTTCGGGCCGCGCGGCGGGCCGGGTTCCGCGTGGCGGTACGCCGCCCTCGCGGGCCTGCTCCTGCTCGCCAACGTGGTGCTGCTGCGGGCGTGGACGACCGCCACCGGCTCGGTGGCCGCGGCGAAGCTGCTCACCGAGCTCACCCTGTTCACGGTGAGCTTCGCGGTCCAGCGCGGGGTGGTCTTCGTCGGCCGGCGTCAGCCGGTCGCGACCGGCGCGGTGCTGGACCGCGCCGCGGGATGACGGGCCGGCAGGCCGGGCCGGCACATCGCGCCGACCCGGGTGAGCAGCTGGTCCGCCGTGAAGGGCTTCTCGATGAACGCGATCTCGTCGTCCAGCCGGCCGCCGTCGCCGACCAGTCCGTCGCTGTAGCCCGACATGTACAGCACGGGCAGATCGGGGCGGCTCTCCTGGATCGTCGCGGCGAGCCGGCGGCCCGACATTCCCGGCATGATGATGTCGGTCAGCAGCAGGTCGTAGTCGCGCACGGCGTCCAGGGCGAGGGCCTGCGCCCCGCCGCGGGCCGACAGGGTGCGGTAGCCGCCGGACCGGAGGATCCGCGCGACCGCGTCGCCGAGCTCGGGCTCGTCGTCGACGACCAGCACGGTCCGGCCGCCCCCGTCGGGCGGAGCAGCGGCGGCGGCCGGCGCCGGCACGGCCGGGGTTCCGGCCGGGGCGGCGGGGAAGTAGACCCGGAACGTCGTGCCCAATTCCGGTTCGGAGTACACGTTGATGCTGCCGCCGGCCTCGGTGACGATGCCGTACACGGTCGCCAGGCCGAGCCCGGTGCCGCTGCCCTTGGGCTTGGTGGTGTAGAACGGCTCGAACACCCGCGCGGCGACCTCCGCGCTCATGCCGATGCCGGTGTCGCTGACCAGCAGCCGGATGTAGCGGCCCCCGGCCGGTGCCGGGGGCAGGTCCGGGTGGTCGCCGTCCGGCTCGGCCTCGGTCGCTTCGATGATCAAGGTGCCGCCGTCGGGCATGGCGTCGCGGGCGTTGACCGCGAGGTTGAGCAGGATCTGCTGGATCTGCCCGGCGTCGGCGTAGATCATCAGCGGTTCCGGCGCCGTCCGGGCGATCAGTTCGATCTTCTTGTCGATGGTGCGCGTGAGCATGGCGCACACTTCGGCGATGCCGCTGTTCAGGTCGAGGGCTTCCGGGTGCGTGGTGTCCTGCCGGGTGAAGGTCAGCAGCTGGCGGGTGAGGCCGACGGCGCGTTCCCCGGCCAGCCGCGCCTTGGCGAGGTCCGCGCGCACGTCGGGATCCGTGCTGTTCTCCTCGGCGAACGCGGTGAAGCTGAGCATGATCCCGAGAATGTTGTTGAAGTCGTGCGCGACGCCGCCGGCGAGCTGGCCCAGCGAGGCCATCCGCTGGGACCGCTGGGCGAGTTCCTCGGCGCGGCGCTGGGCGCTGATGTCGCGGATCACCCACGAGACGCCGACCATCGCCCCGTGCTCGTCCCGCACCGGGGAGACGGCCACGGACACGTCCTTGACGGTGCCGTCCCGGTGTTTCCGGCGGCTGTCGAACCTGACGCCCGGTTCACCTCCGACGATCCGGGCGCGGAGCTCGTCGATGGACGGTCCCGGTGCGTCGGCCGGAATCACGAGATCCCCGAACGCCGGCAAGGTGAGGCCGACGACGTCCGCGGCGGAGTAGCCGTAGAGTCGCTCCGCGCCGCCGTTGAACGCGGTCAGCCGGCCGTCCGTGGTCGCGGCGAGGATGGCGTCGTCGGAGTGCGCGACGATGGCGGCGAGCATGCGCCGCTCGTTCTCCGCGCTCTCCCGGGCCCGCTCGACGGCCCGCAACTGGTGGGCGATGCCCATCCCGACCCCGGTTGCCAGCACGGCGACGACGTTGAACAACGCGTGCCGGTCGGAGCCCCAGATCTGGTCGGGCCCCCAGCTCAGGACGTTGATCAGGACGAGGACGTAGGCGCCCAGCGCCAGCACCGCCCGCGGCCGCCCGGAGCCGGCCGCCAGGCATGGACCCGTGGTGAGCGTCCCCAGGATGATGAAGTGCGGCGCGGACAGCCCGTCGATCACCGCCAGCATGGTGACGGTGGCCAGGGCGACGGCCACCACGGGCACCCGGCGTCCGGTCTGCGCCGCGTCCGGTGTCGCGGGGGAATGCCACATCGTCGGCCCTCCGGTGTGCCGCCGAGCGCATCACCCGGATGTGGTGCGCGGGCTCGGCTCAGGGATCACTTCACCGTAGGCCTGATCGCCCGGACCGGGCGGCACTATCGCTGAGTTCAGGCCTTTTCCCGGCCGGGCCGGTGGGCGCTGTCGGCTACCGTGGGGCGGCCATGACTGAGCTGCCCCCGCCTCCCGCCTGGATCCGTTGGCCGGTCCGGATCCTCGCCGTCGTCTTCGTGCTGCCGTTCCGCCTGCTGTGGGAGCTGCTCGGGTATCTCGGCCGGTTCCTGGCCCGCTACGTCGGCCGTCCGCTGGCCTGGCTGTGGCACTACGCCGTGGCGGTCCCGGCGGCTTTCCTGTGGCGCTACCTGGTCGCCGTCCCGGCGGCTTTCCTCTGGCGCTACCTGGTCGCTGTCCCGGCGGCTTTCCTCTGGCGCTATCTGGTCGCTGTCCCGGCCGCTTTCCTCTGGCGCCACCTGGTGGTCGTGCCGGTGAGCCGGCTCTGGCAGCGGGTGCTCGGGCCGGCGTTCGCCTGGCTCCGGCGGCACCGGCGGCTGCTCCTGCGGCCGTTCGCGGTCGTGCTGCACTACCTGCTGGTCGTGCCGGTGGTCTGGCTGTGGGAGCTGAGCCTGCCGTTGTGGCGGGGCCTGGGGTGGCTGCTGGCCGGGCTCGCCCGGGGCGTCGCCACGGTGCTGGCTGCCGGGTGGCGCGGCGCCGGCTGGGTGCTGGGGCAGCTCTACCGGTGGGTGCTGCGGCCCGCCGGGCGCGCGCTCGCCTGGGGCTGGCGGCACACGGTGGTGCCCGTCCACCGGGTGGTCGCGGCCGCCGGGCGGTGGGTGCGCGAGGCGGTGCTGCGGCCTGCGGCGGTCACGGCCCGCGCCGTGCTGGTCTCGGTGGGCCTGCGCCGCTGACCCGGGGTGTTGACACGGCGGAAACCTCCGGGCAATCTGTGTTAACGGTCACATCGATCGATCTGAATAGAAAGCAGGTCTCGATGTCGTTCAGACGCTGCGCCCGGGCCCTCGTCGCCGCCCTCGCCGGGAGCATCACCGTGCTCGCCCTGACCGGCGGACCGGTCCGCGCGGCGGCCGTGACGATCACCAACGGCACCCAGTTCACCGACACCTCGGGCGCCGTGGTGCACGCGCACGGCGGCGGCGTCCTGAAGGTCGGCGCCTACTACTACTGGTTCGGTGAGAACCGCAACGCCGACAACACCTTCCGGTACGTGTCCGCCTACCGCTCCACCGACCTGCGCACCTGGGAGTTCCGCAACCATGTGCTGACCCAGTCGTCGGCCGCCGAGCTGGCCAGTGCCAACATCGAGCGGCCCAAGGTGATCTACAACGCCGGCACCGGGCAGTTCGTCATGTGGATGCACAAGGAGACCGCGACCGACTACGGCCAGGCCCGGGCCGCGGTGGCGGTGTCCAGCACCGTGGACGGCGCGTACGCCTACCGGGGCAGCTTCCGGCCGCTGAACACGCACATGTCCCGCGACATCACCACCTTCGTCGACGACGACGGCACCGGCTACATGGTGTCCTCGGCCAACGAGAACCGGGACCTGAACGTCTACCGGCTCACCGGCGACTACACCGGCATCGCCGCGCTGGTCCGCAGCTGGCCCGGCGACGTCCGGGAGGCGCCGGCGCTGTTCAAGCGCAACGGCGTCTACTTCATGCTCACCTCGGGGGCCACCGGCTGGAGCCCCAACCAGCAGAAGTACTCGTCGGCCACGAGCATCACCGGCGCCTGGAGCGCGTGGGCCAACGTGGGGGACGCGACGGCGTACCAGTCGCAGACGGCGTACGTCCTGCCGATCTCGGGCACGGCCGGCACGGCGTACCTGTATCTGGGCGACCGGTGGGGCAACTCCCTGGGCGGCACGGTCAACGACTCCCGCTACGTCTGGGCGCCGCTGCGCTTCCCGACCGCCACGACGCTGGCGATGGACTACTTCCCGTCGCTGGTCGTGGACACCGCGGCCGGCACGGTGACCGGGCCGGGCGGCGCCTACACCGCCGTGGTGGCCCGGCACTCCGGCAAGTGCGTCGACGTGGTGGGCGCCTCGACCGCCGACCGTGCCGAGACCATCCAGTACACCTGCGGCAGCGGCCTCAACCAGCAGTGGCGCCGGCGCGACCTGGGCAACGGCTACGTGCAGCTGGAGGCCCGGCACAGCGGAAAGTGCCTGGACGTGGCGGACGCGTCGACCGCCGACAACGCCCGGGTCGTGCAGTACACCTGCGGCACCGGCACCAACCAGCAGTGGCAGGTGCAGGACGCGGGCGGCGGCTACTACCGGCTGGTGGCCCGGCACAGCGGCCGATGCCTCGACGTGATCAGCGGCGGCACGGCCGACGGCGTCCGGCTCATCCAGTACGCCTGCGGCACCGGCGCCAACCAGCAATGGCTCAGCCGGACGCCCTGACCTCAGATCGGCGTGTGCGCGGCCGATGGGCAGTACGAAGGGTGCCCATCGCCGCGGCCCCTGAGGAAGGCAAACGTGACTGGACCTCGAGCGCCACGGCCGGCTCCGGGCGGCCCGCCGCCGCTCGACCTCGACGCGCGGGCGGTCGCCGAGGCGGTCCGCGACGCCGTCTGGGTGGTCTCCGGGCAGGGGCTCATCCGGTACGCCAACGAGCGTGCCCGGCAGTACCCGGGCGGCGACGGGGCCCCCTGGAGCTCGCTGGTGCACCCCGACGACGCCGACGCGGTGGCGGCCCGGCCCGGCGCGGAACCGTACGAGGTGGAATGCCGGATCGGCGCGGACGGATCGAGCCGCTGGCACAGCGTGCGGTTCACCCCGGCGCGCCCCGGTGACGACCCGGCCGGCTCCTGGATCGTGACCGCGACGGACCTCGACGACCGCCGGTGCCTCGCGGAGACCCGGTCCCTGCTGGAGACCCTGGAGTCGGCCGCACCCGCCGGCTTCGGCTTCGTGGACAGCGACGCCCGGCTGGCCCGGGTCAACGACACCCTGGCCGCGCTGGGGAGCGTGCCGCGGTCACAGCAGCTCGGCATGCCCGTGCACGAGGCGCTGGCGGCGCTCTGGCCCCAGCTCGAGATCCCGTACCGCCGGGCCTGGCAGACCGCCGAGGCGGTCGTCGGGACCGCGATCACCGCCCCGGCGGCGGACGGCACCGACGGTCTGCGCTCCTGGCTCCTCGGGTGCTATCCCGTGTGCGTCGGGGCGCGGCCGATGGGCGTCGCGCTGGTGCTGGTGGACGTCACCGAGCGCGAGCAGGCGCAGGCGTTCCGCTCGGTGATCATGGACGACCTGGCCGAGGGCCTCTACACGGTCGACGGCGACGGGAAGCTCACGTCGATGAACCGGGCCGCGTCGGAGATGCTCGGCTGGCAGGAGCAGGAACTGCTCGGCCTGTCGGTGCACGACGTGGTGCACGCCGTGCCCTGGAACGGCGCCCCGCAGCCGGAGAGCGAGTGCCCGCTGCGGCGGATCCGGCCGGACGCCCTGCAGACCGTCGACGAGACCTTCGTCCGCAAGGACGGCTCCACCTTCGGTGTCGCGTGCTCGGTCGCACCGCTGGAGAACGGCGGCGGGCCACCCGGCGCGGTGGTCACCTTCCGGGACATGACCGAGGTGCGCCGCGCCGAGCTCGAGGACCGTCACGACCAGAAGCTCGAGTCCCTGGGGCGGCTCTCCGCCGGCCTGGCGCACGAGATCAACACCCCGATCCAGTTCGTCGGGGACAACACCCGGTTCCTGGCCGACGCCTACCAGGACATGGTGGAGCTGCTGCTGGTCTACCGCGAGTGCATGACCCCGGCGCTGGGCGAGGTGGAGTGGGGTGAGCGGACGCAGCGCGCGCAGGCGGCCGAGCTCAAGGCGGACATCGAGTACCTCGCCACCGAGATCCCCGCCGCGGTCAGCCAGAGCCTGGAGGGCGTCGAACGGGTGGCGTCGCTGGTCCGGGCGATGAAGTCGTTCAGCTACAAGGACTCCTCGGAGCAGGCGTACGCCGACCTGAACGAGGCGATCCGGACCACGCTCACGGTCGCCCGCAACGAGGTCAAGTACGTCGCCGACGTCGTGCTGGAGCTCGGTGAGCTGCCCGACGTGCTGTGCCACCTCGGCGACCTGAACCAGGTCTTCCTCAACCTGCTCGTCAACGCCGCCGACGCCCTCAAGGACAAGGCCGAACGGGGCGAGATCCGGATCACCTCCACGACGGCCGGTCCCACCGTGGTGCTCAGCTTCGCGGACAACGGCGCCGGCATCCCCGAGGACATCCAGCAGTCCATCTTCGAGCCCTTCTTCACCACCAAGGAGGTCGGCAAGGGCACCGGGCAGGGGCTCGCGCTGGCCCGCGCGGTGCTGGAGAAGCACGGCGGCTCGATCGAGGTGCGCTCGGCGGTGGGCCAGGGCACGGAGTTCATCGTGCGGCTGCCGATCGCCGGCAAGCAGGACGCCTCCGCATGACCAAGGCCCGTGCCCTGTTCGTCGACGACGAGCCCCGGATCCTGGACGGACTGCGCCGCTCGCTGCGCGGCAAGCGGGGCGAGTGGGAGATGGACTTCGTCTGCGACGGCGCCGAGGCCCTCGAGCTGCTGGCCCGGGCGCCGTACGACGTGGTGGTGTCGGACATGCGGATGCCCGGGATGGACGGCGCCGAGCTGCTCACCAACGTCAGCCGGCGGCATCCGGAGGTGGCCCGGGTGGTGCTGTCCGGGCACATCGAGCCGGCGGCGGCGATCCAGGTGGCCGTCGCCGGGCACCGGTTCCTCACCAAGCCCTCGGACGCGGAGAGCGTGATCGCGGTGATCGAGCAGCTGCTGATCCGGACCTCCAGCAGCCATCAGAGCGAGGCACGGCGGATCGCCGGCGGGGTCCGCGCGATACCCACGCTGCCCGAGCACACCGACGGGATCGTCGGCCTGCTCGCCCCCGACGCCGACCTGGCGTACGCGGTGCAGACGGCGATGCACGACGTCGGGCTGACCGCGAAGCTGCTCCAGCTGTCCAACTCCCGGTTCTTCGGCTCCCGGCCCCGCAACTCCTCCGTCGAGTCGATCGTCAACGCCATGGGGGTGCCGATGGTCCAGGCGGTGGCCGGCGCGGGGCACGTGCTGCGCCCGACCTCACCCTGGAGCCCGGTGATCGAGCAGCACCTCCGCACCGCCTGGCGGCACGCGGTGGCGACCGCCTGCCTGACGGACTTCGTGGCCTCGCCGGCCAACCGCCCGCACGCGCAGGCCGCGGCGCTGCTGCAGGACGTCGGCCGGCTGGTCTGCCTGGCGGCGGTGGGTGACGAACAGGGCTCCGGCGTCGACCTGGGCGCGGAGACCCGCGACGGGGTGCCGTTCCGCGACGTCGGCGTGGAGCTGCTGCACCTGTGGGGACTGCCGCCGCCGATCGTCGCCGCGGTGGCCTGGCGCGACGCCGCGCAGGCGCCGGAGCCGTCCGGGCTCGGGGTGGCCGCGGCCGTCCGGACGGCGCACCTGCTGATCCAGGAGACCGAGTCCGCGTGCCCGGCCGCCGGCCGCCACCCCGCGGAGCTGGCTCGGCTGCTGTCCCATCCGCAGCTGACGGCGCAGGCCGTGGACTGGCGCCGGGCGGCCGACGAGGCGTCGCGCCAGGCCGGCTTGTGGCACGGCAACCGCCGGCGCTGAGCACCGGCGGTGCCGTCGTGGCGCCGCCCGGGAAGGGGAGCACATGGCACGCATCCTGGTCGTCGACGACGACCCGGCGATCCGGCAGCTGCTGACCGACGTGCTGGAGCTGGACGGCTACGAGGTCAGCCTCGCCGTGGACGGGCTGGCCGCCGTCGCGGCGGTGCAGGCGGCGAGCCCGGACTTCGTGGTGCTGGACGTGATGATGCCGGGCCTGGACGGTTTCGGGGTGCTGGACGTCATCCGCGCCCAGCCCGGCGAGCCGATACCGGTGCTCATGCTGACCGCGGCCGCCGAGTCCGACGCCAACGCCCGGGCCTGGGCCGGCGGGGTGGACTACTACCTCGCCAAGCCGTTCACCGCGGACGCCGTGCTCGACCTGATCGACGGTGTGCTGGCGGGGCCGGTGCCCGCCGCCGAAACCGATTGACGACCGATCCTTCTCAAGATGGCTGTGGGGCGGCCGATGATGCCGCCACGGACCGAGTTGGCCCTGGCCGCCGACAACGTCGAACGGTTACCCACAGTAGCAAGGAGAGTGCGGACCGTGAGAATTCCCCGATTTGCGACATCACCGGGCGTCACCGCCGCCCACCGCCGCCGGCTCACGGCGGCCGCCGCCGCGCTCGTGATCGTCGGCCTGCCGGCTCCGGCCGGGGCGCAGCCCGCCGCGGGGGAGTGGCGCGACGTCGTCGTGACCGGCGCCGACTCGGCCGGGGCGGCCCGGGCCGTGCTGGCCGCCGGCGGCCGGGTGGTGACGCTGCTGCCCGTCGTGCGCGGTGTCGCGGCGCGGCTGCCGGGGGACACCACCCTCGACCCGGCCTGGTCGGTGGCGCCGCAGCGGGAGATCACCGTCGCCGAGGCGGCGGTGCCCGCCGGGACGGCAACGGCGACGACCGTACGCGAGATGCTCGGCCTGCCCGCCGACGGCGACGAGGGCCGCGGTGTCACGGTGGCCGTGGTCGACACGGGCATCGCCGACGTGCCCGACCTCGCGGGACAGCTGGCCGGCCGGGTCGACCTGACCGGCACCGGCGCCGGGGACGGCTACGGCCACGGCACGTTCATGGCCGGGCTGATCGCCGCGACGGGCGAGGCCTCGGCGGGCGCCCACCGGGGAGTCGCGCCGGGCGCCAAGATCGTCGATGTCAAGGTCGCCGACGCGGACGGGCGTACCGACCTCACCACGGTGCTGCGCGGGCTGCAGTGGGTCAGCGACCACCGCCGGGACGTGCAGGTGGTCAACCTGTCGCTCTCCTCGGACAGCCCGCTGCCGTACCAGATCGACCCGCTGACCCAGGCCCTGGAATCGCTGTGGCACCAGGGCATCACGGTCGTCGTGCCGTCCGGCAACGACGGCCCCGGTACGGGCTCGGTGACCTCGCCCGGCAACGACCCGCTGCTGCTCACCGCGGGCGGGCTGGACGCCGGCGGCACGGCCGGCCGGGACGACGACGTGGTCGGCGTCTGGTCCGGACGCGGGCCGACCTGGCAGGGCGACGCCAAGCCGGACCTGGTGGCGGCCGGCGGCCACGTGGTGAGCCTGAGCTCGCCGGGCAGCGTGGTCGAGCGGGGCAACCCGCAGGCCCGGGTCGGCAACGGTTACCTGCGCGGCTCCGGCACATCCATGGCCGCCGCGGTCACCTCCGGGGTCGTCGCCGGCGTGCTCGCCGAGCAGCCCAACCTGCGGCCGGCCGCGGTGAAGAACCTGCTCACCAGCACGGCGTACCCGAGTGCCGGGCTGGACCGCGCGGCCGGGGCAGGCGCGGGTGGCCTGGACGCCGTCCGTGTGCTCGCCGAGGCGCCGCGCTGGAGTGCCGGCCGGGCCCAGCAGCAGTACGACGCCGACACCGCCACCGTCGGGCGCGACGCGAAGCGCTGGGCCGCGTTCTCGAAGGCCCTGGTGGACGGCGACCAGCAGGCCGCCGAGCGGGCGTGGAAGCGGCTGACCCCGGCCTCGCGGGACTGGGCCGCACGGGCCTGGGCGCAGCTGGACCCGGCCGCCCGTGCCTGGGCCGCGCGGGCCTGGGCGGACGCGGACTGGACGGCGCGGGCGTGGGCCGACGGTGACTGGGCTGCGCGGGCCTGGGCGGCCCGGGCCTGGGCCGCACGCGCCTGGGCGTCCGACGACTGGGCCGCGCGGGCCTGGGCGGACGCGGACTGGACGGCGCGGGCCTGGGCCGCCGACGACTGGGCCGCGCGGGCCTGGGCGGCCGACCGGTGGAACGCCCGGGCCTGGGCCTGGATGCCCACGTCGTGACCCAAGCGTCAGCACGCTCCGGCCGCCCGGCCTTGTCCCGGGCGGCCGGAGCCGTGCGCGCGCACCTGCGTGATCCCATCACGCGGCGGGTCACCGGCGTGGTCCTGCTCGGCGTCGCCCTGGCCGCCGTCGTGGTGGTCGGCCTCGCCGACCGCGGCAGTGTGCTGCGGGGCCTCGGCGTGCCGACCATGGTGCTGCTGCTCGGCCTGACGGTGCTGACCTGTCTCGCCGAGATGATCGTGGTCCGGCTGCGGCACGGGGAGGCCGTCGAGGAGCTCAGCCTCTACGAGGCGGCGCTCATCGTCGACGTGCTGCTGCTGCCGCCCCGTGCCGCCCTCTTCGCCGCCGCCGCCGGGCTGGTGCTCGCCAGCGCGCTGCAACGGCGTCCGGTGGTGAAGGCCGTGTTCAACCTCGGCACCTACACGGCGGCCACCTCCGTGCTGATCCTCACCGTGCACCTGACCGGCGGCGCGCCCGGCTCGCTGAGCCTGGGCGTGCTGGCCGGGGTGCTGGCCGGCACGGTCGCGTTCACCGGGGTGAACCTCTGCTGCCTGGCCCAGATCCTGGGCGTGATCGACAAGACCTCGCCGTGGCGGATCGTGCGCGCGGAGGCCCGGCTGTCGGCGTACATGGCGGTCGGCACGATGGCGACCGGGCTGACCACCGCCGAGATCGCGCTGCACTCGCCGTTGCTGCTGCCGTTCATGGCGATGCCGGCCCTCGCCGTCACCTACGCCTACCGGGCGGCGGCGCGGGAGGCCGACGAGCACGCCCGCTCGGCCTGCCTGCTCCAGCTGTCCCACGCGCTGGCCGAGCGGGAGGACGTCGTGCGCCAGTTCCTGCTGCTGGTGCGGGAGGCCTTCGGCGCCGACCTGGCCATGGTGGCGCTGGACAGCGCCGGGGCCGCCCTGTCGGTGGACGGCGCCGACCCCGCCGCCGTCCGGACCGGGCCGGTGCCGCCGCACCTCGCGGCCCTCGGCCCGATCGACGGTCCCGTGCACCTCACCGACGACCTGCCGGACGGGCTGCGTCACCTGGTGGTCGTCCCGGTGCTGGGCGGCGGGCGGCGGTTCGGCACGGCGGCCTTCGGCACCCGGGGCCGCAGCCGCGGCTGGATGACAACCGGTGACGTCACGTTGCTGGCCTCGCTCGCCAGCGCCCTCGCGGTGGCCATGCGCGGCGCCGAGCACCTGGACCGGCTGGTCGCCGAGACCAGCAAGCTGCAGGCGGTCGTCGAGCAGTCCGCCGAGGGCATCATGGTGATCGACGGCGCCGGGCTGGTGCAGGTCTGGAGCCGGGCGCTCGCGGAGATCACCGGCGTCGACGCCGGCGACGCCACCGGCCGGCCGCTCGCCGCGGTGCTCGACCTGCCGGACGAGGAGGAACGCCGACGGCTCATGCCCGTCTCGGTGGCGCAGCCGAGGACGGTCGCCGAGCTGACGATCCGCCGCCGGGACGGCGAGCAGCGCCGGCTGCGCCTCGCCCACTCGGCGATCTTCACCGCCGGGCAGCTGGTCCGGGACGTGATCGTGATCAGCGACCTGACCCGGGAGTACCGCACCGAGCGGCTCAAGTCCGACTTCATCGCGATGGTCTCGCACGAGCTGCGGACCCCGCTGACCCCGATCATCGGCTACGTCGACCTGCTGCGGACCCGGGGCGAGCGGATGACCCCGCAGAAGCGCATGGACGCGCTGAACCTCATCGGCGACCGCGCCGGGCACCTGTCCCGGCTGGTGGAGGACCTGCTGCTGGCCTCGCGGTTCGGCGACAACCCGGACGACGTGGCGTTGCAGGTGTCGGCGGGCACGCACGACCTCGGCGCGCTGGTCACCCAGGCGGCCCGCGACCTCGGCTCGGCCCGGGTGGTGCTGGATCTGCCGCCGGAGCCGGTCCTCGCGCACTGCGACGACGGCCGGGCCCTGCAGGTGCTCGCCAATCTGATCGGCAACGGCCTCAAGTACTCCGCGGCCGACGCCGAGGTGGAGGTCGGCCTGCGGCGCGTCGGGGCGCAGGTGCGCGTCGAGGTCCGCGACCACGGCCGCGGCATCCCCGCCGACCAGCTCGAGAAGGTCTTCGGCAAGTTCCACCGGGTGGAGGACCCGATGACGATGAGCACCAGCGGCACGGGCCTGGGCCTGTTCATCGCCCGCCGGCTGGCCCGGGCGATGGACGGCGACGTCACGGTCGTGTCCACGCTCGGCGCCGGATCGGTGTTCACGCTGACGCTGCCCTTCGGAAGCTCGGTGGATAAACCGCTTTAGGCCTATATTGGGGTGATTCAAGCCACTGCGAGGAGCGGGCATGACGAACGCCGTCGAACGACCGCGGATCCTGCTGGTCGACGATGAGCCGAACCTGCTCGACGGGCTCCGCCGGCAGCTGCGCCGCGACTTCGACGTGGAAACCGCGGTCGGCGCCGCGAACGGGTTGTTCGCCCTGAAGCCGGCCGCGCCCTTCGCGGTGATCGTCTCCGACTTCCTCATGCCCGGCATCAACGGCGCGCAGTTCCTGGCCGCGGCGGCGAAGGCGGCGCCCACCAGCACCCGGATGCTGCTCACCGGCCACACCAGCCTGGCCGACGCCGCGGTCACCGTGAACCAGGGGCGCGTCTTCCGGATGCTGCTCAAGCCCGTCGACACCGAGACGATGACGGCCGCCCTGCGCGACTGCGTGACCCAGCACCGGCTGGTCGTGGCCGAGCGTGAGCTGCTGGAACGCACCCTGCAGGGCAGCGTCAAGGCGCTGTCCGACGTGCTGTCGCTGGCCAGCCCGGCGGCGTTCGGCCGGGCGTCGCGGATGCGGCGGGTGGCCTCGGCGATCCTCGACCAGGTGGAGATCGAGGACCGCTGGGCGGCCGAGCTCGCCGTGGAGATGGCCCAGCTGGGCATCGTGTCGCTGCCCCCGACGGTGGCCGGCAAGCTCGACACCGGCGCCGAGCTGACCCCGGCCGAGCAGGCGATGGTGGACGAGCTGCCGGCCGTCGCCGTCCAGCTCATCTCGCCGATCCCCCGGATGACGCCGGTGGCCGACTGCATCCGCTACTCCCGCAAGGGCTTCGACGGCTCGGGGTCGCCGGCGGACGGCACCGCCGGCGACCGGATCCCGCTCGGCGGCCGGCTGCTGCGCCTGGTGCAGGATCACGACGCGCTGCTGCTGCAGGGGATGTCCCCGACGGTCGCCCTGGCGACGCTGCGGACCAACGCCCAGCTCTACGATCCCGCGCTGCTGGCGGCGTTCGCGGCGACCGGGGCGGCGACGGCCGAGGCGATCCGCGGGGTGCTGCTGGCCGACCTGCAGTCCGGCATGGTGCTGGCCGCCGCGGTCCGGAGCCGGTCGGACGTGCTGCTGGTGAACGCCGGTCAGGAGGTCACCGTGGGCCTGCTCACCCGGCTGCGCAACTTCGCCGCGCTGGAGGACGGCGTCGCCGAACCGGTGATGGTGCTGGACCCGGCCGGGGTCAGCGCGGCGCCCGCTCCCGTCGCCATCGGGTGAGCACGGCCCGGGCGGGCTCGTCGAGCTGATCCTCGTCGAGCGCGAACGCGCCGGCCGACCCGCACACCAGCCCGAGCTCCGCCTCCACCGCCAGGTGCGCCACCGTGACGGCGGACGGCGCGTCGGTCACCGCCACCGGTGGCACCGCGGACGCGTGGCCGGCGACCGCCTCGATCACCGGATCCGGCAGCCCCCAGAACCGCAGCAGGCCGACCCCGGCGTCGAGATGCGAGAAGCCGATCAGCGCCGATTCCGTGACGCAGAGCAGGGTGGCGCCGGCCGGATCCGGCGCCGGATCGCGCCAGCGCACCAGGGCCTGCGCGAACTCGCGTGGCTGCATCGAGGCGAGCACCAGCTGGCCGATCTCGTGCAGCAGGCCGGCGGTGAAGGCGTTGCTCTCCCAGGCGGTGCCCGCGGCGAACATCCGGCACAGCCGTGAGGTCTCGACCGAGTGCAGGGTGAGCCCGTCCAGCCATTCCGCGGGCAGCCCGCTGCCGACGTCGAACGTCCGGATCAGGTCGTGCATGAGCACCAGCCCGCGTACGGTGTGCACGCCGAGCAGTGTCACCGCCTGCCCGACGTCGCTGATCTTGCGGCCCAGCGTGTACGCCGACGAGTTCACCAGCTGCAGCACCTTGGCCGTCACGGCGGGATCCCGCTCGATGACGGCGCCGACCGACTGCGCCGACGCGTCGTCGGAGCCGAGCGCCTCGACGAGCTCGACGAGCGTGCGCGGCGGGCTCGGCAGGGACTGGAGGTCGGCCTGGTCCGGTCGCGCGCCCGGGCCGGTGCCGGCGCGGACGTCGATGAGCCGCTCCACCGTGGCGACCAGCTGCTCCGGTGAGCTCGGTTTGGTGAGGAACTCGTGGGCCAGCACCATGATGCCGAGCAGGTTGTCCTCGTTGGTCTGGCCGGAGAGGATCACCCGGGCCGTCGCCGGGTACTCGATCCGGACCTGTTCCAGCAGCTGCGCGCCGTTCATCCCGGGCATCCGGTAGTCCGAGACGATCACGTCGCACGGCCGCTCCCGCATGGCGGCCAGGGCCGCGTCGGCGCCCTCGGCGAAGGACATGTCCCAGCGGTCCCGATGGATCCGGAGCATGCGCCGCAGGCCGCCGAGGATCCGCGGCTCGTCGTCGACGAACAGGATGTGCGGCCGCTGCGGCGGCGGGCTGCCGGCGGTCACCGGGACGCCTCCGCGAGCCGGGTGTCCGGCATCTCGCCGAGCTCGCCGACCGGCAACCGTACGGTGAAGACGGTGCCGGCGCCGACCGTGCTGGTGAAGTCGATGGTGCCGCCGTGCCGGTCCGCCACCAGGGTGCGGACCAGGGCGAGCCCCTGACCGGTGCCCGTGCCCACCTCCTTGGTGGTGAAGAACGGGTCGAAGAGCTTGTCGGCGATCTCCGGGGGCACGCCCGTGCCGGTGTCGGCGACCTCGATGACGGCGTATCCGTCGTCCAGGCGGGTGCTGATCCGGATCGTGCCCCGGCCCCGGTCCGCCGCGCCGATCGCGTGGGCGGCGTTGACCACCAGGTTGAGCACCACCTGGTTGATGTCGCCGAGATGGCAGTGCACCAGGGGGAGCTCTCCGAGGTCGGTCTCGACGTCGGCGATGTACTTGATCTCGTTGTTAGCGACCACGACGGTGTTCTGGATCGCCTCGTTGAGGTCCGCCCGGCTCTTCTCCTCGGTGCCGGGATGGCCGAACGCCTTCATCGCCCGGACGATGTGGGCCACCCGGCCGATGCCCTCGAGGGTCTGGGTGACCGCGGCCGGCACCTCCTCCATCACGAAGTCGATGTCGATCTCGGTCGCCACCCCGTCGAGGTTGCGCAGCGCGGCGGTGAGGTCGCCGTTCGCCTGCGCCGCCGACACCAGCTCCCGGTACGCGGCGAGCAGCCGGTCCAGATCGGCGAAGGCGGTGTCCAGGAACCGCACGTTGTCACCGACGAACTGGATCGGGGTGTTGATCTCGTGGGCGATGCCGGCGGCGAGCCGGCCGACCGACTCCAGCTTCTGCGCGTGCCGCAGCTCCAGCTCGAGCCGGTGCCGCTCGGAGACGTCGCGCGCGGTGAAGACGATGCTGCGCGAGCCGTCGTGCTCGCTCACGTACTCGACCAGGGCCTCCACGTCGGCCCACTCCGCGCTCTCGCTGCCCCGGATCCGGCAGGGCACCGGCTTCGGCCGGACGAACGACGACGCTACGTCGCGCAGCACGGACACCTCGTCCTCGTGCACCAGCGACCACAGGTCGTGACCCGTGAGCATCTCGCCCGGGCAGGCCAGCAGCATCTCGGCCGCCGGATTGACGAACCGGATCACGCCGTTCTCGCCGGCCAGGATCAGCGCGTCGGCGGAGTGCTCGACCACGATGCTCAGCCGCGACCGGCTCAGCAACTGGTCGAGGGTGAGCGCCGCCTCGTCCGCCAGGGTGGTCAGCGCGGCCGACAGATCGTCGGCCGGCCGCCGGTCGAGCGCCAGCACCAGCATGCCGAAGGCGTGCCCGTGCGCGGCCAGCGGGGCGAGCATGACCATGGGATGCGGGGGCAGCCGGAGCAGCTCGGTCACCTCCCGGGCCGCCTCGTCGCCGACCGCCACGTACTCGCCGGGCCGGAGCGCGGCGTCGGTGCCCGCCGGCAGCCGGGCCAGCTCGGTGATCCAGCCGGCCGCCTCGCTGCCCACGTTCCCGGCCGCGGCGATGACGTGCAGCGACTGCCGGGTGACGGTCAGGACGAGCGCGGCGCTCGAGGCCCGGTCGAGGCTGAGCGCGGCGCCCAGGGTCACGTCCATCGCCTCGGCCCGCGACATGGAGGCGACCAGGCCGGCGCCGGCCGACGCCAGCGTGGCCTCCCGGTCGGCCGACCGGTCCCGGGCACTGCTGCCGCGGGCCAGCACGTGGTTGACCGCGACGGAGATCAGCGCGGTGAACAGCAGCGGCAGGGCGGCACCGGGCGCGACGCCGAGCATGATGCCCACGGCCATGATCACGCAGAGCACCGCGGCGGCGAGCAGCTTCTGCCGGAGCCGGCCGTACAGCGAGCGGAAGTTGACCCAGACGAAGAGCAGGCCGATGGTGATGCCGTAGTCGGACGCCGCGGCCACCACACACACGCAGGCGCCCTCGGGGATCCAGCTCCAGGCGGGGAAGCGCTGGCGGCGGTACCCGAGGTAGAGCCAGGCCACCACCAGCAGGGCCGCCACCACGGCCGGCACGCCCAGCCCGTGCCGGGCTCCGCCGATGAGGCCCCACAGGCCGAACCCGGGCCAGACCAGCAGGATGCCGAGGAACAGCGTGCGGACCTGGCCCAGCATGGTGTCGGTCCCGCGCAGCCAGCGTTGTACCCACCACGCCCTACTGGTCATGGCCGCCCCTCCAGGCAGATCCCGTATCAGCTGTTACCGGACCCATGGTGTATATGGGTTCATAGTCTCAGAAACACGGAACCAGCGTTACGGAAGGCGGGGTTCGGCGGCGCCGGCCCGCGGGCAGCCGATGGCCCGGTACCCGGCGTCGGCCCGGGCCAGGTGGCCGTCCCGGTCCAGCCCCAGCGGCGAGCGCTGCCCCGGGGCCAGCCGGCGCCCGAGCTCGTCGTGGGCCCGGGCCAGCTCGTACGGCATCGCCAGCTGCTCGGCCGCGCGGACCGCCCGGGTCCACGCCCGCAGCGCCCGGCCCGTCCGCCCGTCGAGGGCGTCCTGCAATCCTGCGCAGATCAACGCGCGGGGCAGGGCCATCGGGAACGTGCGCGCATAGCGGCGCAACCGGCGTACGGCCGCGGCCGCGGTGGCGCGCGGGCCGTCCCGGTCCGGCTCGTGCTCACGCAGGGCCAGGCAGACCTCCACGATGCCGGCGTGGGCCTCCAGCACGTACTGCTCGACGGACGGCCGCGGGCCCACCAGCTCGTCCGCGGCCCGCACCGACAGCCAGGCCTGCTCCGGGCGGCCGGCGGCGAGGTGCGCCCTGGCCTGCGCCGCGTGCAGCCGGGCGCCGTCGATGCCGGCCGCGAAGGGCCGGAGCCGCTCGGCCTCCCGCAGCAGCCCGGGCAGCGCCGGGTCCGCCGGATCGGTCCGCAGGCCGGTCTCGATCAGGACCATCAGGCCCCAGAACTGCACCACCGGGTCGCGGCGCTCCCGGCCCGCGGCCAGCCCCTCGGCCGCCGCAGCCGCCGCCTGCGGGTACCGGGCGGTCAGGTAGTGCACGACCGCGGTGATCAGCAGCACCTCGTCGGCCCACCGGTGCATCGGGATCCGCCGGCCCAGCTCCCGGACCCGGGCGGCGGCCACCTCCACCGCCGCCCAGTCGCCGGCCCCGACCCAGTGCAGGCCGCCCACGATGGCGACCCAGCAGATCGTGAGCGGGTCGTCGGTGCGCGCCGCGGCGGCGCTCGCGGCGGCCAGCTGGCGGCGGGCGTGCCCGCGCAGGCCGGCCGTGCCCAGGACCATGCCGACGCCGGCCCGGGCCCGGGCGGTCAGCTCGAGATCCCCGGCGCGCTCGGCGTCGGTGAGCGCCCGCAGCGCGGCCGGCAGCAGCGGCGTCCGCTCCTGCAGCACCCAGTAGACCTCGATGATCGTGTAGCTCGCGGCGGCGCGCTCCTGAGCCGGCTCGCGGCCGTCGCCGGCGGCGGGGCGGTGGCCGCCCAGCAGCCGGCGGGCCGCCTGCGCCGCGAGCATCCCGTGCCAGCCGGCGGGCGAGGCCGGCGACCTGCTGCCCAGCGCCGACAGGGCGAGCTCCAGGTGGTGCCGGGCGGCCGGGGCCGCACCGAGCTGCTGGTGCGCCTCGCCGAGCAGCCGCTGCCAGCGGGCGTGGTGCAACGCGGTGATGTCCGGGCGCCGCAGCGCCGCACCGAAGAAGGCCCGGGCCTCCCGGAACCAGCCGGCCCGCTGGTACAGCTCCCAGACCCGCAGCAGATGCGCGTCCAAGGCGTCCGGGTCGGCCTCGCGGATCAGCCATTCCGTGGCCACCCGCAGGTTCTCCGCCTCCAGGCCCGCCCGGGCCGGGGTCAGCCGCAGCGCCGCGTAGTGCTCGGCGTGCCGACGCCGGGTCCGGTCCTCCTCCGCCGGGTCCGCGGCCAGCAGCTCGGCGGCGTACTGCCGGAGCAGCTCGTGCATGCCGTAGCGGCCGTCCTCGCCGGCCGCGACCAGTGACTGGTCGACCAGGGCGGCCAGCAGCGGCAGGCCCGCCTCCGCCACCGCGGCGGCCGCCGCCAGGTCGAAGCCGCCCCGCAGCACCGAGAGCCGGCGCAGCACGCCGCGCTCCTCGGCGGTGAGCAGCTCCCACGACCGGTCGACGACCGTGCGCAGGCTGCGGTGCCGCGGTTCGACGTCCGGCGACGCGGTCGCCAGCAGATCAAGCCCGGCCGCGAGCCGGTCGGCGATCACCGGCGGCGCGGCGGACCGGATCCAGCGGGCGGCCAGTTCGATCGCCAGCGGCACGCCGGCCACCAGCCGGCAGATCCGGTCGACGCCCTCGTCCCCGGCGCCGGCCGCGAAGCCCGGCCGCAGCAGCCGGGCCCGTTCCGCGAAGAGCTGGACGGCCTCGGGGCCCGGCAGGCCCGGCACCTCGACCAGCTGCTCCGCCGCCAGCCCCAGCTGCCGCCGGGAGGTCACCAGCAGCCGCGCCGCCGGCGCCCGGCCGAGCAGCTCGGCCAGCACCGCCGCCGCGCCGGGCAGGTGCTCCAGGTTGTCGAGCACGAGCAGCGTCTCGCGGCCGGCCAGGTGCTCGGCGATCAGCTCCAGCGGCGGGCTCGGCGTCGCCGTGGCCACCCCCAGCGCCCGGGCCAGCGCGCTGACGACCCCGTCCCCGGCGTCCTCGGTGCCCACCAGGGAGACGAAGACGCAGCCGTCGCGGTGCGCCTGCTGCCGGGTGGCGGCGACCTCGACGGCCAGCCGGGTCTTGCCGATGCCGCCCGGCCCGACCAGCGTCACCAGCCGGCACGCGGGGTCGTCGAGCAGCTCGTGCACGCGGGCGAGCTCCCGGGTGCGGCCGATCAGCGTCGTCAGGGGACGCGGCAGATCCGCGGCCGGCGCCGCCGGGCGTGGCACGGCGAACCCGCCGGTGGCCGCGATCTGGTCGCGCAGCGCGGTGGTGGCCGCGGCCGGCTCGACGCCCAGCTCGTCGCGGAGCAGGCCGCGGCAGGTCTCGTACTGGGCCAGGGCCGCGCCGCGCTGACCGGCCTCGACCAGGAACCACATCAGCGCCCGGTGCGCGTCCTCGGCGAGCCGGTCGAGCGCCAGCATCCGGCGGGCCACCTCGATGCCGGCCGGGGCGTCGTGCTCGTCGCGGGCGTACCGCAGCGCCCGCTCCATGGCCGCGAGCATGTCGGCCCGGACCGCGGCGCGGCGCTCGTCGGCCCACTCCTCGAACACCGGGGCGCCGGGAACGGCGAGACAGCCGAGGAAGTCGCCGCGGCAGAGCCGGACGGCGGCCAGCAGCTCGGGGCCGGGCCGCTCGCCGGCGGCCGCCCGGGCCACCTCGGCGGCATCGAGGTGGATCGGGCGGCGCCCGTCCAGCCCCACCGTCTCCCGGGTCGCCACCAGATGGCCGGGCAGCGCCCGGCGCAGCTTGCTCAGCACCAGCCGCAGGTTCGCCCGGGCGGCCGGCTCCGGCAGGTCGCTCCAGAGCAGCCCGGCCAGCGCCGAACGGGAGTGCGCGGCGCCGGTCACCGCCAGGTAGCAGACCAGCGCCGTGGCCTTGACGGACGCCAGCTCCGCGGGTGGCCGCCCACCCACGGTCAGCTCGGCCGCACCGAGCACCCGGACCCGGAGTTCCTCCTGCGCCATAGCCACCGCCGTCGTCAGCAGGACTTTATCGCGAACCACGCTGCGCACACGGTCGGGAAACGGTCAGCACACGCCCGCTGCCTACGGTCCGGGTCATGAACCTTTCCAGCAGCATCCTGCGCAGTGACCTGCCCGATGTGGAGGTCGGCGGGTCCACCGTGCCCGCGTTCGTCCTGCGGCACGCCGAGCGGCTCGGCGACAAGCCGGCCCTGGTCGACGGGCTCAGCGGACGGACCATCAGCTATCGCGAGCTGGCCGCCGGCGTCGACCGGATGGCGGCCGGGCTGGCCGCCCGCGGGTTCGCCCCCGGCGACGTGCTGGCCGTGCACTGTCCCAACCTGCCGGAGTACGCCCTGATCGCCTACGGGGCGATGGCCGCGGGCGGGATCGTCACCGGGGCCAACCCGGGACTGACCGTCGAGGAGCTGGCCGGGCAGCTGGCCGACGCGTCGGCACGGGTGCTGGTCACCGTGCCGGCGCTGGCCGACCCCGCGGTGGCCGCGGCGGCGAAGGCCGGGGTCGAGCAGGTGTACGTGCTCGGCGAGGCACCGGGTGCGACGCCGTTCGGTGAGCTGATCGGACACCCGTACCCGGCGGTGCGGGTGCCGGTCGACCCGGACCGGGACCTGGCCGCGTTGCCGTACTCCAGCGGCACCTCGGGCCTGCCCAAGGGCGTGGAGCTGACGCACAGCGCCCTGGTGACCAACGTCCGGCAGGGTCAGGCGGCCCTGGGCTTCGCCGAGGACGACGTGGTGGTGGCCGTGGCGCCGTTCTTCCACGCCCTCGGCTTCAACTGCCTGCTGCCGGGCAGCCTCGCCGCCGGCGCCACCGTGGTCACGCTGGCCCGCTTCGACCTCGAGGACTTCCTGCGGGTGATCCAGGACCACCGGGCGACGCTGACCATCGTGGTCCCGCCGATCATCCTGGCGCTGGCCCACCACCCGGTGGTGGACCGGTACGACCTGTCCTCGCTGCGCGCGGTCGGCGTCGGCGCGGCGCCGCTGGGCGCCGATCCGGAGCAGCGCTGCGCCGAGCGCCTGGGCTGCGCGGTCAGCCAGGGCCTCGGCATGACCGAGGCGTCCGCGCTCATCGCCGGCGGGCCGCTGGACCGGCCCCGCCGCGGCTCGGTCGGCAGGCTGGTGCCCGGCACCGAGGCGCGGATCGTCGGCCCGGACGGCGCCGACCTGGCCGCCGGCCGCACCGGCGAGCTGTGGATCCGCGGCCCCCAGCTCATGCGGGGCTACCGGCACGACCCGGCCGCGACCGCCCGGACCGTCGACGCGGACGGCTGGCTGCACACCGGCGACCTCTGCTACGTCGACGTGGACGGTTACCTGTACGTGGCCGACCGGCTCAAGGAGCTGATCAAGTGCAGGGGCTACCAGGTGGCGCCGGCCGAGCTGGAGCACCTGCTGCTGACCCATCCGGCGGTCGCGGACGCTGCGGTGGTGCCCCGGCCCGACCCGGAGGCCGGCGAGGTGCCGGTCGCGCACGTGGTGCTGCGCGGGCCGGCCACGGCGGAGGAACTGCTGGCGTACGTCGCCGAGCGGGTCGCGCCGTACAAGCGGCTGCGCGCGGTCCGGCTCACCGGCGCGGTGCCGAGATCGCCGGCGGGCAAGCTGCTGCGGCGGGTCCTGGTCGAGGCGGAACGGGCCGGCCGGCTGTGACGCTCTCGGTGGGGGCGCCCACGGCGCGCCGGGGCCTGGTCCGCTGGGCCGTCAGCCTCGGCGCCACCGTGGCGTCGACGTACGCCCTGGACGCCGTCGCCGCGGCCACCGGCGCCGCGCTCGTCGCCGCGGGTCTGTTCGCCGGGCTCGGCCGCCCGGGCCTGGTCGCGCTGCTGGTGGTCAGCTACGCGGCCTGGGGGCTGGGCCTGCGGGTCAACCTGCGGGCGAACGCCGCGCTGCTGACCGCCACGGGCACCAGCACCAACGTGCTGAGCAAAGCCGCCTACGACCTCGCCCGGCGCTGGAGCACCGGCGAGCGGACCCCGCGCCTGGCGGCGGCCGCCGGCTACCTCGGCACCGAGCTGGCCAAGGAGGCGCCGTTCTACCTCGGCGCCTTCGGTGCCGCCGCGGTCAGCGACGCCATCACGTCGGACCAGGCCCTGATCTTCCTCAGCGGCGCCAACCTCGGCGCCGCCCTCTACGAGTACGGGCTGGCCCGCGCCACCCGGGCGTTCGTCCGCCGCCGCGGTCACGCCTCCTTCGACACCGACTGGGTCCCGGCGGAGTACCTGTCCGGCTACTACCGCACCGTCGAGCCGGACGAACTGGCCACGATCGCGTTCCTGGTCGACGCGGCCCGGCACGCCGAACCGGGCCGGCCGGTGCTGTTCTTCGGCGTCGGCCCGACCCTGCACCACGTGTTCGCCTTCGCCGAGGTGGCCGGCGAGCTCCACGTGGCCGATCTGCTGCCGGCCAACCTGGCGGAGATCCGGCGCTGGCTCGACCGCGACGCACGCGCGCACGACTGGCGGCCGTTCGTCCGGCACACCCTGCGCTGCGAGGCCGGCGCCGACCCGGCCGAGGAGGAGGTGACCGCCCGGGAGGAGCTGACCCGCAAGAAGATCACCGAGCTGTTCCGGGCCGACGGCCGGCAGCCGATCCCGGTGCCGCGGCGGTATACGACCGTCGTCAGCGGCTACTGCGCCGAATCCGCGACCGGCGACCGCGGGACGTGGCGGACGTTCATGGGTCACCTCACCGACCTGGTCGGTCCCGGCGGCCTGTTCGTCACCGCCGCGCTGCGCAACTGCCGGCAGTACTCGGTGGCGGGCAAGGCGTTCCCAGGCGCCGGCATCAACGAGCGGGACCTGTGCGCGGTGCTGGAGCGGGACTTCGCGGTCCGGGACGCGCGCATCGAGGTCCGCCGGGTGCCGCTGGCCGCCGCGCACGGCTACTCGGCCATCGTGCTCTGCCACGTGCGCCGGCGGGTCCGGCCCGCGGGGCCGGCTGGAAGTCGCAGCTGACGACCGCGGCCTGATCGGCGCCGTGGCGCCGGCGCGGACTGCGACCGGCTGATCGCCGCGGTCACGGCCGTCGCCGCCGACGGACCGCGATGGACCTGCCCGGACACCCCGGACGGCACGGGCTGCCGTCCGGACCCCGGCAGTTCCCGGTCAGCTCTTCGTGGCCGCGCCGGTCAGCACCGCGCTGATCCGGCGCAACAGGTCGTGGGCGGTGAACGGCTTCTCGATGAAGGCGATCTCCGGGTCCAGCACGTGCGTCGTGCCGAGCAGGCCGTTGCTGTAGCCCGACATGTACAGCACGGGCAGCCCGGGATGCCGCGTCCCGAGCAGCTCCGCCAGGCGCGGCCCGGACATCCCCGGCATGATCACGTCGGTCAGCAGCAGATCGCAGCCGTGCTCGGCGTCCAGGTCGAGCGCCTCCTGCCCGGACTCCGCCGACAGCACCCGGTAGCCGCCCTGGACCAGGATCCGGGCCACGATCCGGCCGAGCGCCGGTTCGTCCTCGACCACCAGGACCGTCTCCTCGCGGCCCTGCGGCACCGCCGTCTCGACCGCCCGCGGAATCGCCGCGTCCCGCGGTGCCTCGACCAGCGGCAGGTACACCCGGAAGGTGGTGCCGACCCCCGGCTCGGAGTAGACGTTGATGCTCCCGCCCGCCTCCGCCACGATGCCGTAGACAGTGGACAGTCCCAGCCCGGTGCCCTGCCCGCGCGGCTTGGTGGTGAAGAACGGCTCGAAGATGTGCGCGGCCACCGCCGCCGTCATGCCCTCGCCGGTGTCGCTGACCAGCAGCCGCGCGTACGAGCCGGGCGCCAGCGCCGGGTGCATGTCGATCTGGTGCTCGTCCAGCGACGCCCGGTTGGCCTCGATCACCAGCGTGCCGCCGTCCGGCATCGCGTCGCGCGCGTTGAGCGAGAGGTTCAGCAGGATCTGCTGGATCTGCCCGGGGTCGGCGTGCACGGTCAGCGGCGCCGGGGCCGGGGTGGTCCGCAGCTCGACGTCCTCGCCGATGGTCCGGTACAGCATCGACCGCACCTCGTCGATGGCGGCGTTCAGATCGAGGTGCTGCGGCTGGATGGTGTCGCCGCGGGTGAACACGAGCAGCTGGTGGGTCAGGCTGATGGCCCGGTCGGCGGCGATCCGGACGTGTTCGAGGTCGGCCTGCACGGCCGGGTCCCGGGACTGCTCGGCGGCGAAGTCGGTGTAGTTGACGATGATGGCGAGGATGTTGTTGAAGTCGTGGGCGACCCCGCCGGCGAGCTTGCCGAGGCTTTCCATCCGCTGCGCCTGGTGGGTGCGTTCCTCGACCAGCCGGCGCCGCTCGGCCGCCTCCTTGGCGGCGGCGATGTCGCGGGCCACCACGGAGATGCCGATGATCGTGCCGCCGTGCTCCAGGATGGGCGCGACGGTGACGGCGAGCTCCAGCGGCGAGCCGTCCTTGTGCACCCGCCGCGCCTCGTACTGCAGGCTGCGCTCGCCGCGGGTGATCCGGGCCAGCACGTCCTTCTGCTCGTCGAGCCCGCCGGGGTCGGCGAGCACGGACGCCGGGCGGCCGATCACCTCGGCCGCGGGGTAGCCGAAGAGGCGTTCCGCGCCGCCGTTCCACGCCGTGACGATGCCGCCCAGTGTGGTGCCGATGATCGCGTTGTCGCTGTGCTCGACGACGGCGGCCAGCGTGGCGCGGTGGTTCTCGGCGAGGTCCCGCGCGGCCCGCTCCCGCGCGTCGGCGACGTCCTGACGCTGCGCACCGGTGGGATCGAGGTAGCGGGCGCCCCGGCGGAGCAGGGCGCCGTACCAGCGACGCAGCGCCTTGATGTGATCCGGCACACCGATCTGATCGGACCGGAAGCCGCGCGGCTTAGCCACCCGTGGCCATGGTCTGCTCCGCGCGGCTCTCCGCGGGCAGCGTGAACCAGAACCGGCTGCCGCCTCCCGGGTTCTCCTCGACGCCCACCCGGCCGTGGTGGCGTTCGATGATGCGGTGCACGATGGCCAGCCCCAATCCGGTGCCGTGGTAGTCCTGGCTGCCGTCCGCCCTGGTGAACGGGGTGAAGACGGACTCCCGCTGCGCCGCCGGGATGCCGATGCCGCGGTCGGCCAGCTCGATGCGCCACCCGCCCTCGGCCAGCGGGCGGCCGGAGATCTCGATGTCCGGGTGCTGCCCGGCCGGGGTGTACTTCAGCGCGTTGCCGACCAGGTTGTCGATGACCTGCCGGAGCAGCACCGGATCGCCCTCGACGGTGGGCAGCGGCCAGAGCACGATCGCGGGCTGCTGCTCGCCGGCGCCGTTCACCCGGTCCCGGATCACCTCGGCCACCAGCCGGTTCAGGTCCACCCGGGTGGAGACCAGGGTCTGGTTGTCCGCGGTGGCGTAGTCCAGCAGGTCGTCGATCAGCGACTGCATCCGCTGGGCGCCGCTGTACAGCCGTTCGAGGAAGTCGCGGTGCGCCGGCTCCAGCCGGGGCGCGGCCTCCTCGCGCAGGAAGTCGGCATAGCCGGTGATCCGGGCCAGCGGACTGCGCAGGTCGTGGGCGACGACACCGGCGAAGCCGATCAGCTCCTCCTCCCGGCGGCGCAGCTGCTGCTCGACCGCCTCGCGGCGGTTGATGTCCTCGCGCAGCGCGACGGTGGCCTGGTCGACCCGGCGCAGGGCCCGGTTGCGCGAGGTGACCACGGTGCCGGTGAGCGCGGCCAGCAGCGCGGTGATGAGCATGCCGATCAGCGCGGCGACGACGTCCAGGTGCAGGTCGGCGCCGAGCAGCACCCGGTCGGTGGGCGCGACGGTGAGCTCCCACGTGCGCTGCGGCAGGGCGATCGGCACGGTCCGGGCGCTTCGGCTCCCGTCGACCCCGGTGTCCGGCACCAGCCGGCCGACCGGGACGCTGACGCCCGTCGACGGGTCGGCGAGCGTGACGGCCACCGCGTCCCCGGCGATCCGGCCGACCGCGTCCCGCAGGAACTCGCCGCCGCGCAGGCCCATCACCATCCAGCCGCGGAACCGCCCGGCGTCCGGCGCCGACGGGGAGGTGGCATACACCGGCGCGGCGACCACGAACCCCAGCTGCTGCGCCTCCGGTGGCACCTCGGCGTCCTGGAGCAGCCGGTAGCTGGCGCTGATCGCCACCTGGTGCCCCTCCCGGGCCTGGCTGAGCGCGGCGGCCGCCTCCGGTGCCGCCGCCAGGTCCTCGCCGGCGCTCGTGCCGGTGCCGTCGATGGTCCGGCTCAGCACGACGAAGAGGTGCTCGGAGGTGTGCCCGGGCGCGGGCCGCAGCCGCAGGTCCGGGCTGCCCGCACGGCGCCATGCGGCCTGCACCCGGTCGACCTGCGCGCCGGTCGCGGGCACCACCAGCGCGATCCCGGTGGCGCCGGGCAGCCGCTGCCGGTCGGTCGCCGCGGTCATCGCGTCGAACTCCGGCACCATGAGCTGCGCCTGGGCGCCGACCGCGGCGGCGAGATCGAGCAGGGAGGTGGTGTACCGCTTGATCTCATTGGTCAGGGTCTGCGAGACCATCGCGGTCCGCTCGTCCAGCGCCTGGCCGAGCCGCTCCTCATCGGTGCGCCGCAGCGCCAGCGCCGCCAGCACCGTGCCGACCAGCCCGAGCGCGATCACCAGGACGACGATGCGCGACCGGCGTTCCCGCGCGCGGGGCTGGCCGCCGGCCGGGATCTCGACCGTCGGCGCGGACTTCACCCGGCCGACGCTACGCCGCGGCGGCGCCCGGCACGGGCCTTTCCGGGAGGCCGGCGTGACCAGGTCCGGCACTTCCCGACCCCGCGAGGCGCTGCTGCCGCCGGCTTTCGTCGATCACGCGGCGGGCTGCCTGGAGCGGGCGATGGCCGGGGTCCTGCTCGTCGGCCGGGTTCCCGCGCCGCCGGCTGAGGCGGGCCCGGGAAGGATCACACCGGGAACTTCGCCGCCGTGCCGCCCGACCAACGCTGCGACAACCGAGCGAAGGAACAGACACGATGCGAAACACTCTCGCCGGCGGCACCCGGACGGCGCTCGTGCTGGCCGGCGCGCTGGCCGCCCTCGGCCTGGCCGGCTGCGGCGGCAGCGCCGGCGCGGGCACGCCCACCCCCGCCCCGCCCGCGCCGGCCGCCGTGCTGGTCGTCAAGGACCCGTGGGTCAAGGCTGCGCCGGCCGGCACCATGACCGCCGCGTTCGGGGTGCTGGTCAACAACACCGCCGCCGACGTCACCGTGGTGGGCGTGGAGTCCGCGATCTCGCCGATGGAGCTGCACGAGATGACCACTCAGGACGGCAAGATGGTGATGCGGCCCAAGGCCGGCGGCTTTGTCGTCGCGGCCGGGAGCACCCACGAGCTCGGCCCGGGCGGCGACCACCTGATGCTGATGCGCCCGGCCACCGCCATCGAGCCCGGCGACCAGGTGACGTTCACCCTCAAGCTGGCCGGCGGCGCCACGGTGCCGGCCACCGCGATCGCCAAGCCGTTCGCCGGCGCGGGGGAGAGCTACGACCCGGGCATGCCGATGGGGAGCGCCGCGCCGTGACGTCCCGGCGCCGGCTGCTCGCCGGGGGTGTGGCGGCCGGTCTCGGCGCGGTCGCCGGGGCCGGCGTCGCGGTCGCCGCCGACCGGGATCCGCCGCTCCCGGCCGCGGCCCCCGCACCCCCGGACACCGGTACGGCGACAGTCCCGTTCCACGGTCCCCGCCAGGCCGGGGTGAGCGAGGACCCGCCCGCGCACGCCGCGTTCGTCGCCCTCACGCTGGCCGCCGGCACCGACCGGCGGGCGCTGGGCCGGTTGCTGCGGCTGCTCACCGACGACGCGGCCCGGCTGACCCGGGGCGTGCCCGCGCTGGGTGACACCGACGCGCACCTGGCGCTCCTGCCGGCGCGGCTCACCGTCACCGTCGGCTTCGGACCCGGCCTGTACCGCGCCGCCGGGCTGCCGTCCCCGGTCGCCGCGCTGCCCCGGTTCACCATCGACCGGCTGGAGCCGCGCTGGTCCGGCGGCGACCTGCTGCTGCAGCTGTGCGCCGACGACCCGCTGACCGTGGCCCACGCCCAGCGCATGCTCATCAAGGACGCGCGCCCGTTCGCGGCGGTCCGGTGGGTGCAGCAGGGCTTCCGGCGCAGCCCCGGGGCGCAGCCGGCCGGGCACACCCAGCGCAACGTGCTCGGTCAGCTCGACGGCACCGCCAACCCGCGCGGCGCGGACCTCGATGCGGCCGTCTGGAACGCCGACGGCTCGACCACCGTGGTGGTACGCCGGATCCGCGCCGAGATCGAGACATGGGACCTGCTGGCCACCGCCGACAAGGAGAGCGCGGTCGGCCGGCGGCTGGCGTCGGGCGCGCCGCTGAGCGGCCGGCACGAGCACGACGAGCCGGACTTCACCGCCCTGGACACCGCGGGACTGCCGGTGATGCCGGACTTCTCGCACGTCACCCGCGCGCACGTGACGGACCCCGCGGCGAAGATCCTGCGCCGTCCGTACAACTATGACGGCGCGCCCGACGCGACCGGCCGGCCGGACGCGGGGTTGATCTTCGCGGCCTACCAGCGGGACGTCGTCCGCCAGTACCTGCCCATCCAGCAACGCCTCGCAGACAAGGACCTCCTGAACGAATGGATCACTCCGATCGGCTCCGCAGTCTTCGCCGTCCCGCCCGGTTGTGGCCCGGGGGGCTGGATCGGCGAGCAGCTGCTGGCCTGACCCGGCTGCTGCTCGTGCTCGCGCTCACCGGCGCCGGCGTGCTGCTGGCGCCGGCCGGCCCCGCGCTGGCGCACAACCAGCTCGTCTCGGCGAAGCCGGCCCGCGACGCCACCCTGCGCGAGGCGCCCACCGCGGTCACGCTCGCCTTCCTGCAGCGGCTCGACCCCGCGTTCACCACCGTCGCGGTCAGCGACTCCGGCAAGCGACGGGTAGCGGCGTCCGCGCCCGTGGTCAAGGCCAAGACCGCCTCGGTGCGGCTCGACGAGGCGCTGGACAACGGGGCCTACACGGTCGCGTACCGGGTGGTGTCCGTCGACGGGCACACCGTGCAGGGCTCGTACACGTTCACCGTCGCCGACCCGAACCCGCCGTCCGCCGCTGCCTCCGCGGCTCCGTCCGTGGCCGGCCCCGCCGTGGTTCCCTCGGTCACCGTCACGCCGGTCGCCGTCGCGGCGCCGGCCGACTCCGGCGTCCCGGCCGGGTTGCTGGCCGGGATCGGCGCGGCCGGCATGCTGCTCGCGGGCACCGCGGCCTTCCTGTACGTCGCCAGGCGGCGGCGCGCGGCAGCTCGACCCTGACTGTGCGGTGTCAACACGGTGGGCAGCGGGCTGTGGATGACACCCGCGCCCTGCCTGCGCTCGGTCACCAACGTCGGGATCACCCAGCGTGGCGACGGCGAGGGTCCGGATCGGACCCGGCTCCGGCTTGCCCCACTGACTCAGGGCCGCACCGCCGTCAGCAGCGCGTCGAGCGACCGGCGGGAGTGCGGGTCGTCGAGGATCTCGCCGATCCACGCGGCCGAGTCGGCCCGGCGCGGCGAGCGGGCGTTGGGCTCCAGCCAGTCCCGGGCGGCGATCTCGCCGATGTGCCCGAGCTGGGCGATGAGCATGGAGAACTGTCCCCGCCGGTCCACCCGGGCCGGCCCGCCGGCGGCGCGGTAGGCGCCGGCCAGCGCGCGGGCCCGGCCGGCGTCGGTGCGGGCGAACTCGAAGAGCACACAGCACAGCTCGTGGGCCGGGTCAGCCGGACCGCTGTTCTCCCAGTCGATGACACACACGTCGCCGTCCGCGGTGGGCAGGAAGTTGTCGGCCCAGAGGTCGCGGTGGCAGGTCCGCAGCGGGCCGGGCGGCTCCAGCCAGGACTCCAGCGCCACCAACTCGTCCCGCAGCGCGGCCAGCCGGTCGGCGAACGGCGCGCCGGCCCGCCGGAGCCGGGTGACCAGGTCGTCCCAGCCGGCGGCGCCGACCGGTTCGCGGTACCACGGGTCCAGCGAGCCGGGCCCGGCGGCGGAGGCCCGGTGGATGGTGGCGACGATCGCACCCACCCGTTCCGGATCGAGGCCGGTGTCCGGGGCGAGCAGGTCCACCCACTCGTACACCCGGACGCGGGTGCCGGACACCGTGGCGAAGACGGACCCCTCGGCGGTGCGGAGGATGCGCGGCGTCGGGACTCCGGCCGCCCAGGCTGCCTCCTGGAACTCGGCCGCCGGGCGCATCGCCTCCTCGTCGCCGGAGTGGAACGGCACCTTCACCGCCCACCTGCCGTCCGTGGTCTCCAGCCGCCACACCACACCCTGCTTGCCCCGGGCGACCGGGCCGTCGGAGAGCCGCACCGCCCGGCCGAGCGCGAAGCGGCTGGCGAGTTCGGCGGCGTCCACGGGCACACTCCACCACACCTCGGCGCGCGGCGAAAACGGATTCAGGCGACCGCGGCGACGCCGTCCGCGCGGGGATCGCTGGCCGCGTCGAGGACCGTGCCGCGCAGCCGGGCGAGCTGCACGTGCCCGGCGCTGTCGTGCGGCCCCACGGTGGTGACCACCGGCAGGCCCAGCGCCCTGGCCGTGGTGGTCAGCTCGTCCGCCCCGGGCACGCCGGGCTCGAGCACGACCGCGGGCCGTTCGCCGCTCTCGATGATCCAGCGTGGCCGGCTCACCACCGCCGCCGGGTCGGCGCCGTGCAGCGCGTCCCCGGCCAGCTGCGCCAGGATCCACGGCTGCGAGCGTCCGCCCTGGCAGCCGAGCGCCAGGACGGTGTCGCCCGCCACGGCGACCGTGGGGCAGAGGGTGTGCGGCGGGCGTGCCCCGGGGACGAGGCGGGCCGGGTGCGCCGGGTCGACCCGGAAGCTCGAGCCGCGGTTGTGCAGCACGACGCCGGTCTCCGGCTCCAGCAGGCCGGCGCCGAAGCTCTGGAACACGCTCTGGATCAGGCAGACCGCGGTGCCGTCCGACCCGACGGCGGTGACCGCCACGGTGTCGCCGGTCGGCGGGGGCCCGGCCGCCGCCGGGGCGACGGCCCGGCCGTCGCGCAGCAGCAGCCCGGCCAGGTCCACCGGGCCGGTCCGCGGGTCGCCGAGCAGCGCGTCGCGGGCCAGCTGCGCCCGGCGGGCGTCGGTGAGCAGCCGGTCGGAACCGACGATGGCCAGGAACGTCGCACCCTGACTGGGCGGCGGCGCGACGGACCACTCGGCGCCGTGCGCGTGCGCCGTCAGCGGCGCCGCCACCTCGGCCCGGTGCGCGGCCAGGTCCGCGGTGGACAGCGGGCTGCCCAGCCGCCGCAGCCCGGCCGCGAGCCGGCCGTCGGTGTAGAAGGCGCGCCAGTCGGCGGCGAGGGCCGCGAGGGTGTCCGCCAGCGCCGGCTGGACGAGCAGCGGCCCGCCGCCGAACACCGCCGACAGACCCGGGTCGGCGGCGATCACCGCGCGGCCGTCCCGCAGGGCCCGGGCCAGGCCCGGACTCACCGGTACGCCGTCGCGGGCGAGCGCCTCGGCGGGGCCCAGCCAGTCGGCCCAGCCGAGCCGGGCGCCCAGCCCGGCGACCGCGGCCCAGCCGGCGACCACCCCGGGAACGGTGACCGTCAACGGCCCGCTCGCCGGCATGGAGGTCGCGCCGCCGAGGTTGATGGCGGCGGCCGCGGCACCGGCGGACAGCACCGCCCGCGGGGCGCCGCCGGGCGGGCGGACCACGGCGATCAGGTCGCCGCCGATCGAGCACTGATGGGGATAGACGACGGTCAGGGCCGCCGCGGCCGCCAGCGCAGCGTCGATCGTGTTGCCACCCGCGGTCACCACGGCCCGGCCGGCCTCGACGGCGGCGGGATGCGGCGCCGCGAGCGCCACCCGGCCCGGTGCAGTCATCATGGCCCTATTGTTCCCAGATGGCCGTGGCGGACAGCGGCTCGGCCTCCTCGAAGACCAGCAGCGTCCGGGTGTTGACGACGCCGGGCATGCCCTGGATCACGTCCAGCACCAGCCGGCCCAGGTCGGCGTTGTCCTTGGCGCGGACCAGCAGGATCGCGTCGAACTCGCCGCCGACCAGCGCGATGTGCACCACGCCGGGCAGCCCGCGCAGCTTCTCCCCGACGTCGCGCCACTCCGCCTGGTGCAGGTTCACGGTGACGTAGGCGGAGGTGCCCAGCCCCGCCGCGACCGGGTCGATGTCGGCCCGGAAACCCCTGATCACCTTCGCGGCGCGGAGCCGCTCGACCCGCGCGTACGCGTTGGCCCGGGAGATGTGCAGCCGCTCGGACAGCGTGCGCATGGACATCCGCCCGTCGCGGGTGAGCTCCGCCAGGATCTGCCGGTCGATCTCGTCGAGCGCGCTGGCCACTTGTCTCGTCCTCCCCGTCCCCAGACCTCGGTGTCTGGACGTTCGGCCGCCAATGATGCGGCACGCTCGTACATTTTCTCGGTTTTCCGCCACGTATGGAACTCGATTGGTCGGACAACGACCATGTCTGCATGACAGGTGACGCGCACCACCTTTTGCCCTCCGCCGAGCCGGTCATGCTCGTCGACCCGCACGGGCGGGCGGTCGAGGCGCCCGGGTTCCCCGCGCCGGACGACGCCGCGCTGCTCCGCGCCTTCACCGCGCTGATCGTCGCGCGGCGGCTCAACGACCAGGCGTACGCGCTGGTCCGCCAGGGCCGGCTGGCGGTCTACCCGTCCTCGCACGGCCAGGAGGCCTGCCAGGTCGCCGCCGCGCAGGTGCTGGCCGACGGGGACTGGCTGTTCCCCACCTACCGGGACACGATCGCCGCGGTGGGCCGGGGCGTGGACCCGGTCGAGGCGCTGACCCTGCTCAAGGGCGACTGGCACTGCGGGTGGGACCCGTACGAGCACCACGTCGCCCCGCACGCCACCCCGCTGGCCACCCAGCTGCCGCACGCGGTCGGGGTCGCGCACGCCGCCCGCCTGCGCGGTGAGCCGACCGTGGTCCTCGCGCTGTGCGGCGACGGCGGCACCAGCGAGGGCGACTTCCACGAGGCGCTCAACTTCGCCGCGGTGCTGCGCGCACCGGTCGTCTTCCTGGTCCAGAACAACGAGTACGCGATCAGCGTCCCCCTCGACCGGCAGACCGCCGCCCCGTCCCTGGCGCACAAGGGCATCGGGTACGGCGTACCGGGTGAGCGGGTCGACGGCAACGACGCGGCCGCGCTGCTGGCCGTGCTCGGCGCCGCCGTCGAACGCGCCCGCGCGGGCGGCGGCCCGGAGCTCATCGAGGCGCACACGTACCGGATGCAGGCGCACACCAACGCCGACGACGCCACCCGCTACCGCAAGGACGACGAGGTCGCGGCCTGGGCCGAGCGCGACCCGATCACCCGGCTGGAGACCCACCTGCGCGGCCGCGGCGTGCTGACCGACGCGGTGCGGGCCGACATCACGGCGCAGGCCGAACGGGTGGCCACCCACCTGCGCGACGGCCTCAACCGCGACGTCGAGCCCGACCCGGCGATGCTCTTCGACCACGTGTACGCGACCCCCACCCCGCAACTCACCGAGCAGGCGGCGCAGGTCGCCGACGAACTGTCCCGCGAAGGAGCCCTGCGATGACCGACTGCACCGAGCGGCACTTGGCCGCACCGAACGACGGCATGGCAGGCGAGGGCCACGAGGGCATCGCGAAAGAGGCACAGCGATGACTGTGACCGCCTCGGCTCATGTCAAGCTGACGATGGCGCAGGCGCTCAACCGGGCGCTGCGCGACGCGATGACCGCGGACCCCGCGGTCGTGGTCTTCGGCGAGGACGTCGGAGCGCTCGGCGGCGTCTTCCGGATCACCGACGGCCTGACCGCCGCGTTCGGCCCGGACCGGTGCTTCGACACCCCGCTGGCCGAGTCCGGCATCGTCGGGGTGGCGATCGGCATGGCGATGAACGGCATGCGCCCGGTGGTGGAGATGCAGTTCGACGCGTTCGCCTACCCGGCGTTCGAGCAGATCGTCAGCCACGTGGCGAAGATGCGGAACCGCACCCGGGGCCGGGTCGCGCTGCCGATGGTGATCCGGGTGCCGTACGCGGGCGGCATCGGCGGGGTCGAGCATCACTGCGACTCCTCCGAGGCGTACTACGCGCACACGCCCGGCCTGCACGTGGTGGCGCCGGCGACGCCGACCGACGCGTACGCCCTGCTGCGCGAGGCGATCGCCTCGCCCGACCCGGTCGTGTTCCTGGAGCCGAAAAAGCTCTACTGGAGCAAGGAGGAGGTCGAGCTGGGTGCGCCCGTGCCGGGCATCGGCAAAGCGGTGGTACGCCGTGAGGGCACCGACGCCACCCTGATCGCGTACGGCCCGTCGGTGCCGGTGGCGCTGGAGGCCGCCGAGGTAGCCGCGACCGAGGGCCGCAGTCTGCAGGTGGTGGACCTGCGCTCGATCGTGCCGTTCGACGACGAGACGGTGTGCGCCGCGGTCCGCAGCACCGGCCGCGCGGTCGTGGTCGCGGAGGCGTCCGGCTTCGCCAGCGTGTCCTCGGAGATCGTCGCGCGGGTCACCGAACGCTGCTTCCACGCGCTGGCCGCGCCGATCCGCCGGGTGACCGGTTTCGACATCCCGTACCCGCCGCCGAAGCTCGAGCACTTCCAGCTGCCCGGCGTGGACCGCGTCCTGGACGCGGTGGACGACCTGCAGTGGGAGGACCGATGAGCGCGCAGATCTTCCTGCTGCCGGACCTGGGCGAGGGCCTGACCGAGGCGGAGGTCGTGCGCTGGCTCGTGCACGAGGGCGACACGGTCGAGGTGGACCAGCCGGTGGTCGAGGTCGAGACGGCGAAGTCGCTGGTCGAGGTGCCGACGCCGTACGCGGGCCGGGTCGCGGTGCGGCACGCGGCGGAGGGGGCAACGCTGGACGTGGGCAAGCCGCTGCTGACGGTGGCGGCGGTGGTGCCGGCGGCGGAGACCTACCGCGAGGAGGAGCAGGCGGGATCCGGCAACGTCCTGATCGGCTACGGGACGACGGTCGGCGCGGCGACGACGCGGCGCCGGCGTCCCCGGGTCCGGGGACGGGAGGCGGCACCGGTCGCGGGGCGCCGGGTGCCGCTGGTGATCTCACCGTTGGTGCGCAGGCTGGCCCGGGAGGGCGGGATCGATCTGTCCACAGTCGAGGCGACCGGGATCGGGGGTGTCATCATCCGGGCCGATGTGGAGCGCGCGCTGGCCCGCTCTTCCGGCAACCCCTCGGCGGCCGCTCCGGCCGCGCGCATCGCTCCGGCTGTTGCGGACCGCTCGGCTGTTGCGGGCGTTCAGGCTGCGGGGGTTGAGGCCGTGCCGGGGGAGCGGCGTGTTCCGCTCTCCGGGTTCCGGAAGGCGGTTTCGGCCGCGCTGAGCCGCAGCCGGGCCGAGATTCCCGAGGCCACCGTCTGGGTCGATGTTGACGCCACCCCACTTTGGGAGCTCCGCGCGCAGCACCCCGACGGCCCCGGCCTGCTCGCCTATCTCGCCCGGTTCACCGTCGCCGCGCTGCGGCAGTACCCGATGCTCAACGCCCGGGTCGACACCGAGCGGCAGGAGATCGTCGAGTTCGACCGGATCAACCTCGGCATCGCCGTGCAGGGCGAGCGCGGGCTGGTCGTGCCGGCGGTGGCCGGCGCCGAGGCGCTGACCACCGGGCGGCTGGACCAGGAGATCCGCCGGGTCACCGCGGACGCCCGCGCCGGCCGGGTGACCGGGGCGGAGGCGGGCACCTTCACGCTCAACAACTACGGCGGCTTCCGGGTCGACGGCAGCGCCGCGATCATCAACCATCCGCAGGTGGCGATCCTCGGCTTCGGCCGGATCCTGGATCGGCCCTGGGTGGTCGACGGGGTGGTGTGCGTCCGCAAGATCACCCAGATGAGCTTCGTCTTCGACCACCGGGTCTGCGACGGCGGCACGGCGGCCGGCTTCATGCGCAGCGTCGCCGACGCGATCGAGGACCCGGCGTCGGCGATCGCCCGGCTGTGACCGCGTCACCGTTCCCAAAAATGCCGCCACGACCCGTCCGAATAGCAAAGATTAGTTACTGAACATTGTCCGCAGTAAATGTCGTATTCGACCGTGCATTCCTTTATGATCGGTGCCGCACCATCCGCGCGAACGGCCCAAGAACTGCCGCCAGCTGGAGCCGGGCCGACGAAGGGAAATACCGCGGTGAAAGAGCGGCAGGAATCCGCGCTGATTCGGCCCTACGTCCTGGAGTCGAACGACGAGCCGGGCGTGCGGGCGCCGGGGCGAGCTGAGCAGCCGCGCGACCCCGGCCGGTGGGAGGAGAGCACGCCGGCCGGAGGTGCCGCGTCGCCACCTGAGCCCGGCCCGGTAGCGCGACCCGGTGAGACGCCGCCGGAGGAAGCGCCGTCCACCTCTCATCGGCGGGCCAGGTCGGGTGCCCGCCGATCCACCGGCGCGTCCCGGCCCACCCACCCCGCCGACAGCCAAGGCATGGCCGACGGGGCCGCCGGAAAGCTACCGGCCAGCAGGGCCGCCGGGAGGCTGGTGGCTTTTGCCGGGAGGCTGGTGACCGGCGGGGTCGCCGGGAAACCGCTGGTCGGCGGGGTCGCCGGGAAGCGACCGGCCGGGATGTTCCACCGGAACCGGCTCGTCGCCGCGTCCTCGGTGCTTGCCGTCGCCGTGGTCATCCTCGTGGTCCAGGCCAGGGATCCGGGCGTCCGGCCGGAGCAAAAGCCGAAGGTGGAGGGTATCTCCGGCTGGTTCACCCCCGCCCCGCTCGTCCCCGGCGCCGCGGCCCCGTCGCAGCCGGCCGGCGGCTCGCCCGGTCCGTCGCCCGAGGACACCCGCACCGCGGTGCCGGACGACCCTCCGCCGTACGTGCCGGCCGGTGATCCGCCGGGTGCCAAGCCGGCGAAGCCCGGCGCCACGTCGTCGCCGGCCGGGGCCGCCACCGCCTACACCACCATTCAGGCGGAAAGCTTCGACGAGCAGAACGGCATCCGGATCGAGGCCGCCGAGAGTGGACCCGGCCGGCACATCGGATTCATCACCTCGGGCGACTGGGTGCGGTACGACGCTATCGACTTCACCGATACCCCGGCATCGGCGCTACAGATAAGTGCCGCCAATTGGGCCAAGGAGAACCGGACCGGTGAGGTCGAGCTGCGCCTGGACAGCCGTTCCCGGGCGCCCATCGGCACGCTGACGATTCCCAACAACGGAAATTGGTTCGCCTTCACCACCTACGTCATGGCGATGAAGCCGACCACCGGCGTGCACACCGTCTACCTGACGTTCACGAGCACCCAGACCGAGGAATACGCCAACATCGACTGGATCCGTTTCCGGCACTGAGGACGGGCCTGCGCCCACACCGCCCCGGCTGCCTGGGTATGCGCTTACCGGCGAAACGGCCGCCGGCCATTGACATCCATGATGATGGATTCCTAGCCTGCGTTGATTCGTTTCAGGCCGGAGAGGGGTCACCATGCGAGGTTCGCTGCGTCCGTACCGTCGATGGGTGATCTTCCTGGCCGCCGGGCTGCTGCTGCTCGGCGGTTCGCCGCCCGCCGTGGCCGGTCAGCGGCCCGGCGGGCCGGTGCTGGAACGTCTCGACCGCGGGCTGGTCGCCGCAGCCACCACCGACGGCGTGTTCCTGAGCTGGCGGTTGCTCGGCGCCGAGGCCACCGGCGCCACCGCGACCGGCCTGGCCGGGCCGGACTTCCGGGTCTACCGCGACGGGCGGCCGGTCGCGCTGGTCACCGACAGCACCAACTGGCTGGACCGCGACGGCACGCCGGAGTCCCGGTACCGGGTGGCCGCGGTCGTGCGGGGGCGGGAGGCCGGCCGCAGCGCCGCCGTCACGCCCTGGGCGGCCGGGCACCACGACCTGCCGCTGCGCAAGCCCGCGGACGGCGTGACCCCGGCCGGTCAGGCCTACACCTACACGGTCAACGACATGAGCGTCGGCGACGTCGACGGTGACGGCCGGTACGAGTACGTGGTCAAGTGGGACCCGTCCAACTCCAAGGACGTCTCCCAGGTCGGCTACACCGGCCCCGTCTACCTGGACACGTACCGGGCCGACGGCACCCTGCTGTACCGGATCGACCTGGGCGTCAACATCCGCGCCGGGGCGCACTACACCCAGTTCCCGGTCTACGACTTCGACGGCGACGGCCGCGCGGAGCTGATGCTCAAGACCGCGCCCGGCACCCGGGTGATCCGGTACGACGCCGCCGGCCGCGAGGTCTCCAGCCGGTACGTGACGATGCCCCGCGCCGACGTGCGGGCCGGCTACGCGCACACCGACGACTACCGGCTCAGCGCGGCCGGCTACCGCGAGCACCTCGTGACGATGTTCCGGGGCTGGCACGCGCATCCGGAGGTCGTCGCCGGGCACTGGCCGGCCACAGTGGAGGCCGCCCTCGGCATCGCGCCGCCGGCCGACGTCGAGGCGCTGGTCGACTACTTCCTCGACGTGTACGCCCCGTCCCGCAGCCCCCGCAACGCCCTGCGCGCCTTCGAGGGATTCATTGTGGACGGACCCGAGTACCTGACGGTGTTCGCCGGCGACACCGGGCGGGAGCTGCAGACGGTGCCGTACAAGCCGGGGCGGCACGACGACGGGCTGATGTGGGGCGACTACGCGATGCCCCGGATCGAGCCGGGCAACCGGGTGGACCGGTTCCTGGCCGGGGTGGCGTACCTCGACGGTCGGCACCCGTCGGCGGTGTTCGCCCGCGGCTACTACACCCGCACCACGCTGGTCGCCTACCGCTGGGACGGGCGCCGGCTGCGGGAGAACTGGTACGTGGACAGCGGCTGGACCCCGATGACCAACCCGTTCAACGACTCCCCGCACGGCCGCGACGGCACCGACCCGCGGTACGGCACGCTCACCACCCAGGGTTTCCACTCGCTGAGCGCGGCCGATGTGGACGGTGACGGCCGCCAGGAGATCGTCTACGGCGGCGCGACCATCGACGACGACGGCAGCCTGCTGTACTCGTCGTTCGACACGCTCCCGGAGGGCAGCGCCGCGCCGGGTCAACGGGTCCGGCTGGGCCACGGCGACGCCATGCACGTCACGGACATCAACCCGGACCGGTCGGGCCTGGAGAGCTTCACGGTGCACGAGAACGCCACCATGGCCCCGTACGGCATGGCGATGCGCGACGCGGCCACGGGTGCGGTGCTGTTCGGCACGTACTCGGGCCGCGACACCGGGCGCGGGATGATCGGCGACGTGCTGCCGGAGGTCCGCGGCATCGAGTCGTGGGCGAGCATGCCCGGCGGCTCGGAGGCCTCGGGTCTGCACACCGCGACCGGCACGGTGCTGCCCGGCCCGGTGCCCGGCACCAACCAGAGCATCCGCTGGGCGGCCGACCTGACCACGCAGATCGTCAACGGCGCCGGCACGGTCACCCCGACCGTCGACGACTGGCGGCGCGGCACGCTGCTCACGGCCACCGGCACCCTGGCCAACAACGGCACCAAGGGCAACCCGTCGCTGGTCGCGGACGTGCTCGGCGACTGGCGCGAGGAACTCCTGGTCCGCACGGCGGACAGCACGGCGGTACGGATCTACCTGAGCACCGAGGTCACCGGGCACAAGCTCTACACGCTGATGCACGACCCGCAGTACCGGGTGGAGGTGGCCCGCCAGCAGACCACGTACAACCAGCCCGCGTACCCGGGTTTCTACCTGGCGTCGGACCTGAACTGGGCGGAGGTGCCGCTGCGCCCGGGCCGGTGACGGTCAGGGGCGCAGTGGGTGGATCGTGGTCGCGGCGGCCTGGCCGGCGCGGACGGATCGGGAAGCCGATGCAACCTGATGCCGGTCCGGTCTCGTGCTTATCGGGACTGAACGGATAGGGGTGGGGATGAGCGATCGCGACGTGGCGTTCGCCGAGTACTTCGCGGCCCGGTCGGGGGCCATGCGGGGAACGGCGTATCTGCTCTGCGGGGACTGGCACCGGGCGGAGGACCTGGTGCAGACCGCGTTCACCAAGCTCTATACGCACTGGCACCGGGTGGCCCGGCACGAGTCGCTCGATCCGTACGTGCGGCAGGTGCTGATCCGCACCTTCATCGACGACGGCCGCCGGGGCTGGCGGCGGCGGGAGCGGCCGCAGGAGACGCCGATCGAGCAGCCGGCCACGCAGTCGTCGCCCGACGACCGCCTGGTGCTGCTGCGCGCGCTCGCCGGGGTGCCGCCCCGGCAGCGTGCGGTGCTGGTCCTGCGGTACTGGGAGGACATGTCGGTCGAGGAGACCGCCGTGGCCCTGAGCTGCTCGACCGGCACCGTCAAGAGCCAGGCGGCGCGCGGCCTGGACGCCCTCCGGACGCTGATGTCCCACCCCGTCCCCGCCGAATGAGGAGAACTGTCGTGAACGAGAACGACCTGCGCGAAGCCATGCGCGCCAGCATGACGATCACCCCACCGCCCCCGATGGAGTCGGCGGTGGCGGTGGCTGCGGGCCGCCGCGCCGTCCGCCGCCGTGCGACCCTGACGGGTGCTGGCGCAGCCGCGGCGGTGCTCGCGGTGACGGCCCTCGCCGTACCGGGTCTGCGCCTCACCTCGGGCGCCGGCGGCGGCGACTCGCCCTGGGCCGGGCAACCGCCGGCGGCCACCGGCTCGGTCCCGGCGCCGCTCGGCACCCCGCCCGCCGACGAGGCCACCAAGCCGGTCTGGCCGCTCGACGGCGACGGCCAGCCCCAGGAGGACGCGACCGCCCGCTCGGGCGAGCGTTACAACCAGGGCAAGGAACTGCTCGCGCAGCTCCTGACGGCGGTGCCCGACGGCTGGACCGCACCGCAGGGCGACGCCGCCCCCGGGCTTAGGCTGCGGGACCACCAGGCCCAGGTCGAGGGCGACAACAGCGGCAGGACCTGGAGCTACCTGGCGTCCGCGGCGGTCGCGAAGGACGGCCGGACCGGCCGCCTGCTGGCGGAAGTCCACACGAAGGACAACGGCCTGCCGACGGACCCGTGCGCGCTGGCCAGGCAGTTCTGGGGAATGGGCGGCACCTGCACGGTGGTGACGGTCGGCAAGAAGAAGGTCGGGGTGACAAAGGCCGCCCCCGGCGACGACCGGCTCGACCAGTGGGCCGCGTACCGCCACTCGGATGGCACGGTGGTGTATGTGGCGCAGAGCAAGTACGCGGCCAACGTCGAGACGGCGCTGAAGCCGCTGAAGGAACTGCCGCTGTCCCGCCAGGAACTCGCCGGCGTGGCAACCGACGACCGCTTCCACCTGAGCTGACAGCAGACGGTCCCGGCCACGGCTCGACCAGGCCCCGGCCTGGCCGGCTCATCCCGGTCTGGCTGGCTCATCCCGGTCTGGCCGGCTCATCCCGGTCTGGCCTGTTCTGGGCCGGCTGGTCGAGGCCCGGACCGGCCGTGGCGCTGCCGGCACTCGTCCGGCACCGTCGCGGGCCCTCTCCCGAACGTGGGGCGTAGGTGGCCCCGATACCGCCGCGGAGCCCGCGCTCAGGTGCCGCAGAACGTGCGGTAGGCACCGAAGTCCGCCGGCGCGGGCGCCGCGTACCGCTCCAGGCCGGACCGCTCGTCGAAGGGCGCGCTCACCGCCTCCACCAGCCGTTCGAACGGCGCGAGGTCGCCGTCGGTGGCCGCGCCGAGTGCCTCCTCAACGAGGTGGTTGCGGGGGATATAAACCGGATTGACCCGGTCCATCGCGTCGGCGTCCGGGCCCAGGGCGCGCCAGCGCGCCACCCAGCCGCCGATCCCGGCCAGGTCCGGCGCGGCCGCACCCCGGGCGACACCGGACAGGGTACGGAAGAACGAGGTGAAGTCGACGTGTCCGTCCCGCAGCACCGCGAGCAGCTCGTCGACCAGCCCGGCGTCGAGGTCGGCGCCGCCGGGCAGCCCGAGCTTGGCCGCCATGCCGGCGGAGAAAGCGGCGTTGTACTGCGGACGGAACCGGCCGAGCGCCTCCACGGCAACGGCCACCGCCCGCTCCTGATCGTCGTGCAGCAACGGAAGAAGCGCCTCGGCGAGCCGGGCCAGATTCCACTCGGCGATCGCCGGCTGGTTACCGAACGCGTACCGGCCGCCATGGTCGATGGAGCTGTAGACCGCGGCGGGGTCGAAGGCGTCCAGAAACGCGCACGGCCCGTAGTCGATGGTCTCGCCGGAGATGGTCATGTTGTCGGTGTTCATGACCCCGTGCACAAACCCGACAAGCATCCACCGCGCGACGAGCGAAGCCTGCGCGGAGACCACGGCGTCGAACAGCCCGAGGTACCCGTCCACGCCGGGATGATGCCGGGCGATCGCATGGTCGGCGAGGCGGCGCACCAGCCCGAGATCACCGGTCGCCCGGGCGTACTGGAAACTCCCGACCCGCAGATGACCGGCGGCAACCCGGGCCAGCACGGCACCGGGCAAGGCGGTCTCCCGCCGGACGGTGCGCCCGGTGGCCACCACAGCCAGGGACCGGGTGGTGGGAACGCCGAGGGCGTGCATGGCCCGGCTGACGACATACTCGCGCAGCATCGGCCCGACCACGGCAAACCCGTCGCCACCGCGCGCAAAAGGCGTCCGCCCGGACCCCTTGAGATGCAGATCCCACAACCGCCCATCGCCATCGACCAGCTCACCGAGCAGAAGCGCCCGCCCATCCCCGAGCCGCGGCGAATACCCACCGAACTGATGCCCGGCATACGCCTGCGCAACGGGGGTGGCACCGGCGGGCACAGCGGCGCCGACCAGCAACCGCACCCCGTCGGGCCCACGCAGCCGGTCAGGATCAAGCCCGAGCTCAACGGCGAGCGACTCATCAAGCGCAAGCAGGCGAGGCTCGGGAGCATCCGCGGCCTGCCAGGCAACCGCCATCTCCGGAAGCTCGCGGGCAAAACGACTGTCCAGCGCAACGGCCGAAGGCAGGGCGATACTCACCCACCGAGCCTACGCGGCCACCAGAACCAACGAACCCGGCGCGGAACGTCATCGACCCTGCGCCACCCACAACACCTGACGCCTACCCACGACACCGGCACACCGCACCGGCCGGCGGGTTGCACCGGCCGGCAGGCCCCACCGGGTGGGCGGGTTGCACCGGCCGGCAGGCCCCACCGGGTGGCGGGTTGCACCGGCCGGCACACCCCACCGGGTGGCGGGTCGTACCAGAAGGCACGCCGCACCGGCTGCCGGGCCGGTCGTTGGGCGCTTCCGCCGACCGGTGCGACGGGCACGGCTGGGCCCGTCGCCGGCAGTCCGCGCCCGAGAGTGCCCGCCGCGCCGGAGGGACGTTGCCTGATCGGAGCACCGGCGGTGGCGTGCGTTGGAGGGAGCATGACGACCTCGATCCCACCACGCCGCCTGCCCTGCGGCTGCATTTTGATCTCGACTACGTCATGCGGTGGGTTGAGCTCGGGCCCGCGCGGGACGGCCCACGCTGATCCTTGTGACTGCGGCTGGGGGCGATGCGGCTCCGCCGCCTTCACCCGAGGCCGACGCAGGTGGCGCAGAAGCCTGTTCCCGGTTCGGGGGACAGCGCGTCGTCCTGGTAGAGCACCGGCTTGCTCACCAGCGGGTCGTCTGTGGACAGTGGCCGGGCCGTGACCTCATGCTGGGCGTCCACGTCGATCGCCAGGCACGCGATCCGGGCCGTGGTGCTGCGCAGCAGGCAGACCCCGGTGCTGCCCACCGCCGGCGGAGTGACGAAGCCCGCGCGGATCGCGGTGGGGCCCGTAACCGCGTACGGGCGCAAGCGGGAGCTGAAGGCGAACGCCGTGTCACGGTCGGGGCGGAACGCCACGACGGTGAACGAGAACTTGTCGGCCCGGATGCCGCAGTTCGTCACCGTTCCTTCGATGATCACGTTGTGGTCGGCGTCGATCTCCAGGGGGCCGAAGCCGCCGGTGGCGCAGGAGGCCGGGTTCCAGTTCCGGTACGGCGCGCCCGATGCCGACGTGGCGGATGCCGAGCCGATCGGGCTCGGCGCGGGTCCGGCCTGGGTCGGGGTTCCCGCCGACGTGACCAGCAGGGTGGTGCCGGCGGCGAGCACGGCGAGGGCGGAGCTGGATCGGCGGTGGCGGATCATCGGTCTCCTCGGCTTGTCTGCTCGGCCTGCTCCGGCGGGTCGGACCCGGCCGGCAGGGGCGCGGCGCCGGCGGCGCCGAGCAGCAGCGCGAGCTGGAAGCGGTTCTCCACGCCGAGGCGGTCCATCAGCGCCCGCATCGTGTACGCGACCGTGCGCACGCTGAGGTTGAGCTGTGCCGCGGCGGTCACGTCGGTGTGGCCGGCGGCCAGCAGGGCCACCAGGGTTCTCTCCCGTGGCGTGAGGTTGATCGGACGCACCCCCTGGCGGAACGGATCGTGGCCGCGGGCCCACAGCCGCTGGAACAAGCCGCACAGTGCCCGCACGGCCGGCGGGTGGGCGACCTCCACGAAGCCGGCGTCGAAGTTCAGCGGGTCGGCCGGGAAGAGCGCGATCCGGCGGTCGAAGAGCATCAGTTTCAGGGGCAGCTCCGTCGACTGCCGGAACCGGCCCTCGGCCTCGGAGCCGGCCGCGGGGGCCGGTACGCCGCGGTCGTGGTCGCTCGGCGGCCGGCTCAGCACCCGTACCCGGATGCCGCGGTCGAGCAGGCTGCGGTCCAGCGGCAGGGCCGCCGCCCAGGACTCCGAGCTGAACACCTCCTCGGTGTTGACCGCGAGGTGCTCGTGCTGTTCCGCCGCGACCAGATGCGCGATCCGGCGCCGGGTCACCGCCCGGCTCGGCCAGTGCCGTACGGCGTCGCGGTCCACAGTGGGCAGGTCCAGTCCGTCGAGGGCGTGCAGGTGGCGCAGCAACCGCTCGTGGTCCGACGGCAGCGCCGGCGGCCGGCGCAACCGGGTCAGCAGCTCCGGTGGGGCGGCGGACGACCAGATCCGGGCGCTGCCCGACCCGGTCGGGCCGGGTTCGGCGCCGCCGAGCGGGGCCAGCTCGTCCAGCGCGGCGGCGACCCGGCTGCCGGGCAGGCCCAGCTCCCGGCTCAGCGCCCGTTCGCTGCGTGGTCCGAGCTGGACCAGCGCCCGGTAGACCAGGTCGGCGTCCGCCGAGACCCCCCACCGGGTCAGCTGCGGAATCACTCCCGTGGATGTCGGCATGCCTTGTCCCCCGTGGATGTCGACGGCCGTGTGCACCTTCGTCCCACCCAGCAGACCATCCGACGGCCGACGGTGGAAGGGCGTCCGGCGCGGGCGTTGCAGGATCGTGCAACCGGTCGGCTACCTCCGCTTCTCGAAGGCGAGCTGGTTGTAGGGCGACCGGTCGTACGGCTTGATCTCGCGGTAGCCGGCCGAGCGGTACAGCGCGATCGCCTCGCGCAGCACGCCGTGTGTGCCCAGCCGCACTGTCGTCATCCCGTGCGCGGCCGCCGCCGACTCCAGGCTCTCCAGCAGCCGGCGGCCCAGCCCCAGGCCGCGGGCCTCCCCGGCCACCCACAGGTGCCGGATCTCCGCGACTTCCGGGCCGAGCCGCCGCCACGCCCCGCACCCCACCGGCCGGTCCTCCTCGTACGCCACCAGCAGCGCGCCCTCGTCCCCGGTCAGCTCCGCGGGCGGGGTCAGCGCCGCGTCGTCGTACCCCTGGGGGAAACGTGCGGCCAGTTCCGTCGCGTACGCGTGCAGGCAGCGCCGCCCGTCCACCGAGCCGGCGTCGTCCGCCCGTACCGTGATGGCGGCGAGCCGGAGCAGGTGCCGGACCCGGTCCTGGGCGGCGAGGAGTTCCTCGCGTTGCCCGGCCGTCAGGGGCGCCAGCAGCTCGCCGATGCCCGCGCGGGAACGGGCGTCGAGCTCCGCGCGTTCCCGGCGCCCGGCGTCGGTCAGCTCGGCGACGCGGACCCGCCGGTCCGCCGGGTGGGTGACGGTGCGGACCAGGTGCTGCTGTTCCAGGGCGCGCAGCAGCCGGCTCAGGTAGCCGGAGTCCAGGCCGAGCCGGGCCCGCAGCTCGCGCACGTCGGCCCGGTCGCCGATCTCGAAGAGCAGCCGGGCCTCGGCCAGCGGGCGGCCCTGGCCGAGGTAGCGGTCGGTCAGGATGCCCAGGCGGCGGGTGTAGTAGCGGTTGAAGGACCGGACCGATTCGACCTGCTCGATGGCGGCGTCCATCGGCCGATGCTACCGCTTTGGCTGACCTGAGTCAGAGATCTCCACTGCGGCCTGCTCCTGGCGGCGGATCTCCTGGTTGATCTCGTACGTGTGCGGCCGGTAGACGAGGTCCACCGGGCCCATGACCTCCAGGCCCACCCCGCGGCGCCGGGTCCGCGCCGCCAGCCGGGCGAGCGCGCCGAGGATCGTGGCCAAGGTGGCGATGAAGATCAGCCACGGCACCAGCTGTCCCATGGCGGCCAGCCTATGCCGGGGTGCTGCCCCGGTGGGAGTGATCACCCGGCGGTTCTCCTCGGTTCCCGCCGGGCGTGTCCGAAGAGACGACCATGGGTTTGTTGCGGCCGGCACCGAGGCGCTCGTCCGTTCCGGCGGGCAGCCCGTTCAGTGCGCTGCGCCGCGACCCGGCGCTGCTGACGCTGGCCGCGTTCACCCTGCTGGGCTGTGTGCTGTTCTTCGTCTTCGCCGGTGACTCGCGGCGGCAGGTGCAGATCTACTGGGCCGGGCAGGTGCCGCTCGACGCGGCCCTGGCGGTCGGCGGCTGGCGGCTGCGGCAGCTGGCGCAGGCCCGGTTCAGCCGGTTCTGGTCGATGATCGCCTTCGCCGGCGCCTCGTTCACGCTCGGCGACACCTGGCAGTTCCTGGCATTGACCTGGGGCGGTGGCACGCCGTCGATGACCGGCGGCAGCGTGCAGACGGCGTTCTTCGCCGTCGGCATGAGCAGCAACGTCATCGCCTGCCTGATCTTCCCGCAGGGCCTGCGGACCGCCCGGGAACGGTTCATCTTCTGGCTGGACGCCGCCACCGTGCTGGTCGGCGGCAGCGTGATGGCCTGGTGCTTCGCGGTCAACCCGCTCGGCGGTGCGCCCACCGACCGGGTCACGGCCAGCATCACCGCGGCGCTCGTGCTGGTCGCGGCGTTCGCCGCCACCAAGGTCGCGCTCATCAAGGCGCCGCCGATGGCCCGGATCGCGGCGTGGCCGATGGTCGGCGCGGCGATGCTCCAGGGCGTCAGCGCGTTCCTGCCGGGGCCGTTCCAGGAGCAGGACCACGCGTACGTGTTCGCGATCCGGCTGCTGCCGTCGCTGCTGATCGCGGTCGGCCCCCGGATCCAGGAGCTGGTGGTCCGGATCGACGGCAGCCACGGCGCCGCCAAGAAACGGCCGTACAGCCTGTTGCCGTACGGGATGATCGCCGTCACCCTCGCGGTCTTCTTCGCGATGCTGCCGGACGGGGTCTCCTCGCAGTTGTGGGGTGCGACCGCCGGCGTCGTCGTGATCACCTGCCTGGTGGCCGGCCGGCAGCTGGTGGCGTTCCAGGACAACATGGTGCTCATCCGGCGCCTCGACGTGGTGCTCGACGAGCTGCGCGACCGCGAGGTGCTGCTCCGCGAGCAGGCTTCCTTCGACGGGCTGACCAAGCTGGCCAACCGCACGCACTTCAGCGAGGAGGCGGGCCGGGCGCTCGCCGCCGTGCGCGCGCCGGGCGAGCTGGCCGTGCTGCTCATCGACCTCGACGACTTCAAGACGATCAACGACACCATGGGTCACGCGGCCGGCGACACGCTGCTGGTCAGCGTCGCCGAACGGCTGCTGCGGGCGGTGCGGCCCGGTGACATCGTCTCGCGGCTCGGCGGCGACGAGTTCGCGGTGCAGCTGCACGTCGACCCCGTGGCCACCGCCGAACGGACCGCCGAGCACATCCTGCGCCTGCTGGCCGTGCCGATGGAGATCCAGCACCACACCGTCGCCACCCGGGCCAGCATCGGGATCGCCGGCGCGGTGCCGGGCGACGAGCCCTCGGTCCTGCTCAGCAACGCCGACATCGCCATGTACGAGGCCAAGCGCCGCGGCAAGAGCACCTGGGTGGTCTACACCGAGGCGATGGGCGCGCGGATCGGTTCCGAGGCCGAGCTGATCCACCAGATGTCGCAGGCGCTGGACGCCGGCGAGTTCCGGCTCGTGTACCAGCCCATCGTGCGCCTGGACGACCTGGCGCTGACCGGCGTGGAGGCGCTGATCCGGTGGCACCACCCGACCCGTGGCCTGGTCTCGCCGGTGGAGTTCATCCCGCTCGCCGAGCGCACCGGGCAGATCGTGCCGATCGGCGCCTGGGCCATGCGCGAGGCCTGCCGGCAGGCCGCCGAGTGGCGCAGCGAGCACCCGGGTGCCGAGCAGATGACCATCGGCGTCAACGTCGCTGGCCGGCAGCTGCGGACCGCGGGCTTCGTCGACGAGGTGGCCGCCGTGCTGGTGGCGACGGGGCTGCCCGCCGCCTGCCTGAGCGTCGAGGTCACCGAGACCGCGGTCCTGGACGACGAGGTGTCCAACGAGGCCATGCTGGCGCTGCGCGGGCTCGGCGTGAAGCTGGCCCTGGACGACTTCGGCACCGCGGCGTCCTCGCTCGGGCTGCTGCTGACCTGCCCGGTCACCACCCTCAAGCTGGACCGCTCGTTCGTGGAGTCGATCGTCACGGTGGGCCGCCAGGCCGCGGTGGCGACGGCCGTGAGCCAGATAGCCAACGCGCTGGAGTTCGCCTCGGTGGCCGAGGGGATCGAGACCGAGGAGCAGCGCGACCTGCTGCGGAGCCTGGGCTACCAGTACGGCCAGGGCTACCTGTTCTCCCGCCCGGTCGCCGCCGCCGAGATGAGCCGGCTCTGGGCCGGCCGGCCCCGTGTGCTGATCTAGCTCCATCGATTGACATAGTTGAGATTCCCGACTTAGTCTTCGCTGGCCAACCGCCTGGGGTTGCCCGGATCGAGGAGCATCATGATCGGCTTGCAGAGGTCCCTGCTCCGGAGCCGGTGGCGCGCCGGGCTGCTTGCCGGCGCTGTCGCCGCCCTGATCGCGGGGGCCGGGATGGCGACGGCGACCAACGCCGGCGCGGCTGCCGGCCCCGGCCCGTCGCCGAGTTCCGCACCCGCGATGCCGCGGCCGGCCGGCTCCGCGATGGCCGCGGTCGCCGCGATGCAACCCGGCTGGAACCTCGGCAACTCGCTGGACGCCACCGGCGCCGACGAGACCTCGTGGGGCAACCCGCGGGTCACCGAGGCGCTGCTGGAGGGGATCAAGGCGCAGGGCTTCAAGAGCATCCGCATCCCGGTGACCTGGAGCGCGCACCAGGGCAGCGCCCCGGACCACACCATCGAGGCGGCGTACCTGAACCGGGTCAAGGAAGTGGTGGACTGGGCGCTGGCCGACGGCTTCTACGTCATGGTCAACCTCCACCACGACTCCTGGCAGTGGATCAACACCATGCCGGCCGACCGGACGACCGTGCTGAACCGCTACCGGGCCACCTGGACCCAGCTGGCCGCGACGTTCCGCGACTCGCCGAAGAAGCTGGTGCTGGAGAGCGTCAACGAGCCGCAGTTCACCGGCGGCTCCGGCGACGCCCAGAACGCGACGCTGCTCAACGAGCTGAACACCGCGTTCCACGGCATCGTGCGCGGCTCCGGCGGCGGCAACGCGACCCGGCTGCTGGTGCTGCCGACCCTGCACACCTCGGCCGACCAGGCCCGGCTGGACGAGCTGTCCGCGACCTTCACCGCGCTGAACGACCCCCACCTGATCGCCACGGTCCACTACTACGGCTACTGGCCGTTCAGCGTGAACATCGCCGGCGGCTACCGCTTCGACGCCACGGCGCAGAAAGACCTGACCGACATGTTCGACCGGATCTCCGCCACCTTCGTGGCCCGCGGCATCCCGGTGATCATCGGCGAGTACGGCCTGCTCGGCTTCGACCGGCACACCGGCACCGTCGAGCAGGGTGAGAAGCTCAAGTTCTTCGAGCTCTTCGGCTACCACGCGCGGACGCGGAAGGTCACCACGATGCTGTGGGACAACGGTCAGCACTTCGGCCGTACCTCGCTGCGGTGGTCGGACCCGGAGCTGATCGCGCAGATCAGGTCGAGCTGGACCACCCGTTCCGGCACCGCCGCCGGCGACCTGGTCTTCTCCGCCAAGGCGTCGGCCGTCACCAGCAAGACGATCACGCTCAACCTCAACAACACCACCTTCGCCGGGCTGCGCCGGGGCGGCACCGCGCTGGTCCGCGGCGCCGACTACACCATCTCCGGCGACCAGCTCACGCTCACGGCCGCGCTGCTCACCCGGCTGTCCGGGGCGCGGGCGTACGGCGTCAACGCGACCCTGCACGTGCGGTTCTCCGCCGGCGTGCCGTGGCGGCTCAACCTGATCACCTACGACACCCCGGTGCTGCGGGAAACGACCGGCACGACCAGCGCGTTCAGCATCCCGGCCACGTTCCGCGGCGACCAGCTCGCCACCATGGAGGCCACCTACGCCGACGGCGGCAACGCCGGCCCGCAGAACTGGACGTCCTACAAGGAGTTCGACTACACCTTCGCCCCCGACTACACCGCCGGCGTCATCACGCTGAAGCCGGAGTTCTTCGCCGACGTCACCGACGGCGCCCGGGTCACCCTCAAGTTCCACTTCTGGAGCGGCGCCGTGGTGACCTACTCCGTCACCAGGTCGGGCACGGCGGTCACCGGCTCGGTGAGCTGACCGTACGCCGGCGGAACCGGACCGGGGACGACGCGAGCGGCGAATTGCGTTCGCACGGGCGTCGTCCCCGGTCCCTCTCTGTCCACAGGGGTCATTGCGCGCCGTCACCGCCCGCGAGGGCCAGGACCTGGCGCTGACCCTGCGCGACCCGGCCGCCGTCCGGGCCGCCGACGCGCTGCTCGACCTCGGGATCAAGCTGCGCCGCACGGAGGCGGGCACGGTCGTGGTCCCGGCGGAGGCGCGCCGCGAGGCCGAGACCCTGGCCAAGAGCCTCGGGGTGCGGTTCACCGCCGCGTCCCGCGGCTCCGCCGGCACCCCGTTCGGCCGGCCGGTCGACGAGCTGCTGGCCCGCGTCGGCGTGGTGACCCGGGGCGCGACCGGCGCGGCCTTCAACGCGGCGGCGGGCCTGCTGCCGGCGACGGCGGTGACCGGCCGCGGTGACGCCAACGGTGTCGTCGTGGTGCGCACCACCGGTGCGGTGCCCGGCGCCGACGCGCTGCCGCACACTGTCGTCCACTCCCCGCTGTGGTTCACCGGCTCCGGCTTCACGGTCGAGCAGCGCTACGCCGCCGGCCCGCTGATCGCCGGTGACTGGCTGCCCACCGCGCCGGGCGCCGGCGGGCCGGAGCAGGCGGCCGGGCAGGCCTCGGCGGTCTCCGGCCGGACGGCCCGCGGCGGCAAGGCGGTTCTCTTCGGCACCGAGCCCCTCTTCCGCGCCTACCCCAAGGTCCTGTACGCCGAGTTCGCCCGCGCCCGCTACTGGTCCGCCGGGTAGCGCGGAGCGCCGGAACAGCCGGGCGGCGAAGGGCACGACGCCCAGGCAGGTCGCGCCGACGGCGGTGAGCACCACGCCGATCCCGCCGGTGGAGTCGGCGCTCGCCGTCGCCGCGCCGACCCCGGCGAAGGTGCCGACCCACAGCAGCGTGCCCAGCGCCGACCAGCCCAGGAAGCGGCCGAACGGCATCCGCGCGACGCCGGCCACGATCGGCACGACCGCGTGGATGACCGCGACGAAGCGCACCGCCACCAGCGCCGGGGCGCCGCGCTCGCGCAGGTAGTCCTCGGCGCGGTCGAAGCGCTGCGCGCCGATCCGGCGGCCCAGCCGGGTGTGGCGCAGCCGGGCGCCGAAGACCCGGCCGACCGCGTACCCGCAGACCTGGCCGGTCAGCGCGCCCGCCGTGCCCGCCGCCACCGCCAGGGCGAAGCCGCCCGGGCCGTGCAGCGAAGCGGCCAGCATGACCACCGACTCGCCCGGGATCAGCAGGCCCAGCAGGAACGTCATCTCGACGGCCGCGGACAGGAACGTGAAGAGCAGGACCGACCACTCGTCGAGGGTGGTCAACCGGTCGACGAGCAGGGTCGCGGCGTGGAGCAGGTCTGCGAGCACCCGTTCAGCCTGGTCGATCGGGCCCCGGCGGGATATCGGTTTATCCCCCGAGAAACCCCTGATCCCGGCTCGGGGGTACGGACACGGAAGGGCCCGGCCGCGCACGGCCGGGCCCTTCGGTACGGGTGGTGCGGTCAGGCCGCCGGCGGGAAGGTCGAGGCGTAGGAGCGCTCCTCGGCCGGCATCAGCAGCCAGAGCACCGGGTAGACGAGGATCTGGCTGCCCGGGATGACGAACAGGATCAGCACGAACAGCAGCCGCGTGATCCACGGGTCCAGCCCGAACCGCCGGGCGAGCCCCGCGCACACACCGGCGAGCATCCGGCCCTCGCGCGGACGGACGAGCCCCTGGCGCGCCATGGAGTCGTGGACGGTGTTCATGATGTCTCGCTTTCCTTGCCGTGGCGTCGTACCTGACCCTCCAAGAGTCGCGCCCGGCGGGCCCTGGCCGCATCGGGGAACGACCCCGGTCGGCCCCTGAGCCGTGACCCTCAGCGGGCCAGCAGGCCGCGTGGCGCCACCGACCAGACCTGGTGCGGGCCGGCGCCGTGCCGCTCCAGGATCGCGTTGACCGCGAGGATCGCCGAGCCCGCCGCGCGCTCCATCAGCGCCGACGGGAACGGCACCCGGACCCAGTCGCCGGCCAGGTACAGCCCGTCGGCGTCGGTCACCACCTGCGGGCGGGCGGCGTCGCTGCCGACGGAGAACGCCGGCGCGTCATGGCCCACCCGCTCCTCGACGTGCAGGATCGTCATGCCGACCGTCTCGGGCCAGAGGCTGCCGAGCTCGGTCCACATCCGTTTGGTCAGCTCCGCGGCCTCCAGCCCGGTGGGAGCGGCGTAGGCGTGCAGCTCGATCACCGACCCGCCGCCCCGGCGCGCCCACTGCCCGGCGGCCCGCTCGATCCGGTGGTACAGCGTGACCGAGTCCAGCGTCGCCTCCCGCGAGACGCTGCTGAAGACCGCCCGCTCTGCTCGGCAGTCCCGGTCGGTCCAGAGCCGGCTGACCGCGTACGGCGCGGTGGTCTCGACCGCGGCCAGCTGGGCGGCCAGCACCGGCGCGTGCTCCGCCAGGCCGGGCGAGGCGGCCGCGATGGCGCGGGCGGCGGCGGGGTCGGCGGCCAGCACGACGTGGTCCGCGGTGAGCTCGGCGCCGTCCCGCAGCGTCACGGTCCAGCCCGGCGTCACGCTCGCCACGGTGACCCCGGTGCGGATCCGGCCGCCGAGCGCCTCGAACTGCCGGGCCAGCGGCGCCCAGATCGCCGTCTCGTAGTCCTCGCCGGTCGCGTCGAAGTCCAGGCCCTCGGGGTTGCGCAGGAAGTAGAAATGGAACTGCATCAGCATCTCGGCCGCCGACATGTCCTCCTGGTGGTTGAAGAACGAGTGGGCGAAGACGTCGAACAGCATCGCCCGGGCCCGGGCCGGCATCCCGAGCGCGTCGAGGAAGTCCTTGGCCGACACGCCGTCGAAGCGGCGGTAGGTCTCCTCGCGGTCGTAGCTGAGCAGCGGCAGGGCGGCGGTGCCGTCGAGCCCGCGCAGCTCGCGCAGCCGCATGCTGGGGGAGCGGGCCAGCAGCGCCAACAGGTTGGCCGGCGGCGTCCGCGGCAGCCCGGCGAAGCTCTCCTCGGGCCATTGCTGCGAAATGATCGGATAGTGCCCGGCCGGCCGCAGGAACGCCAGCCGGGGGTCGATCCGCCGGAGCACGTTGCGCCAGTTGTAGTACTGCCGGAAGAAGCCGTGGAAGCCGTGCTCGACCATGTGCCGCGAGCCGTCCGGCAGCGTACGCGGCCAGGCGGCCAGCCGGCCACCGAGCTGGGCCTCGCGCTCCAGCAGCGTCACGGACACGCCCCGCTCGGCCAGCAGCAGGGCCGCGGTCACCCCGGCGATCCCGCCGCCGACGACCACCGCGGTCACCGGCCCGCCGACGGTCCGGGGCAGGTCGGGCCGGGACCGGACCACCAGGTGCGCGCGCTCGCCGCTACGTCGGATCACGGTGTGACCCTACGTGCACCACGGCCGGGCACGGGTCAGCTGGCGCTCGGCGAGCTGTTCAGCTCCTGGAGCTGCTGGCTGATGTGGCTGTCCAGCGCCGCCTGGTAACTCTGCGCGAGCTGACCCAGCCGCTCGATCTCGTCCAGCAGGGCGGCCCGCTTGGCGCCGAGGCTGTTCATCGCCTCGGTGTGGTTGCGCCGCGCGTCACCCTCGATCGTGCCGGCCTTGAGCTGGGCCTCGCTGGTGATCTGCTCCGACTTGCTGCGGGCGTTGGAGATCAGCACGTCCGACTCCTGGCGGGCGTCGCGCAGGTGGTCGTCGGCGGTGCGCTGGGCCATCATCAGCACCCGGGCGTTGCGGTCGTCGCTCTCCGGCGACTGCGCCGGCGCGGCCGGTGCGGCGTTGCGGGCCTGCTCGAGCTGGGCCTGCAGGCTGCGGGCGTTCTGCTCGGCCCGGGCCCGGGCCTCCTGCATGCGCTCCAGCTGCGCGGTGAGGTCGGAGAACTCGGAGCTGAGCACCATGGTCGACGCCGCCGGGCCGGGACCGCCGGGGCCGCGCTGGACCTGGCCGTGCAGGGCGCCGTTCTCCTCCAGCAGGCGGATCAGCTCCTGCTCGACCTCGTCCAGGAAGGCGTCGACCTCCTCCTCGTCGTAGCCGCGCTTGCCGATCGGCGGCTTCTTGAAGGCCATGTTGTGGATGTCAGCGGGCGTTAACGGCATCGTGCTCCTTGGATCATGGCGGGCTCAGGTTCTGCGCATCGATCCTACGCAGGATGCCACGCGGACCCACGGGGGTGTGATCAGCCGGACGTCCCGGGCGGACCGGCGGGTACGCCGGTCCGCCCGGTCGCGGCACGGGCTCAGGGGATCCGGGCGGGGGCCGCCGGCTGCTCGTCCGACACGGACGTGTCCGCCGGCGGGGGATCGGCCGGGTCGGCGCGGCGGTCGGCCTCCTGCTCCCGGTCCTCCGCCTCGGCGACCTCGTCGTCGGTGGACTCGGTGCCGGGCGACTCGCGGTCCGCGGTCGGCTCCCCGCTCGGGTGCCGGACCAGGTAGCGGATGGCGGTGTTCAGCACCGCCAGCAGCGGCACGGCGATCAGGCCGCCGACGATGCCGGCGACCACGATGCCGGTCGCGATGGCCAGGATCACCGCGAGCGGGTGCAGGGCCACCGCCCGTCCCATGATCAGCGGCTGCAGCACGTGGCCCTCGAGCTGCTGGACGGCGATGACCACGGCCAGCACGATCAGCGCGGTGACCGGCCCGTTGGCGACCAGCGCGACCAGGATCGCGACGACGCCGGTCACGGTGGCGCCGACCACCGGGATGAACGCGCCGAGGAAGACCAGCGCGGCCAGCGGCAGCGCCAGCGGCACCTGGAGCACGACCAGCCCGATGCCGATGCCGGCGGCGTCCACGAAGGCCACCAGGACGGTGGCGTGCACGTACGACACCAGGGTGTGCCAGGAGTAGTGCCCGGCCCGGGCGGTCGGGACGCGGGCCTCGCGGGGCAGCAGCCGGCACAGGAAGGTCCAGATCTGGCCGCCGTCGCGCAGCAGGAAGAAGAGCGTGAACAGCACCAGGAAGAACCCGGTCACCACCTCACCCAGCGTGGTGGCGGTGCTCAGCGCGCCCGAGGTCACCGCGCCCTGGTTCTCGGTGACCGCCGTCTGTATCCGGTCGACGTACTGGCTGAGCTGGGCGTCGGTCAGGTGCAGCGGGCCCCGGGACAGCCAGGTCTGCACCTCGTTGATGCCGTCGCTGACCTGTGCGGACAGGCTGTCGATCTGGGAGATGAAGGTCCGCACGATCAGGCCCAGGCCGCCGAAGACCAGCAGCAGCGCGGCGACCAGCACCAGGCCGGCGGCGAGCGACTTCTTCATGCCCCGCCGGGTCAGCGCGGCGCTGGCCGGCTGGAACAGCGCGGCCAGCAGGATCGCGATCACCACCGGGATGATCACCACCCGGAGCAGCCCGACGACCCGCAGGAACAGGTACGCGGCCGCGACGAACAGGATGAACCGCCAGGCCCAGGCGCCGGCCGTGCGCACCGACCGGGGCAGCACGTCGTCGGTGCTCGGCCGCTGCTGCTGCACCACCATCACCGGCGTGGCGTCCTGCAGTTCGGCGTCGCCGGTGAACGGCGGCGGCGCGTTCCGGCTCGCCGCCGCGGCGAGCCGGTCCCTCGCCCGGGACCGGAGCGTCTGTGCCCAGGTACCTCTCCCGGTGGTGGGCGTACCTGTCATCGAATCCTCCAGTGGTGCCGATCAACTCCGGCCGCACCGGCCGGGCATCTCCTAACTGCCCGGTCCGGTGCGGGTTCACGCGCACTATCGTGCAGACAGGGCCGGACGACGGCGGTACGGCACGAGAGGGGATCGATGACCATCGAGCGCAGGGCACTCGTCGTCCGGGGCGGCTGGGCCGGGCACGAGCCGGTCAAGGCCACCGAGCTGTTCATCCCGTACCTGCGGGAGCGGGGTTTCGCGGTGCAGGTGGCCGACTCGCCGGCGCCGTACGCCGACGCCGGGCTGATGGCGCGCACGGACCTGGTGGTGCAGTGCGTGACGATGGCCACCATCGCACCCGAGGAGGTCGCCGGGCTGGTCGCCGCCGTGGCCGCGGGCACCGGCCTGGCCGGGTGGCACGGCGGCATCGCCGACTCCTACCGCGCCAGCGCCGACTACCTCCAGCTGGTCGGCGGCCAGTTCGCCGCGCACGCCGCCCGGTGCGGGCCGGCCGAGCGCACCGGCGACCAGTCCGACAACTACGTCCGGCACCGGATCACCCTGACCCCGGCGGCGGCCGGCCACCCGGTGACGGCGGGCCTCGCGGACTTCGACCTCGACACCGAGCAGTACTGGGTGCTGACCGACGACCTCAACGACGTGCTGGCGACCACCACCACCGCGGTGCGGCCGTGGGCGCCCTGGCAGCGGCCGGTCACCGCCCCGGCGGTCTGGACCCGGCAGTGGGGGCGCGGCCGGGTTTTCGTCGCCACGCCCGGGCACACCGTCGAGGTGCTGGAGGAGCCGACCGTGCGGACCATCGTCGAGAGGGGACTGCTGTGGGCGAGCCGCTGAGGGTCGGCATCGTGGGCGCGGGCCGGATCAGCGGCCAGTACAGCGCCACCCTGGCCCGGCTGGCGCCGGTCGAGGTCACCGCGGTGGCGGATCTGGACCCGGACCGGGCCGCGCGGCTGGCCGGGCAGCACCCCGGGGCCCGGGTGGCCGGCCTGCCCGAGCTGTACGCCGCCCCGGACGTCGACGTGGTGCTGAACCTGACCACCCCGAACCAGCACGCGGCGGTGGCGCTCGCGGCGATCGCCGCCGGCAAGCACGTGTACGGCGAGAAGCCGCTCGCGGCCCACGGCGCCGACGCGCTGGCCGTGGTGGAGGCCGCCGAGTCCGCCGGGGTGCGGGTGGCGTGTGCCCCCGACACGGTCCTGGGCACCGGCGTGCAGACTGCGCGGGCGGCCGTCGACGCCGGCGAGATCGGGGTCGTGCACGCGGCCACGGCGTTCATGACCGGGCCCGGCCACGAGCGCTGGCACCCCGACCCGGAGTTCTACTACCAGCAGGGCGGCGGCCCGCTGCTGGACATGGGCCCGTACTACCTGACCGCGCTGGTGCAGCTGCTCGGCCCGGTGCTCCGGGTGTCCGGGATGTCGGCACGGCCCCGCACCGAGCGCACCATCGCCGACGGCCCCCGCGCCGGTACGGCCTTCCCGGTCGACATCGACACCCACGTCACCGGCCTCCTGGAGCACGACAGCGGCGCCCTGACCACGCTGCTCATGAGCTTCGACATCTGGGCCACCCACCTGCCGTTCCTGGAGCTGTACGGCTCCGCGGGCTCGCTGTCGCTGCCGGACCCCAACTACTTCGACGGCGACGTCCGGCGCTTCACCGCGGGCCGCGACGCCTGGACCGTGCTCCCGCCGCGCGCCGGGTACGCGGGCGCCGGCCGCGGCGTGGGCCTGCTCGACCTGGCCGAGGCCCTGGCCGAGGACCGCCCGCACCGCGCCGCCGCGGACGTGGCCCTGCACGTGCTGGACGTGATGGAGGCGCTGCTGGCGAGCACCCGCGGCGGCGCCTCGGTCCCGGTGCGGAGCACCTGCGAGCGGCCTGACGGTATCCCAGGAGTGATCTTGCTGGAGTGACCGGAACCACCCACCGGGCCCCGCGCCGGCCATCCTGCTGGCGGCGACCGCCGCCGGGGTCCGCGGTGCCGGGCCGGCGCCGTACCCGCTGGCCGAGGGTGCGCAGGATCAGCTGGTCGCGCCGGCGGTCGAGGCGGCGGCCGACACCGGCCGTACGGTCACGACCGGCGTGGCGGCGTGGTCGGCGGGGTGAGCCCCCGGGCGTCCTCGCGGGCGTCCTCGCGGGCGGCGAGCGTGCGGGCGGCCAGGTGCAGCAGCTGCTCGATCGCGGCATCCGGGTCGGCCGGGGGAGCGGGCACCGGTTCCGGGTCCACGCAGCGGTCCAGCAGCAGCTCGACCAGCCCGGCCCGGTTCAGGATGTCGTCCGCGGTCAGCGCCCCGGGCAGGATCCGGATCTCGATGGTGTCCCGGATCGGCGTGTCGGTGAGCAGCTGGGTCAGGTTGACGTCGAAGAACTTGGTCAGCCCGCCCTCGGCCGCCGCCTTGCGCAGGTCGTCGGTCGACGGCAGGCCCGCCACCGCGTCGACCAGCGGGCCCGGCAGCGGGGCCAGCCGGCGACAGGCCGGGTTGGTCTGCAGCAGCAGCCGCAGCGGCTCCCGCCAGTGCGCGAACAGCCGGACCACGTTCGCCAGGGCGTGTGGCTCGCGGAACGGCGCGCCGTCGATGTGCAGGTGCACGGCGGCCTCGCGGGGGATGGTGAAGCCCAGCTCGCGGGCCGGCCCGAGCAGCTCCTCCAGCGCGGCGCCGTGCCCGGTGCTGAGCGGGGGCGTGACGATCTCGCAGGCGCGTTCGCGCTCGCCACCCTGCGGTGCGGCCAGCGCGATCGTCGCGCCGGAGGCGTCGTCGAGGCGGTACACGTCGTCGTGCCGGTGGACCTTGCTGCCCCAGAGCTGGGCCGTCGCGTCCAGCGCGGCCGGCAGCGTGCCGCCGGGGTCGCTGTGCGCCGCCAGCAGGCTGAGCAGGCGCTGATCGTCGCTGAGGATGCGGAACCAGCCCGGTGGCGCGGGGGTGCGCGGGTCCAGGCCGGCCGTCAGGGTCACGTCGTCGACCAGCGAGCACAGCGGTGTGCCGTCGGCCCGGCGCACCGCAAAACCTTGGGTCAGGTGCAGGAACCGGCCCAGGCCCGGGACCAGGGACGGTTCGCTGTCGTGGTGCCACACCGGGTGGACCCGGCCGCCGCAGCGGTCGGCCAGGTTCCGCGCGAGGCTCCGCCGGCTGTGGCCCGGCGGGGCCATCAGCTCGATCTCGAACCCCGTGCGCCGGTGCAGCTCGGCGGTCACGGCTTGATCGGCAGGGTGTCGCCGGCCAGGAGGCGCTTGCCACCCTCGACCTTGGCGGCGTACGGGTCGGCGAGCTTCCACAGTTTGGCGAGCTTGACCGCGTCGTCGTAGTCGTACCCGGCGGAGAAGAACTTGTTCACCCGGGCCGTCTCCTTGGCCTCGGCCACGGCGCTCGGCTTGACCGGCAGCTTCTTGTCGGCCAGCAGCCGCTTGCCACCCTCGACCTTGGCGGCGTACGGGTCGGCGAGCTTCCAGATCTTGGCCAGTTTCACCGCGTCGTCATAGTTGAACCCGGCGGCGAAGTAGGCGTCCAGCCGCTTCTGCTCGGTCGGGCTGATCTGCTCTCCGCCCGTCCCCGGGTCGTTCGGCGTGGGCTTGATCGGGAGCGTCTCGCCGGCCAGCAGGCGACGGCCGGCCTCCGCCTTGATCGCGCCGGGATCCTCCTTCGACCGCCACAGGGCGGCCAGCTTGATCGCGTCGTCGAAGTCGTAGCCGGCGGCGAAGTAGGCGTCGTACTGCTTCTGCAGTTCCTCCTCCGGCGACGCGGCGGAGGGTGCGGCGGACGGGGTCATGTTCGGCATGGTGGCCGCCCCGGCGCCGACCGTCTGCTGCTTGTCCTGGCCCGGCAGCAGCCCGGGCAGGGTGATCGCCGCGCCGGCGATCAGGGTGACGCCCAGCACGGCGCCGCCGGCCTGCACTCCCCAGCGGCGGCGCTGGTACGAGCGGGACAGCTCCTGCACCCGGCTGTAGACCGCAGCCGCGTCGGGTGCCAGGTGTTCGTGGGTCTCAAAGGCATTACGGAGCTGGTCTCCGTGCTCGTTCACGACTTCTCCTCGGCGTGGATCCTGTTCTGTCGCTCCGACGAGAGCCGGAGCGTTTTCAGCGCCCTCGAAGCGTGGCTGCGCACCGTCGCCGGTGAGCAGCCGATCAGATCGGCGATGGCGTCGTCGTCGAGCTGCTCGTAGTAGCGCAGCACGAGCACCGCCCGCTGCTTGCGCCCGAGCGTGGCCAGCCGGTTCCACAGTTCGTCGGCCTCGACGACGTCGTGGGCGTGGTCGCGTACCCCGCCCCGGGCGTCGTCGATGTCGACCAGCCGTTCGCCGACCGCGTGGATGTTGCGCGCCGCCCAGCTGCGCCGCCACGACAGGTACTCGTTGAGCACCATCCGCCGGACGTAGGCCTCCGGGGAGTCGGCCCCGTTGATCCGCCGCCATCGGACCTGCGCCCTGGCCAGCACCTCCTGGACGACATCCTGCGCCAGATCACGGTCGCCGGTGAGGACGACCGCGTAGCGCAGCAGACTGGGAAGCCGGGCCACCGCGAACTGCTCGAAGGTCACACCCTCTATGACGGGTGCCGGGTCCCCGGTTGTGCACTCATGATCCGATTTTTTTCGCACGGTCCGCACTCCCGCGATCAGTGAAGAGGACGTCACTCAAAGTAACGATGATCCTCGTGTCGCCGACTCTAGAGGTGGTCCGCACGTGGCGCTCCGTCCATCGATCCGTGTAAATTGATTCACATTTCCCGGTTCGGTGAGAGGACGGCAGGGATGCGACCTGTGCTGCGGCGGGGTCTGGTGCTGGCGGCGGTTGCCGCGGCGCTGGTGGTTCCCGGCACTGCCCTGACCGCGACGAGTGCGGCCGCCGCCCCGCGGGCGGATGCGGCCGTCGCGCAGGCGCTGCCCCCGTACGAGACGTGGCTGGCGGACGTCGCCGCGGTCACCGACGGGGCGTCGGCGTACCTGGCGGAGCGGCTGCCCGGCGCCGTCGGCCGGCCCGCGATCGTGCTGGACATCGACAACACCGCGCTGCAGAGCCGGTACCGGCCCTACCTCGCCACGCCGCCGGTGCTGGCGCTGGCCCGGCAGGCGCGGGCGGGCGGCGCCGCGGTCTTCTTCGTGACCGCCCGGCCGGAGCTGATCGAGGCTGCCACCGAGCTCAACCTCCAGGCGGTCGGCTACCGCTGGACCGGCCTCTACACCCGGCCGACGTTCAACTTCGACGACAACCAGACGCTGAAGACCGCGGCCCGCGCCGACATCGAGCGGCGCGGCTACACGATCGTGGCGAACGTCGGGAACAGCGCCTCCGACCTCGGCGGCGGCCACGCCGAGCGTACGTTCAAGCTGCCCGACTACGACGGGCAGCTGGACTGAGCCGCCGGCCCGGCTGCAACCGTCCTGCTGCCGTCCGGGTCCCGGGCGGCGGCCCGTCGGCCAGCAGACTGGGCGCATGGTCGTCATCAGCCGATGGAGCATCACCGACAAGCCGCCGGGTCGCCTCGCCGCCGCCCGTGAGCTCGTCGCGGTCTGGGCCGTGCACCTGCACCGGTCCTACCGGCTGATCCGCGGCGCCTGACCGGGGCGGGCCGCGGGCGCGGGAATCGTCGTACCCCCGTGCCATGCTCGGCGGATGACAACCCCTGACCGGACCTACCTGCTGGTTCCCGGAGCCGGTGGCAGCGCCTGGTACTGGCACCGCCTGGTGCCCGAGCTGCGCCGGCGCGGCCACGAGGCGATCGCCGTCGAGCTGCCCGCCGCCGACGACAGGGCCGGGCTCCGGGAGTATGCGGACACGATCGTCGCCGCCGCCGGTGACCACGAGCGGCTGGTGCTGGTGGCGCAGTCGATGGGCGGGCTCAGCGCCCCGCTGGCCTGCGACCGGCTGGAGGTGACCGAGCTGATCCTGGTCAACGCGATGATCCCGGCGCCCGGCGAGACCGGCGGCGACTGGTGGACCGTCACCGGCCAGGAGCAGGCCCGCCGCGCGCTCGACGAGCGGGAGGGCCGCGCGCCGGACGCGCCGTTCGATCCGCGCGTGATGTTCTTCCACGACGTGCCGGCGGAGGTCACCGAGGCGGCGATGGCCGTCGAGACGCCGCAGTCGGGCACCCCGTTCGGTGAGCCGTGGCCGCTGGACGCCTGGCCCGCCGTGCCGACCCGGGTGCTGAGCGGCGAGCAGGACCGGCTGTTCCCGGCCGCGTTCCAGGCCCGGATCGCCCGCCAGCGGCTCGGGATCACCGCGGAGCCGGTGCCGGGCGGGCACCTCGTGGCGCTCAGCCGGCCGGCCGAACTGGCCGCCCGGCTCACCGGTTGAGGCGGCCGGTGCGGGAAACTGGCCCGATGCGGACCAAGCAGGAGCTGACCGAGGCCGTCAAGCGGGACCGCCGGGCGGTGCTCGTCGTCAACGCGCACTCCCGGCAGGGCATGCGGCTGTACGACGCCGCCCGCGCCAAGCTCACCGCGGCCGGGTTCGAGCTGCTGGAGGCGCACCCGGTCGACCGGCCCCGGGAGCTGGAGGCGATCCTGGCCGCGGCCCTCGACCGGGGCCCGGACCTGCTGGTGGCCGGCGGCGGCGACGGCACGATCAGCACCGCCGCCCGGCTGCTGGCCCACCGCGACATCGCCCTGGGCCTGCTGCCGCTGGGCACCACCAACAATTTCGCCCGCACCGTGGGCATCCCGCTGACCCTGGACGAGGCCGTGGCCACGCTGGCCGACGGCAAGGTGGTCGACGTCGACCTGGGGCTGGCCGGCGCGACCGCGTTCACCAACCACGTCGGCGTGGGCCTGTCCGCCGACCTCATGCTGGCGGCGCCGCGGCTGCTGAAGAAGGTGATCGGGCGGACCGCATACCCGGTCACCGCGCTGGCGTTGCTGGCCCGGCACCGGCCGCTGCGCGTCGTGGTGCGCGCCGACGGGCGCGCGCACACGTTCGTGACCCACCAGCTCTACGTCGCCAACGGCGGGTTCCACGCGGGCCGGCCGATCACCGCCGACGCGCACGCCGACGACCGGCTGCTGGTGGCGTACCCGGTGGGTGGCAGCGGGCGGTGGGGGCTGCTGCGGGAGACGGCGCGCAACGCGGCGACCGGGCACCGGCGCACGCTCGGCGAGGAGCCGTTCCTGGCCGTCGGCGAGCTGTGGCTGGAGACCGACCGCCCGGCGCGGGTCGAGGTCGACGGCGAGCCGTCCGGGCGCACCCCGCTGCGCATCGGCCTGGCCGCCAACGCGCTGCGCGTGATGGCGCCGGCGCACACCCGGGACCTCTGAGCGGCGGCTACTGGTCCAGCGCGTCGTCGAACGGGATCTCGCAGGTCGCGCCGGACAGCGCGGTCGATTCCATGACGACCTTCTGGTCCACCCAGATGGTGCAGGTGATGGCGCCGCCGGCCGGGGACAGCACGTGCACCCAGAGCTTGCCGGAGGTGTCGGTCACCTCGTAGGACTTGGACCAGGGCGCGGCCGCGGCGGCGCCGACGTCCTTGCCGAGCTGCTGCTCGCCGCTGCCGTAGGTGATGGTGGAGATCTTCTCGCCGCTGGAGGTGACCTCGAACGTGACCGTGTGCGGGCCGCCGCCGCGGGCCAGCACGAACACCGCGATCGCGGCGACGACGATGACGGCCACCACGGCGAGCCACAGCGCCGGGCGCGGCCGGCGGGTGGACTGGATGTCGTTCACGGGCGGAGCGTAGCGGCGCGCCCGGCCGTTCCGGATCAGCCGGTCGGCCGGGCTTACCCCGAGGTCAGGGCGGCTTTCGACGAGGCGGAACAGGTTTGTCACCGGCGCGACCCCGGGGGTAGCGAGGCGGAAACATCGACGGTTTCCCGGTCTGGCACAGTGGCCGGTGTGGACACTCCCGACGTGGCCGCCTGGGCGGTGACCCGGGCCGGCCGGACCGAGGTCGAGGTGCTGCTGCGGGTGGGACCCCGGGAGCTGGTCGGCCGGCTGACCCGGGAGGAGCTGTCCCGGGTCAGCGATGTGCTGGACGCGGCCGTGGCGGCCGAGCGCCGCAACGACTACAGCCGGATCCGGCTGGGCGACGGGCTGCGCGCGGCGATCGGCCGGGACCCGTTCCGGTCGCCGGGCCGGGTGGCCGCCGAGGGGGAGGCGTTCCTGCCGTGGTGGCGCGCCCTGGTCTTCCTCGTGCTGGGCGCCGGCTTCGCCCTGCGGCGCCTCGACGACTGGTGGCAGGTCTTCGGCTGGGGCGTGGTGGCCGTCGCCCTCATCGACATGGTGCAGCACGGCCTGTGGTGGCGCCGGCGGCGGCTCCGGTGACACCGCCGTCCTTTGTGGTGCTCCGGTCAGCGCCGGCGCAGGGCCTTGTCGAGCAGGGCGGGCGGCGTGTCGTGCTTCTCCTCCGGGGCCAGGTCGGTGCCGGGGGCGACGATCGTGTCGATCGCGTCGAGCACGTCGGCACCGAGCACGGTGTCCGCGGCGGCGAGCTGGGACGCCAGGTGGCCGGGCGTGCGGGGGCCGATGATCGCGCTGGTCACCGCGGGGTGCGCGGTGACAAAACCGAGCGCCAGCTGGATCATGGTGAGGCCGGCACCCTCGGCGACCTTCGCCAGCTGCTCGACGGCGTCGAGCCGGGCTCGGTTGGCGGGTAGGGCGGGGTCGAACCGTTGCGGCATGAGCGAGGCGCGGCTGGTGGTGATCTCCCGGCCCGCCCGGATCGCGCCGGACAGCCAGCCCGAGGCCAGCGGGCTCCACGCCAGCACGCCGAGGCCGTACTGCTCGGTGACCGGCAGGACGTGGGTCTCGATGCCGCGCTGGAGGATCGAATAGCTGGGCTGCTCGGTGACGTACCGGCTCAGCCGGTGCTCGCGGGCCGTCCACTGGGCCTGCACGATCCGGTACGCCGGGAACGTCGACGAGCCGAAGTAGCGGATCTTCCCGGCCCGCTGCAGGTCGGTCAGCGCCGCCAGCGTCTCGTCGTCGCCGGTCTCCGGGTCCCACCGGTGGATCTGGTAGAGGTCCACGTGATCGACGCCCAGCCGGCGCAGGCTGTCCTCCAGCGCCCGCACCAGCCAGCGGCGCGAGCTGCCCTGCTGGTTGCGGTCGTCGCCCATCGGCAGGGCCGCCTTGGTGGCCAGCACGAGGTCGTCGCGGCGGCCGGCGACGGCCCGGCCGACCAGCTCCTCCGACTCGCCCCGGCCGTACATGTCGGCGGTGTCGATGAGGTTGATCCCTCCCGCGAGGGCCGCGTCGACCAGGGCGGTGACCTCGTCCTGGCCGGTGCGTCCCAGGCTGCCGAAGTTCATCGCGCCCAGCGCGAGCGTGCTGACCCGGACGCCGGTACGGCCCATGGTGCGGTACTGCATGACTGTTCTCCTTGAGGGGGTGCGCGGCTTCTGACATCCTGAACAAACGGATCGTTGTTCCGTTAACCAACATACGGAACGATGTTCCGTTTGCCAAGGGGAGTCATGGCCATCAGGAAACGGGCGGACGCCCGGCGCAACGAGGAGACGCTGCTCGAGGCGGCGGCGGCCGCCTTCGTCACCGCGGGCGTCGACGTGCCGGTGCGCGACATCGCCACCAGGGCCGGCGTCGGCGTGGGCACGATCTACCGCCACTTCCCGACCCGGGCCGACCTCATCGTGGCCGTCTACCGGCACCAGGTGGAGGCCTGCGCGGCGGCCGGGCCGGCCCTGCTGGCGGAGAGCGCCGGCCCGCACGCCGCGCTCGCGCAGTGGGTCAACATGTTCGTGGACTTCCTGGTCACCAAGCACGGCCTCGCCGAGGCGCTGCAGTCGGACGATGCCGCGTTCCGGAGCCTGCACGCCTACTTCCTGGACCGCCTGGTGCCGGTGTGCGCGCAGCTGCTCGCGGCCGCGGCGGCGGCCGGCGAGATCGTCACCGACGTCGAGGCCTTCGCGCTGCTGCGCGGCGTCGGCAACCTCTGCATCGGCGCGGGCAACGACCCCCGCTACGACGCGCGCCGGCTGGTCGCCCTGGTCGTCGCCGGCCTCGGCGTCCGGTGAGAACGGGGGCCGCGGCGCCGGTCAGCGCGACGCGGTGCCGGCGACCAGCGCGGCCGCCACGTCGCGGAGCTTGCGGTTGCTCTCCCGGGACGCCGCCGTGAGGATCCGGAACGCCTCGTCGGGGGTGCACCGGTGGTCGCGCATGAGGATGCCCTTGGCCTGTTCGATGACCGCCCGGCTGGTCATCGCCGCCTGCACCTGCCGGACCAGCACGGACTGCAGGTCGTAGACGTGGGCGTTGGCCAGGGTGACGGCCGCGTAGCCGGCGAACGTCTGGGCCAGCACGACGGCGTCCCGGTCGAAGGCCGCCGGCGCGGTGGCGTAGATGTTGAGCGCGCCGGTGACGCCGTCGTCGACCGGCAGCCCCACGGCCAGCGCGCTGAGCACCCCGGCGTCGGCCGCCCGCCTGGCCCAGCCCGGCCAGCGGCGGTCGGCGGTGGTGTCGGGGGTGACCAGGGTGGTGATGCCGGCCGCGGCGTCCAGGCACGGCCCGTCGCCGTGGCCGTACTGGGCCTCGTCCAGGGCCAGGGCGAGCTCGCCGGTGCGGGCGGCGGTGGTGGCGCGGGTATCGCGGACCAGGGTCACCGAGACCTCGTCGGCGCCCGGGACCGTGGCCTTCGCCAGGTCCGCCACGATCTGCAGCACGTCGTCGAGCCCGGTCTCGCCGAACTTGATCCGGCCGATCCGGGCGAACGCCTCCGCCGCCGGGAGCCGGTGGTGCTCCGCCATGCCCCTCCTCGGTGGCCCGGTGCGTGATCGGAAAGGTCAGATTACTCCGCGCCGGGCGGGGAAGTTGAACCGGTTCAAGCATTTCTCGGACAGCCCCGGAACGGCGGGCGCAGACTGCTGACATGCGGATCGGAATCATCGGCGCGGGGGAGCTGGGCGGGTCGCTGGCCGAGTGGTGGACTCAGGCCGGACATGACGTCGTCGTCGGCTCCGCACCGGCCGGACACCTCGCCGGCGCCGAGGGGCGCCCGGCCATCACCGCCACCGTCACCGCGGCGGACGCCGCCACCTTCGGTGAGGTCGTGCTGTTCGCCCCGGACTGGGCGGCCGCACACACCCTGGTCGACGTCACCGCCGGCGCCCTGGCCGGCAAGCCGGTGCTGGACGCCACCAATCCCGTCGTGTGGCGCGACGGCGCCGGCTACCGGCGGGCCGTGCCCGACGACCTCAGCGGGCTCGAGACGCTCGCCGGCTGGGCGCCGGACGCGCACTGGGTGAAGGCGTTCAACACCGTCGCGCCGAGCGTGCTGCGCCGCCGCCGGGGCCGGGACCCGCTGCTGGCCGAGTTCATCTGCACCGATCACCGGGACGCCCGGGCCGCGGCGACCCGGCTGATCCAGGACGTCGGGTTCGCCCCGTTCTTCGCCGGCGGGGGGAGCAACGCCTGCCTGACCGAGACCGGCGGGCCGTTGCAGCTGCGCGAGGTCGACGTCGCCGACGCGACGGCCACGTTCGCCCAGGCGGTCGGCGCCAACTGGTGAAACCGAGCCGCTACCGACGGTGAACCGGGCGGCAGCCGCGGGCTGCGACCGTACGGGGAATGAGCAGCACTCTGTCCGTCGCGGCCACCCGGCGTCCCGCGGCCTGGCACCTCTGTCTCGCCGCCGCCCCGGTCGTGATCGCGCTGTACTACTGGCTCGTCAGCCTCGGCGGCGCGTGGGCCGGCACCCAGGTCGCGCTGTACGCCAGCGCCAACGTCACGCTGACCGCCTGCTGCCTGGTGGCCGCCCGCCGGCACCGGCCGCTGCGCCTGCCGCTGCTGCTGGTGGCCGGCTCCGGGGTGTTGTCGGCCGCCGCGGACCTGATCTTCTACTTCCTCGCGCTGGTCCAGGGCGAGGTGGCGTACCCGAGCATCGCCGACCTGGGTTATCTGGGGGCGTACCCGCTGATGGCGGTGGGGCTGCTGGTGGTCGTGCGGCGCCGCACCCCGGGCTGGGACGGCGCCAGCGGCATCGACGCCGCCATCGTGGCGGTCAGCGCCGGCTATCTCATCTACGAGGTTGTCATCGCGCCGACCATGTCGGTGACCACCGGCAACGTGACCACGCTGGTGTCGGTCGCGTACCCGGTCGGCGACCTGATGCTGATCATGGTCGGCGCCCGGCTGATGCTCGGCGCCGGCCCGCGGACCGCGGCGCTCCGGATGCTCGGCGGCTACCTCGGCCTGGTGCTGGTGGCCGACACGATGTACAGCATCCAGTCGCTCAACGGCACCTACCAGGCCGGCAACTACCTCGACACGTTGTGGATGGGCGGCTCGTTCCTGCTGGCCGCGGGCGTGCTGCACCCGTCCGCGCGGCGGCTGGTCGCACCGTCGTGCGTGGTCACCCCCGACGCCACCCCCGCGCGCCTGGCCGTGCTGGCGCTGGCGGCCGTCCTCGCCCCGGCGACGATGGTCATCCAGCACCTGCGCACCGGCGAGCCGCACGTCGCGGTGGCCGGGCTGGTCTGCACGGTGCTGTTCGTCCTGGTGCTGGGCCGGATGGCCGGGCTGGTCCGGGCCCAGCGCAACGCCGCGATCATCGACGGCCTGACCGGCCTGCGCAGCCGGCGGTACTTCGAGGAGAGCCTGCGGGCCGAGGCGGCCCGCTCGGCCCGCTCCGGCGCCGACCTGGGCATGCTGCTGCTCGACGTCGACCACTTCAAGCGGGTCAACGACACGTACGGGCACCACGGCGGCGACCGCGTCCTGGTCGAGGTGGCACACCGGATCTCCCAGCTGGTCCGCCCCGGCGACCTGGTGGCCCGGTACGGCGGCGAGGAGTTCGCGATCCTGCTGCCCGCCACGGACCCGGAGCAGGCACGGGTGATCGCCGAGCGGGTCCGTGGCGGGATGGCCGCCGCACCCGTCGCGGTGGGCGACACCCGTCTGCACCGGCTGACGGTCTCGGTCGGCGTCGCCGGCCTGCACGCCGCCGGCGACGAGGCCGACCAGCTGGTGCTGGCCGCCGACCGGGCGCTGTACGCCGCCAAGAACGCCGGCCGCGACCGGGTGGCCGGCCCGGCGGACGTCGAGGCGGTCCCGGTCAGCTGACCGGACGTCGCAGGGCAGCCTCCAGGGCGCCGGCGTGCGGCTGGAAGATGTCCGGCACGACGCCGGTGCCCTCCCAGTTGCCGCCGGTCACCGCGTCCCGGACCTCGGCCTCCGGCAGCAGCCCCAGCACGTGCCGGGTCAGCCGGACCGGCGTGACGTGGTCGGCGGCGCCGCGGGTCGGCTCACCGAGCACGGTCACCCGCCCGCGCGCCTGCAGGTGGTACGCCAGCGCCTCGGCCGACGAGTACGTGCGCGGGCCGACCAGGACCGTCACCGGCTGGGTCAGCGCGGTGCCGGCCGGCTGGTCGACGGTCCACCACTGGCGGCGCTGGGCGACGTCCTGGACGGCCCGGCAGCCGACCGCGTCGAGCGGCTCCCGGCTCCCGGCGAAGGTGGCCGCGAGATCGGCGGTGAGGCCGTCCCGCCGGGCACCGGCCGGCATGAGCCGGTGCAGCCAGGAGACCAGCAGTTCGCTCAGCTCGGCGACGGTCGGCGGGGCAGACATGTTCCGAACCTGGGCCACGACCGCCGGCGGTGGCGGGAATCGGGCTCTGCCCTCGGCAGAGCCGCCCGGATTCGCATAACCCGGGACCCCGTTGCGCGTTGTCGGTAACGCATTCGCAACGGTGCCCCGGGGCGGGCGGAATCAGCGCTTGCTGTGGAACGCCTCGACGATCGAGGTGGGGATGCGGCCGCGTTCGGAGACCTCGTAACCGTTCTTGTTGGCCCATTCCCGGATGGCCTGGTTCTGGTCGCGGTTGGCCCGGCTGGGCGCCGGCGCCGCGCCCCGCGGCGCGATCCGGGCGGTGCTGCTGCGGCCGATCCGGGACGCGGCGGCCAGGTACGGGTCGAGCGCCTTGCGCAGCTTGCCGGCGTTCTTCTCGGAAAGGTCGATGGTGTAGCTCACGCCGTCGATGCTGAATTCGACGGTGCGGTCCGCTTTGCTGCCGTCAATGTCGTCGGTCAGCAGGGTGACGATCTGCTTTGCCATGTGGTCACTCCCGAATACGCCTGGTGCGGCACCTGGTGACCGCCTCTATTGGCGATACCATAGCCGATATCGCCGGGCAGTCTGCGGGCGCAGTGCGATAAACGAATCCGCGTTCTTCGTGTCGCGTATCCGTTACCGCGGCGTAGCGCATCGTTGTGCGGGCCCACGGCGGCGCGCGGCCCGAGCGGGTCGTTATATGTCCGCCCGTCCGCTTGGGGGAATTCCCCCGATCGGGAACGCGGGAATGCGCCGGTCCGCCGACCCCACCGGCAATCGGGTGTGCCAGGGTGTGCCGGTTGCTCACACCGGACCGGAGTGGACACTCCGGGCGGCGACCGAAGGATCCCTCATGGCCCCGCGCTCCTCGCTGCTCGTCGTCTCCGGGGCGGCGCTGCTGGCGCTCACCGGCTGTAGCGCCGGAAACCCCGCGCCCGCCGCCGGCCCGGTCGCCCCGGCACCGGTGGCCTCCTCGCCGAGTTCCGCGGGTGACGGGTGCCCGGTCACCGCGGCGGCGCTGCAGCAAGTGGTGGACCTGCCCGCCGGCTGGCGGATCGAGGCGTCGAGCATCGAGTGCTCGCACGGCTGGGCCCAGGCCGGCGTGACCGCGCCGACGCCGGAGCAGCAGGGTGACGGCGTGGTGCTGTTCTCCTACGACCCGGCCGCCGGCGCCTGGGTGGACAAGGGGCAGGGCAGTTCGGTCGACTGCGCCGCCCTCGGTGTCCCGAGGCAGGCGGGCCGGGCCCTCTCCGTCTGCTACTACCCGAACTGAGCGGACGGCGTGGCGCTGCCGCTGTGCAGCGTCGTGTGGATCTGGTGCAGCAGCGTCGCCGCGTCGAACGGCTTGTGGACGATGGGCACGCCCTCGGGGAGCCGGCGGCCGCTGTCGGCCGTGTAGCCGGACATGAAGACGACGTGGGTGCGGGGGCAGGCGCCGAGCACGGTCCGAATGAACTCCAGGACCGGCATGCCGGGCATGATGACGTCCGACAGGAGCAGGTCGAACGTCCGGGCCTCGTCGTGGATGAGCCGGAGCGCCTCCTCGCGGGTGGCGGCCTCGGCGACCTCGTACCCGCCGCCGGTGAGCACCCGCCGGGTGATGGTGCGGATGTTGTCGTCGTCCTCCACCACGAGGATCCGTTCGCCCCGGCCCCGGTCCGCCTGGCCGGTCGTGCCGTCCGGCTCGGGGACCGGCGCCAGGTCGGTGGCCGGCAGGCTGACGGTGATCCGCGTGCCGGCACCGGGTGCGGAGTCGACGGCGATCGTCCCGCCCGCCTCCTGCACGGCGCCGTAGACGGTGGCCAGGCCGAGGCCGCTGCCTTGGCCGGTGCTCCTGGTGGTGAAGAACGGTTCGAACGCGCGCTGCTGGACCTCCTCGTCCATGCCGCAGCCGGTGTCGCTGACGGCGAGGCTCACGTAGCGCCCGGCCGGCGGCGGGGCGCCGGCCATGGTGGCCGACGGGCGATCCACGCGTGCCGTCCGGATGACGAGGTGTCCGCCCTCCGGCATCGCGGCGCGGGCGTTCACCACCAGGTTCATGATGATCTGTTCCAGCCGGCTGGGGTCGATGACCACGGAGTCGAGGCCCGGCTCGACGTCGATGCGGAACTCGATGTCCTCGCCGATCGTGCGGCGCAGCAGGTGCTCGATCTGCCCGACCACGCCGTTGAGGTCCACCACCTCGGGGTGGGACGGCTGCAGCCGGCTGAAGATGAGCAGCTGGCGGGTCAGGGCGGCGGCGCGCCGGGTGGCGTCCTCGATGTTCACCAGGTCCGGCCGGCACGGATGGCCGGGGCCGAGCTCGTCGAGCACGAAGCCGGTGTAGCCGCTGATCACCCCGAGGATGTTGTTGAAGTCGTGCGCCACGCCGCCGGCGAGCTGGCCGAGGGAGTCCAGCCGTTCCGCCTGGTGCAGCTGGCGCTCCAGTTCGCGGCGCTGCTCGGCCGCCTCCACCTGGGCGGTGATGTCGCGCAGGATGCCTTCGACGGCCACCGGTACGCCGGCGTCGTACACCGCGACGAGCCGCTGCTCGGCACACGCGGGCGAGCCGTCGGGCCGTGCCCAGCGGACGGTGAGCGGACCGTCCGGCGGTGACTGCCATGCCCGCCGCATGGCGTCGCCGTCGTCCGGGTCCATCGTGGTGAAGAGCAGTTCCGGCTGCTCGTACAGCTCGTCCGGGGTGAGCCCGGTCATCGTGGCGATGGCCGGGCTGATGTACTCGAGCACCGGTGTGGGACCGGGCCGGAACCGGAACAGGACGTCCTGGAGGTTCTCCGCGACGAGCCGGAAACGCTCCTCGCTGGTGCGCAGCGCCGCCTCGGTCCGCCGCCGTTCCTGCCGGTCCCGCGCCTCCCGCAGCTCGCGCTGCACCGCGGGCCCGAGGCGCGCGAGCTTGTCCTTGAGCACGAAGTCCTGCGCGCCGGCCCGCATCAGCGCGGTGGCGGACTCCTCGCCGATCTGCCCGGAGACCACGATGAACGGCACGTCCAGCCCGGTGTCCCGGAGCAGGCGCAGCGCCGCCCCCGCGTCGAACGCCGGCATCCCGTTGTCGGAGATCACGACGTCGGGCGAGCGGAGCCGGAGCGCGGCGCGCATCGCGTCGGCGGTCTCGACGCGCTCGTAGTCGACCCGCAGACCGGCCCGGCGCAGCCGGTCGACGACGAGGACGGCGTCGTCCTCGCTGTCCTCGATGAGCAGCAGCCGGATCTCCTCCGGCTCCTCAGTCACGGTGCTTTCCCACCGGCCGGTTCACCAGCAGCCAGTACATGCCCAGCAGCCGCACCGCGTCCAGGAACTCGTCGAACGCCACGGGTTTGCGCACGAAGCTGTTGGCGCCGAGGTCGTAGGTGTTGACGATGTCGCGTTCCTCGGTGGAGGTGGTGAGCACGACGACCGGCAGGTATCTGGTGCGGGGATCGGACCGGATGCTCCGCAACACGTCCAGGCCGCTGATCTTCGGCATGTTCAGGTCCAGCAGCACCAGCGCCGGCAGCGCGTCCGTCCGGCCGGCCGCCGGCTCGTCCGGCGGGAACAGGTGCCGCAGCGCCTCCTCCCCGTCGGTGGCGATGTCCACGGTGTTGGTGATGTTGTTCTTCCGCAGCGCGCGCAAGGTGAGCGTCACGTCGTCCGGACTGTCGTCGATGATGAGGATTCTGCCGTCGACGCTCATGGCTTTCCCTGTGCCCCGCTCATCAGGTTGAAGTAGAACGTCGCACCCCGGTCGGCCTCGGCCTCGGCGAAGATGCGACCACCGTGGCGGCGCACGACGCGGGCCACGATCGCGAGCCCGATGCCGGTGCCCTCGAAGTCGGAGGTGGTGTGCAGACGCTGGAACGCATCGAACAGCTTGCCGGCGTAGGTCATGTCGAAGCCCACGCCGTTGTCGCGGACGAAGAAGAACGTCTCACCGGAGTGGACGGTGCGGCCCACCTCGATGACCGCCTCGTCCCGCTTGCTGGTGAACTTCCACGCGTTGGCCAGCAGGTTCTGCAGGGCGAGCCGGAGCAGGTGCGGATCGGCGTCGGCGGTGAGGCCGGCGGGCACGACGAGCGTGGCGACGCGATCCGGATCGCCCGCCCGCAGGTCCGCGACGACGTCCTGGCACATCGCGGAGAGGTCCACCTGACAGCGGTCCAGTTCCGCCCGGGTGGCGCGGGACAGGTTGAGCAGGTCGTCGATCATCCGGCCCATCCGCCCCACGTTGCGCTGCAGCCGGTGCAGGTAGTCCTTGCCGACGTCGTCGATGATGTCGCCGTAGTCCTCCAGCAGCGCGTCGCTGAAGCCGTGCAGTGACCGCAGCGGCGCCCGCAGGTCGTGCGAAACGGAGTACGCGAACGCGTCGAGCTCCTTGGTGGACGCCTCCAGCTCGGCGGTGCGCTGCCGGACCCTGGTCTCGAGGCTGGCGTTGAGCCGGCGTACCTCGTCCTCGGCGCGCTTGCGGTCGGTGATGTCGGTGGAGATGCCGCACACGGCGTAGGGCTCACCGGCGGTGTCCAGCACGGGGAACTTCACCGAGATGTACGTGCGCACGCCGTCGATGCTGTCCGCGGTCTCCTCGTACTGCACGGACCTGCCGGAGGCCGCGACCTGGAGGTCGTTGGCCCGGAGCTGGTCGGCGAGCTCGGCCGGGAACACGCCGTGGTCGGTGAGGTTGACGACCCGGTCGCGGGTGACCCCGAACAGCCGTTCCCACTCCCGGTTGACCAGCAGGTACTGGCCGTTGTCGACCCGCTTCATGTAGATGTTCGACTCGGTGTTGTCGATCAGCTTCTGCAGCTGGTTGTGGCTGGACGCCGCCTCTCGCTGCGCCTCGGTGCGGGCCCGGTCCGCGCGCCCGACGACGGTCAGGGCGTACAGGCCGAAGGCGCTGAGCAGGATGAGGTGGGCGCCGGTCACGATCGTCGCCCGGTGGCCCCGGTCGCGACCGGGCAGACCGCCGAGCGCCGAGCCCGCCAGGACGGCGGCGGCCAGGGCCAGGCGCAGGTCGGCCGGGCCCGCACCACGGGTGAGCAGGCGCCGCAGGACATGGGTGGCTCGCTGCGGCCGCGCCGTCGCGCCCGGGCCGCGGCGGGTCCGGCCCACGCTGCGATGCCCGCCGACCGCGGGAGTCGTTACCATGGCGGCCCCCGATGCACCAAGCTACGTCGCGACTGACGCTAGCACCGGTCAGCGTCAGTTCGTGGGGGTTTCGTCGCTGTTGGGCGCTCCCTCGTACACGATCCGCAGCGTCCGGCCGACAAGATCCACCAGGCGCCGCACTCCTCGGTGGTCCGGCGCCGAGCCGTGCACGATGCCCAGGTACGCGAGCGTGCCCCGCCGCCAGTCCAGCGCCGCCCCGGGCTCCACCAGCACCTCGACGAGGTGGATTCCCGGCACGGCGCCGAGTTCGTCGATCCCGTCCAGCCGCCGCAGCGTGACCGCGTCCATGGGCGGAGTCAGGAAGAACTGGAACGCGTGCCGCCGGTAGGCCGTCGGGGGCGGATCGCCCGGCCGTCCGAGCGCCACCGTCAGCGCGGCGCGGACGAGGTCGAATCCCCGCGCGCGCCGGACCAGCTCGGCGACGTACCCGCCGAGCCGGCCGTTGACCTCGATGATCCGCGGCCCGCCGGGGGTGAGCTTGACCTCCGTGTGGGTGATGCCGTGCCGCACGCCGAGCGCGGTGAGGGCCGCGGTCGTCAGGGCCAGCACCTCCGCCCGCCGGGCCTCGCTCAGCGTGCTGGGCACCACGTAGCCGGTCTCCCGCAGCGGCGGGGCGAGGGGGAACTTGCCGGTCACCTCGACGTGCCGGATGTCGCCGTGCGAGGTCATCGACTCGACGGAGACGTAGTCGGCCCAGCCCTCCCCGGCCACCGCGGGGTCGCCGGTCAGCAGCTGCTCGACGACGAACTCGCCGGGGGAGCCGCCCGCCGCCGGGTCCGTGAACGCCCGCAACCGGGCCCGGGCCTCGTCGAGACTGTGCACCGTGCAGGTCCGGGCGCTCGCCGCGCCGCTGCGGGGCTTCAGGACCGCCGGCAGGCCGACCGCGTCCAGGGCCGGATCGAGGTCCGCCGGGTCGCGGACCACGCGGCACTCGGTGTGCTGCACGCCTGCCTCGGCGAGGATGCGGCGCTGCGTGTACTTGTCCGTCACCGCCGCCGCCGTGGGCACGCTGAGGAAGGGCAGGCCCCACCGGCCGGCGAGGGCGGCGGTCCGGTTGAGCTGGGTCTCGCTGAACGTGACGATGCCGGCGAGGTCCGCACACCCGGGATGGGCCAGGATCTGCTCGTCGGTCAGGCCGGTGATGTCGCAGACCGGCGCCAGCGCCCGGAGATCGTCGTACCGCGACCGGACGTGGGGCAGGTCCCGGTCGCAGAGGAAGACGATCCGGGCGAGGCCCCGGGCGGAGGCGAGGATGCCCATCGGGCTGGCGGAGCCGAAGTCGAACACGACGGCCAGCCGGGGCAACGGCTCCGGGGTCGTCATGCCGCCGCCGACCGGGAGCCGGTCACCGGCCGGCCGCCGTCGGGGGCGGGGAAGTACCCGGACCGCTGGAAGAACCGCACGTAGTGGGCGAGCAGCGCGGCGTCGACCGGCGGCATCGTGATGGCCGATCCCGCCAGGGCCCGCTCGGCGTTGCCCCGGCCGAAGCGGGGGAAGGTGGCGGTGAAGTACATCTCCTTGACCACGAGGCCGCTGCGCGGGCTCCGGTCCACCCAGAGCGGCACGAACGGGGTGAACGGGTGCCGGGGGTGGTCGGCGACGAACGCCACCGCCCGCGTCACCCACTCGTCGAACGGCAGCGTCCGGATCCGGTAGCCGTGCTCGCGCAGCACCTCGGTCATGGCACCCAGCACCGCCGGCCGCGGGTTGGTCAGATGATAGGTCCGCGTCTGGCTGGTCCTGGTCAGTGCGATGTGGACGATCTGCGCCGCCAGCACGTCGACCGGCACCAGATCGAGGGCGACGTCGACGTCCGGCGCCGACCCCATGTCGACGATCAGCCGCAGCAGCGCGCAGGTGGCGTTCTCCAGGTTCCACGCCCCCCGCGCGAGATCACCCGAGATCTCGTACGGCCGGTGGATGGCGACCGGCAGCCCGTCGTCCGCCGCCCGGCCCAGCACCGTCTCGGCGACCCACTTCGTCTCGGTGTAGCCCATGAACAGGTGTTCCGGGTGGGCCAGCGGCGTGTCCTCGGAGACCTCACGCACCCCGGCCGCGCCGGAACCGGCCAGCACCGCGAGCGTGGACACGAAGTGCACGGGGACGCGCCGGGGCATCGCGAGCCGCACGATGTCCCGGGTGCCACCCACCGTGACCGGCGCCAGCTGCGAGTAGGGGTAGGCGAAGTTCACGTAGGCGCCGGCGTGCAGGACGAGGTCCAGCCGGTCGGCCAGCCCGTCGAACTCCGCGGCGGTCAGCCCGAGACGCGGCCGGCCGAGATCGCCGGTCAGCGGGTGCACCCGGTCCGGGGGAAGCTCGCCGAGGTGGTACCGCTGCTGTCCGGCGGCCAGCCGGAGCCGGGCCTGCTCGCCGTCGGCCGCCCGGACCAGGCAGTAGACGTCCGCCTCGGTGGCGGTCAGCAACCGGCGCAGCAGGTAGCTGCCGAGGAAACCGGTGCCGCCGGTGAGCAGCACGGGCCCGCCCGGGTACGGCGTCGCCGCGGCGGCGGGCTCGTCGTCGGCCGGGGTCCGGGGCCGGACCACCACCGGCGGCGGGGCGCCCGCCCCGGCCGGCGCCCGGACGTCGGCGTCGAGCCCGCTCTCGCGCCGGAAGCCGGCGTCCAGCCCGGCGCCGTCGAAGTCGAGGAGCCCGGCGCGGGCCTCCCGCACCGCGGCGGCGCAGCCGGCCAGGGTCGGATCGGCCAGCAACCGGGACGTCAGGACCCGGCCCTGGGTCGGGTCGACACCGAACATCGCCTGCAGCCGGACGAACAGGCGTGCCGCCAGCAGCGAGTTGCCGCCGAGGTCGAAGAAGCTGTCGTCGAGGCCGACCTCGGCGGGTTCCAGGTCGAGCACGTCCACCCAGAGCCGGGCGATGCCCACCTCGATCGGCGTCCTCGGCCGGCGGTCCGCCGGCAGGGGCGCCGTGGTCCGGTCCGGGCCGCGCATCGCGGCGGCCGCGAGGGCGGCGAGCGCCACCCGGTCGACCTTGCCCGTGCCGGCCAGCGGCAGCCGGTCCAGCGGGACGATCCGCGCGGGGAGCATGAACCGCGGCAGGCGGTCGGCGAGGAACGCCCGGAGCGCGGCCGGGCCGCCCGGCTCGCTCGTGCCGCCGTCGCTCGGCGGGTGAGCCGGCTGGTAGTAGGCGACGATCGTCCGGGTGTCCGGGTCGTCGCCGGCGACCGCCGCCGCCGCGCCGGCGACGCCGGCCGCGCCGGCCAGCACCGCCTCGATCTCGTCCAGCTCGACCCGGAAACCGCGGACCTTCACCATCCGGTCCCGGCGGCCGAGGAAATCGATGACACCGTCCGGCAGCCACCGGGCCCGGTCACCGGTGCGGAACAGCCGCGCGCCGGGCCGGCGTCCGTGCCGATCCGGTACGAAGCGCGCGGCGGTCAGGACCGGATCGTTGACGTATCCGGACGCGACACCGTCACCGCCGACCCAGAGTTCACCTTCCACGCCGATCGGCACCGGCTCGCCGTGGTCGTCGAGGATGTGGCAGGTGGAGTTGGCCACGGGGCGTCCGATCGGGATCCGCGCGGTCCCCGCCGGCACCTCGACGATGTGGTGGGTGGTGGAGAAGGTCGTGTTCTCGGTCGGCCCGTAGCCGTTGAGGAGCCGCTGCGGCGGCAGGCTCGTCAGCACCCGGCGCACCAGGGCCGGATCGAGCACGTCGCCGCCGGCGATCAGGCAGCGCAACCGGGCGAACATGCTCGGCAGCGTCCGGGCGCACTGATGGAACACCCCGGCGGTCAGCCACGCGACCGTGACCCCCTCGACGGCGAACAGCCGGTCCAGCCGGACCGGGTCCAGCAGGGTCGCCTGGTCGACGATGACCAGCCGGGCGCCGTTGAGCAGCGCACCCCAGATCTCGAACACCGACGCGTCGAACTGCGGGTGGCCGGTGTGCGAGACCCGGTCGGCCGGCGTGATCCGCAGGTAGTCGGCGCCGATGACCAGCCGGGTGACCGCCCGGTGCGGCACCGCGACGGCCTTGGGCACGCCGGTCGACCCGGAGGTGAACATGATGTAGGCCGGATCACCGCCACCGGTTGCGGGCCCCGGCGGGTGGGCGCCGCCATCGGCGGCGCCGGCGACCGCGACCGAGCCGGTATCCTCCAGGACTCCCGCGGTGCCCGGCAGCCTGACCAGGTGCCGGATCCCCACCTCGGCGATCAGCGTGCGGAGCCGGCCGTCCGGATCCGCCGGATCCAGCGGCACGTAGACGGCGCCGGCCTTCAGGATGCCCAGCATCCCGACCGGGGCCTCCAGGCAACGGTCGCCCAGCAGGCCCACCGCGTCGCCGGGCCGCACCCCGGCCGCGGCCAGGCGGGCGGCCAGCCCGTCGGACCAGCGGTCGAGTTCCGCGTAGCAGAGCAGGCGCTCGCCCTCGACCACCGCCGTCGCGCCGGGTGCCGCCGCGACCTGCGCGGCGAACAGCTCCGGGAGCGAGGCCCGGTCCGGATAGTCCGCCACCGGGTCCCGCCGGTGCGCCTGTGGAACTGCCTCGCCGGAACCTTCGGCAACCATGGCCAGCCCTCCGTCCACCTCGGACCGACTAGATGCCCACCAGTCGTCCCCGATGGTGTCCATATTTTGAGGGATCTGTAAAGGTAAGTACCTCGATAGGTGGACGAAGGGTACCGCTCGGTTGCGACGGCGTTTCGGTGTGATGTCACCTGCTTGACAGCGTTGTTGTTACCGCTAACACTTTCGGCAATCTCCCGGCCCCCACCTCCCGGATAGAGGCCCCGCATGGTCGCCGAGTCCCGCCTGTTCCCGCGTATCGCCGTGCCGCTGCTGCTGGCCGCCGGGATGCTCCTGGCGCCGTCCGCCGCGGCCGCCGCCGATGTCACCGACGGCCTGGTGCTGCGGTACGACCTGGACCAGACCTCCGGCGGCACCGCGGTGGACACCTCGGGACACGGCCGGGACGGCGTGCTGCGCGGCGACGCGTCGTGGGCCGCCGGTGGGGCGGGCCTGGTGCTCGGCGGCGCCGACGGGCACGTCGACCTGCCCGACAACGTGCTCGCCGGGCTCGACGAGGTGACCGTCTCCGCCGACGTCGCCATCGACCCGGCGCAGGCGTCGCCGTACATGATCTGGGCGCTGGGCAACACCGACGCCGGCGGGGCCGGCAACGGCTACCTGTTCGCCACCGGCGACGTCTACCGGACCTCGATCGCGAGCGGGAACTGGAGCACCGAGCAGACCGCGCGGGCCACGGCGGCGCTGCCCCGCAGCGTCTGGGTGAGCATCGGCTACACGCTCGGCGCCGACGGGGTGGCCACCGAATACCTCAACGGGGAGCCGGTCGCCACGAAGACCGGGGTCACCGTCAAGCCCGGCGGCATCGGCGCCGGTGCCACCACGGCCAACTATCTGGGCCGGTCCGTCTACTCGGCGGACGCGTACCTGCGCGGGCGGGTCCGCAACTTCCGGATCTACGACCGGGCGCTGAGCGCCACCGAGGCCGCGGGGATCGCCATCCCGGCCGCCACCCGGGTCGCCGGGGACAAGGCCGCGCTGACCCTGGGGGACACCTCGGCGGTCACCGCGGACCTGAGCCTGCCCGCCGCCGGCCCCGCGTACGGCAGCAAGCTCACCTGGGCCACCTCGGACCCGGACGTGATCACCGCGGCCGGCGCGGTCACGCGCCCCGCCGCCGACACCACCGTGACCCTGACCGCGACCGTGAGCAGCGGATCCGTCAGCGACACCAGGGCCTTCGCGGTCACCGTCAAGGCCGCGCTCAGCGCCGCGGAGCGGGTCGAGGAGGCCCGCGCCGCGCTGACCGTGACCAACCTGGACGACGTCCGGGGCAACCTGACGCTGCCGGTCACCGGGCGGCACGGCACCACCGTCGCCTGGTCCAGCGCGGACGCCGCCACGATCAGCCCCACCGGCGTGGTGCGCCGGCCCGCCGCCGGCAGCCCGGCCCGGCGGGTCGACCTGACCGCGACCGTCTCCCTCGGCGCGGTCAGCGCGGAGAAGACGCTGACCGCGACCGTGCCGCCGCTGCCCGCCCCGGCGCCGCTGAAGGGGTATGCCTTCGCCTACTTCACCGGCAACAGCATCGCCGGCGAGAAGATCCACTTCGCCGCCAGCCAGGGCAACAACGCGCTGCGCTGGACCGAGCTCAACGGCGGGCAGCCGGTGCTCAGCTCCACCCTGGGCACCAAGGGCCTGCGCGACCCGTTCCTGATCCGCTCGCCCGAGGGCGACAAGTTCTTCCTCATCGCCACCGACCTGTCCATCGGCAGCGGCACCTCGTGGGACGACTCGCAGCGCCGCGGCAGCCGGCACATCGAGGTCTGGGAGTCCACCGACCTGGTGCACTGGGGCCAGCAGCGGCACGTGCTGGTCTCGCCGCCGACCGCCGGCAACACCTGGGCGCCCGAAGCGTTCTGGGACGACGCCCTCGGCCAGTACGTGGTCTTCTGGGCCTCGAAGCTCTACGCCGAGTCCGACCCCGGGCACACCGGCGACACGTACAACCGGATGCTCTACGCCACCACCCGCGACTTCGTCAGCTTCAGCGCGCCGCGGATCTGGCAGGACCGCGGCGCCTCCCGGATCGACAGCACGGTGATCAAGGAGGGCGGCCGGTACCACCGCTTCACCAAGGACGAGGGCGGCGTCACCGGGTGCAGCGACATCATCCAGGAGCGCGCCGACTCGCTGGTCGCGGTCGACGACGTCGCCGACCCGGCGCACGACCCGGCCCACCCGGCCTGGCCGATCGTCGCCTCCTGCATCGGCAAGGCCGCCGGCACCTCGGCCGTCGAGGGCCCGACGGCCTTCAAGGCCAACCCCGGCGACGAGTCCGGCTCGGACTACTACCTCTTCGTCGACGAGTACGGCGGCCGCGGCTACATCCCGCTCGGCACCGACGACCTGGACAATCCCCAGTGGCGGGTGCCGGCGAGTTACGCGCTGCCGCAGAGCCCGCGCCACGGCACCGTCCTGCCGGTCACCCAGGCCGAGCTGGACCGGCTCTCCGGCGCCCCCGAGCCGCTGCCGGCCGGCGCCGACGGCCTGGTCGCCCGGTACGCCCTCGACCAGACCTCCGGCACCACGGTCGTCGACTCCTCGGGCAACGGCAACAACGCCACCGTGGTCGGCGGCGCGACCTGGCGCGACGGCAGCCTGGCGTTCGGCGGCACCGACGGTCACGTGAAGCTGCCGGACAACACCATGGCCGGGATGCGGGGGCTGACGGTCTCCGCCGACGTGTGGGTCGACCCGGCCCAGCAGAAGCCCTACTTCCTCTGGGGGATGGGCAACACCGACGCCGCCGGCGTGGGCAACGGGTACGTGTTCAGCACCGGCGACAACTACCGCGCGGCCATCGCCTCGGGCAACTGGAGCACCGAGCAGGGCGCGGCGACGAGCAGCCCGCTCGGCCGGGGCGCGTGGCGGACCCTCACGTACACCACCGGCGACGGCAGGGCGACGCTCTACCTGGACGGCCGCCAGGTCGCGCAGAACACCGCGGTCACCGTGACGCCCGGCGCGATCGGCAACGGCGTCACCAAGGCCAACTACCTCGGCCGCTCGGTGTACACCGCGGACAAGTACTTCCAGGGCCGGATGCGCGACGTCCGGATCTACAACCGGGCGCTCTCCGGCGCCGAGGTCGCCGAGCTCGGCGCCAACGCCACCACGGTGTCCGCGGTGACGCTGGACAGCCTGCGGGCCCCGGCGCTGATCGACAGCGAGGCCGGCACCATCGTGCTGCCGGTCAGGCCCGGCACCGACCGGCGCAACCTGAACCCGGTCTTCACCGTGGCGGGCACCTCGACGGTCACCGGGGCGGGCGCCGGGGACTGGTCCACGGCCCGGCGCATCACCGTCACGAGCGCGGCCGGGGCGACCCGCGCCTACACGGTCACCACCCGGGTCATGCGCTCGCCGGTGCTGCCCGGCACCACCGCCGACCCGAACATCGTCCGCTTCGGCGACACCTACTACATCTACGCGACCACCGACGGCATCGCCGGCTGGGGAAGCACCACGTTCAAGGTGTGGTCCTCGACCGACCTGGCCACCTGGACCGAGCACGGCACGATCCTCGACCTGGCCGACGTCTCGTGGGCGCACACCAACGCCTGGGCGCCGGCGATCACGGCGGCGAACGGCAAGTACTACTTCTACTTCTGCGCCGCCGGCAACATCGGCGTGGCCACGGCCGACTCGCCGCTGGGCCCGTTCACCGACTCCGGAGCGCCGCTGATCGACCGCGACGACTACCGCAACGCCCAGCAGATCGACCCGGCGGTCTTCACCGACGACGACGGACAGAGCTACCTGTACTGGGGCAACGGCACGGCCTACGTCGCGCCGCTGAACCCGGACCTGACCTCGATCGACGTGGCGAAGCGGCAGACCATCGGCGGGCTCACGAGTTTCCGCGAGGGCCTGTTCATGAACAAGCGCAACGGCACCTACTACCTCAGCTACTCCATCGACGACACCGGCAGCGAGAACTACCGGGTCGGCTACGCCACCGCGACCGCACCGTACGGGCCGTTCACCGCCAAGGGGCTGATCCTGGCCAAGGACCCGGCGCTGGGCATCCTCGGCACCGGGCACAGCTCGATCATCCAGGTGCCCGGCGGCGACGAGTGGTACATCGCGTACCACCGGTTCGCCATCCCCGGCGGCGACGGCTTCCACCGGGAGACCACCCTGGACCGGCTCTACTTCGACGCGGCCGGGGCGATCACCCCGGTGATCCCGACGCTGGAGAGCGTCGACCCGCTGGCGTACACCGGCATCCCGCCGCGGGCGGCGGTCTCCCGGCCCGGCTCCGACGGCTGGTCCGGCGCCGGCGCCACCCTCACCCTCGACGGCGGAACGGGCAACAGCGCCGTCGAGTACGCGCTCGCCGACGGCGCCTGGACCGGCTACACCGGCCCGGTGCCGCTGCCGGCCGGCGAGTACACCGTGCGGCACCGGGCCCGGGGCGCCAACCTGATCCTCGGCCCGGTCGCGGAGCTGGCGGTCAGGGTGGACCCGGAGCCGCCGATGTCCGCGGTCGCCGTACGGGCCGGCCGGGACGCGTGGACTGTCACGCTCAGCGCGCAGGACACCGCCTCGGGGGTGGCCTCGATCGGCTACCGGGTCGACGACGGGCCGTGGCAGCCGTACGCGAAGCCGTTCACCCTCACCGGCACGCACCGGCTCGCGTTCTTCGCCACCGACCGGGCCGGCAACGCCGAGACCGTGCAGCAGGTCGGGGTGCCGCTGCAGCCGGACCGGACGGCGCCCGCGGTCACCGGCGCGACCGACCCGGCCCGGGCGACCGGGGAGCACGGCTGGTTCACCGGCCCGGTGGCGCTGGTGGTCACCGCCACCGACCCGTCCGGGATCGCCTCCCGTGAGTACCGGATCGGCGGCGGCAGGTGGCAGGCCTACACCAAGCCGGTCCCGCTGCCGGTCGGCGTGACCGTGGTGAGCTACCGGGCCACCGATCGCGCCGGCAACGTGTCGGCGCCCGGCACGCTCACCGTGCGGCGGGACGTCCGGGCGCCGTCCGTCGCCGCCTCGTTCCGGCCCGGCAACGGCTCGACGCGCGTCACCCTGACCGCGAAGGACGACGTCTCCGGGGTGCAGGTGATCTCGTACCGGGTGGACGGGGGCGCGTGGACCACCTACCGCGGGCCGGTCAAGGTCCGCGGCAAGGGCAACCACCGGGTGTCCTACCGGGCCACCGACAAGGCGGGCAACCGCAGCGCGCCCTGGACGTTCCAGATCCGGGTGCGCTGAGCACTCCCGGCCCGGCACCGCGGCCGTGCCCTGCTGCACCGGGTTGATCCGCGCGCCGGGCTGACCGACGGCGACCTTCGCGGCGCCGGCCCGCTGGTGCGCCCGCTGACCTGGCCCGCGGCGGTCAGCGCCGCGACGGACTGATCGATACCGGTCAGGTCCACACCCTGGTCCGCCGGGGCGCCCCGCGGCAGCGGGGCCTCTCCCCGGACATCCACCCCCTCGATGTATTCCCGGACGGTGCGCACCTCCCCGGCGTGGCCCGTGCCGGGCATGTGCGAAAGTCGACCGGCTGGGTACAGGACACAGGTCAACGTCAACGGGGTCGGCCGGGCCGGCCGGAGGTGGGGCACTCGCATGACCGGTGATCGGTCCTGATGTCGCCGGATGACCTGTTCGCCGAGGGTGGCAGCACCGGGCGGCTGATGGCCGGGCTGGACTGGGCCGGCACCGACCTGGGACCGGTCGCGGGCTGGCCGCAGAGCCTGCGCGCCGCCGTGCGGATCGTGCTGTCCTCGCGGTATCCGATGCTGCTGCTCTGGGGGCCGCGGTTCACCCAGCTCTACAACGACGCGTACTCCGCGCTGATCGGTGACCAGCACCCGGCCGCGCTGGGCCGGGACGTGCGGATCACCCTCGCCGACAGCTGGGACGTGCTGGAGCCGCTGATCCGGGACGCGATGGCGACCGGCGTGGCCAGCTGGGTGCCGGCCCTGCAACTGCTGCTGGACCGGGCCGGCTACCGCGAGGAGGCCTACTTCAGCGTCTCGCACGCCCCGGTCCGCGACGACGATGGCAGCACGACGGGCGTGCTCACCGTCTGCAGCGAGGTCACCGACCAGATCGTCGGGCAGCGGCGGCTGCGGCTGCTGCGTGACCTCTCCCTGCCCGGCCGCGCCGACCGGGTGGAGGTCACCGAGACCTGCGCGCGGCTCTCCGGGGTGCTCGGTGAACACCCGCTCGACGTGCCGTTCGCCGCGATCTACCTGCGCGACGGTGGGGTGCTGCGGCTGGCGGCGTGCGTCGGCGCCGACGCGCGGGGCGGGCCGGTCGAGGCGGCGTTGCCGGTGTCGGTGAGCCTCGGCGCCGCGTACCCGGACGAGGATTTCTGGGGTCTGCGGTCGGCCGCCTCGGGCGGCACCGCCCGGACCGACGCGGTGGCGGCGCGGCTCGCCGTGGCCGGCGGTCCCTGGGCCGAACCGGTCCGGACCGCGGTGGCCCAGCCGCTGCCGTCGGCCGACCGCGAGCAGCCGGTCGGGGTGATGCTGACCGGGATCAGCCCCAGCCGCGGCCTCGACGAGACCTACACGTCGTTCCTCCAGCTGCTCGCCCAGCAGGTCGCCGTCGCCGTCCGCAACGCCCAGGCCTACCAGCAGGAACGCGAGCGGGCCGAGGCGCTGGCCGAGCTGGACCGGGTCAAGACCGGGTTCTTCACCAACGTCAGCCACGAGTTCCGCACCCCGCTGACGCTCATGCTGGGCCCGCTCGCCGACGCGCTGACCGACGAGCAGGAACCGCTCGGCGCCGGGCAGCGCGACCGGGTGGACACCGCCTGGCGCAACGCCGACCGCCTGCTCAGCCTGGTCAACGACCTGCTGACGTTCGCCAGCCTGGAGGCCGGCCGGGCCGGGCACCGGCCCCGGGCGGTTGACCTCGCGAAGCTCACCGCGGAGCTGGCCGGGGTCTTCCGGGCGGCCGTGGAGCGCGCCGGGCTGCGCCTGGTGGTGGACTGCCCACCGCTGCCCCGGCCGGTCGCCGTCGACCCCGGCAACTGGGAGAAGATCGTCACCAACCTGCTCTCGAACGCCCTCAAGTTCACCTTCGTGGGCGAGATCCGGGTGGCGCTGGAGGCCGACGACGAGCAGGTCCGGCTGCGGGTCAGCGACACCGGCATCGGCATCGACGCGGCGCAGCTGCCGCTGTTGTTCGACCGCTTCCACCGGGTGCCCGGGGTGCGCTCGCGCAGCCACGAGGGCACCGGCATCGGCCTGGCGATGGTCCGCGAGCTGAGCCTGCTGCAGGGCGGCGACGTGCACGCCGACAGCCGGCCGGGCGAGGGCACGACGTTCACCGTGACCCTGCCGTGGACCGCGGTCGAGCCGCTCGCCGAACCGGCCGCGCCGGACGCGGCCACGTTCAGCACGGTCGAGGCAGCGGCCCGGGAGGCCGGCAGCTGGCTGGAACAGCCCGGGCAGCCCGCCGCCGGGCCGGCGCCGGCCGGGCCGCCGCCGGCCCGGATCCTGGTCGCCGACGACAACAGCGACATGCGCGCCTATCTGGTACGCCTGCTGAGCGCGCAGGGCTGGCAGGTGGACGTGGCGCCGGACGGCCGGGCGGCGCTGGAGGCGATCGGCCGGCGGCAGCCCGACCTGCTGCTGACCGACGTGATGATGCCCCGGCTCGACGGCTTCGAGCTGGTCCGGGCGCTGCGCCGGGACCCGGCCACGGCGACGCTGCCGGTGGTGATGCTCTCCGCGCGGGCGGGTCAGGAGGCCGGGGTGGAGAGCCTGCAGGCCGGGGCCGACGACTACGTGGTCAAGCCGTTCACCGCCGCGGAGCTGGTCGCCCGGGTACGGACCACGCTGCGGCTGGCCCGGCTGCGCGGCACGCCCACCCGGCAGCCGCAGGCGCACACCGGCACCGCCGAGCTGATCGCCGCCGGCCGCGCGCTCGAGGAGACGATCCAGCTCGCCACCGACCAGGTCCGCGCGCTGCTCGGCGGCGTACGGGCGGTCACCGAGCTGGCCGGCGACGGCGACCGGCCCCCGCTGCGGTTCGTCTCGCCGCGCGCCGACCCCGGGGCCGCCGACGGCGCCGCGGAGCTGACCGAGATGATCGGCGACCGGCTCGGCAGCATCGCCGTGCACGTCGCGACCCCGCCGGCCGACGCGGGCCCGCTGCTCGCCTCGACCGCCGGCGTGCTGGCCACGCTGGCACGGGGCACCTGGCAGCCCGACCACGACCGGCGGCTGCTGGCGCTCGCCGTGCAACGGAGCCTGCAACCGGAGGGCGTGCCCGCGCCGGACGGCTGGGAGGTGCAGGCGCGGCACCGGCCGGCGTCCGGCGGCGCCTGGTACGACGTCCACCCCCTGCCCGGCGGCGACCTGCTCATCGGCATCGGCGAGGTGGCCGGCGAGGGGCTGCGCGCGGCGGTGACCGCCGGACTGGTGCGCGCGGTGCTCCGGGCGTACGCGATCGGGGAGCCGGCGCCCGCGACGGCCCTGACCCGCGTCGCCGCGCTGGTGTCCCGCCTGGGCGCGGAGTTCTCCGGCACCCTGCTACTGGCCCGGCTGACCCCCGCCACCGGCGCGCTCACCTGGAGCAGCGCGGGCCACCCGGCGCCGCTGTGGTGCGCGCCGGGCGAGGACCCGCGGCCGCTGGCCGGACCGGTAGGGCCACCGCTCGGCACCGCCGCGGCGACCTACCCGCAGCACCCGGCGACGCTGCCGCCCGGGGCGCGGCTGCTGCTGGTCACCGGCGGGCCGGCCGCCGGGGCTACGGACACCGCGCTGCTGGAGGCGGTGCTTGCCGGCGGTCCTGATCCGCTGCCCGACGACGTCGCGGTGATCGCCGTGCGCCGCCGCCCGGCGCCCGCCCCGGTGGCCGCCGCCGACCTGCCGGACATCGCGGCGACCTGGGTGTACCCGCTGGCGCCGACGGCGTCCTCGACGCTGCGCAAGGATCTGCGGGCCGCGCTGTCCGGCGGCCGGTTCGGCGCCGACCTGCTCGACGATCTGCTGCTGGCGGCGACCGAGGCGGTCAACAACGCCGTCGAGCACGCCCAGCAACCCAGCCGCCCCGAGGTCGAGGTCCGGCTGCGGGTGGCCGACGGGACGGTCCGGATCGTGGTGCAGGACTTCGGCGGCTGGCGGCAACGGCCGCCGGCCCGCGACCGCGGCCGGGGCGCGCTGCTGATGAACGCGTACGGCGACGTGCGGGTGACCGCCACCCGGACCGGCACGCGGGTGAGCATCGAGCGCCGCTGGGTCGCGCCACCCGCCGGGGACGCCGGCTAGAGCGGCCGGCCGAGGTCGGTGATGATCCGGTCGATCTCGGCCAGCGCCGCGGCGGCGAGCCGGCGCTGCGCGGCCTCGGCGACCGCGTCGGTCTCCTCGAGATCACCCAGCACGACGATGTTCTCGTCGTTGAGCGTGGTCGCGGGCCCGGTGTAGTTGAAGCTGCCGACGATGATCAGGCGGGTGTCGAGCACCATCAGCTTGTGGTGCACCTTGCGCAGCCCGGTGCCCGGCCGGTTCTCCCAGAGCCGCACGCCGGCGGCCTTGAGCGGCTGGGTGGCGGCCCAGCGCTGGGCGCCCTGGCCGCGGTCGAGGATGCCGCGGATGGTGAAGCCCGGCCCGGCCAGCCGGGCCATGGCGTCGTCGATGCCCGAGGACTGCGCGAAGGTGAACATCGCGAAGTCGACCCGCTCGCGGGCCTTGAGCATCTGTTTCATGATCTCCATCTCGGGCCCGTGCCGCGGCGCGAACAGCGGCTTGACCCGGATGCCGCCGAGCCGGAACTCGTCCGGCCGGGCCTCGTGCCGTTCGTGCAGCTCGCCGAAGGTGCCGCTGCGCATCCGGTCGAACTCGCTGCGGTACTGGTCGGTGGCCTGCTTGCCACCCAGCACGACAACGTGGTTGAGGTTGTTGCCGGACCGGCCGGCCCCGGTGGCCGTGTTGGTCCCGGTGTCGGTGCCGGTGAAGTTCGCCGAGCCGGTCAGCACGGCGGCGCCGGGCTTGCCGTGGTCGCGCACCACGAACTTCTGGTGGAAGATCGCCGGGTTCAGGTCGGTGATCACGTCGATGCCGGCCCGCAGGAACGCCGCGTGGATGACCCGGTTGACCTCGTTGTCCCCCGCCACTGCCCAGGGGTCGGCGGGCGCCCGGTCCTCGTGCAGGTAACTCGACTCGAGAATGATCTGGACCCGTACCCCGCGGGCCTTGGCGTCGAGGACGGCCCGCGCGATCGGCTCGGAGTCGATCTCCTGCACCGCGATCCGCAGCGAGGAGGTGGCGGCGTTGAGGAAGCCGAGGATGACCGCGTGCAGGTCGTCGGGGGCGCCCAGCACGGGCGGCCCGGTGTAGAACGCGACGTCACCAAGCTGCACAGCCATCGCAGTATCCTCATCTCACCGTCGGCCCGGCCCTGCCTCCACGATGACCCCGGCTACCCACCGGCCGGTGATCTCGGTCGCCAACACGACACCACCGAAGTGACCGCCGCCACCCTGGTCCGGGTGCCGGGCGCGGCATCGGTCACCATGGTCCGGTGATGATCCTGGTTCCGTCCGATGTGGTGCGGCCGCGGCGGGTTGATGAGCATTTTGCCGCCGAGGCGGCTGCCGCCCGGCAGGCCGGGTGGGTGGTCGCGCTCGTCGACCATGACGCGCTGGCCGGCGGCGGCGGCGGGGACGCGGACGCCGCGGTGGCCCGGGTGCCCGCCGGTGACGGCGCGGTCTACCGCGGCTGGATGCTCGGGGCCGGGCAGTACGCGGCGATGGCCGGCGCGCTCGCCCGCCGGGGTGTGACGCTGCGGACCGGTCCCGCGCAGTACCGCCGGGCGCACGAGCTGCCGGGGTGGTGTGCCGAGCTGGCCGGGTGGACGCCGGACACCGCCTGGACCGACGGTGCCGAGCGGGCCGGCTTCGACCGGGCGCGCGCCGAGCTGGGTGGTGGCCCGGCCGTGCTGCGGGACTGGACCAAGTCGATGAAGCACTACTGGGACGAGGCGGTGTACATCCCCGAGCTGGACGACGCCGCGGCCGCGTGGCGGGTGGCGAGCCGGCTGCGGGAGCTGCGCGGGGACGAGTTCACCGGCGGGTTCGTGCTGCGCCGCTTCGAGGAGTTCACCGGGGCGGAGGTGCGGACCTGGTGGGTGGCGGGCGAGTGCCGGCTGGTCGGCGCGCACCCGGACACGCCGGGGGAGCCGCCCCCGGACGATCTTGACCTGGCCGGGATCGCGCCGGTGATCGCCGGGCTGAAGCTGCCGTTCGTGACGGTCGATCTGGCCCGGCGCGCCGACGGCGCCTGGCGGGTGATCGAGGTGGGCGACGGCCAGGTGAGCGACCGGCCGGTGTCGATCGCCGCGGAGGTCTTCGTCGGCGCGTTGTAGGCGGGCCGGTCAGCCGATCCGGACGCGGTCGCTGTCCTGGTCGGACAGGAACGACGCCAGCGCCCGCCCCTGCTCGGCCACGGCGGTCCGCTCGGCCCGGGAGAGGGCGCCCAGCGGCTGGACCACCACCGTGCCGGCGTCGACGGTCCAGGTCGCGGCGACCCGGCCGTCGACCAGCACCACGCGCTCGCCGGCCACCGACAGGCCGCGGTGGGCGTGGTCGATGATCCGGCTGCGGTCGTGGTAGCCGAGGATCGCGTTGTCGAAGGCGGGCAGGAACCGGACCGGCGCCGGGGTGTCCGGGTCGGGGCGGGGCGCGCCGGGCAGGTCCAGCAGCTCCCGACCCCGTTCGTCGCGGAAGGTCACCAGTTCGTCGCGGATCGCCGACACCGCGGCGGGCAGCCCGGAGAGGCCGGACCAGGCGCGCAGGTCGGCCGTCGCGGCGGGGCCGTACGCGGCCAGGTAGCGCCGCACCAGCGTCACGCCGACCGGATCGGTGCCGTCCGGGGGCGGCGGGTCGGCCTCGCGTCCCAGCCACGAGGAGAGCGGCACCATGCGGACCCCCGCCCTGGTCCGCCACAGCCCGCGCGGCGGCAGCTGCACCACCGGGATCAGGGCGGCGATCAGCACCTCGCCCAGCGCCCGCGGCCCCGGCGCCGGCCAGCGCTCGGCCAGCGCCCGGGCGAGCTCGCCCAGCGAGCGGGGTGCGCCGTCGGCCAGCACCGCCCGGCCCGCCGCGGCGAGTTCGTCGAGGTCGACCGCGGCCAGCTCGCGCCGGTAGACCCCGAGCACCCGCTGCCGCAGCATGGCGTCGTGCCGGGCCCGCCAGGCCAGCACGTCGGCGGCGGTCAGCAGGTGCACGGTCCGGCGCATCAAGTGGGTGCGCACCACGCGGCGCCGGGTCAGCAGGTCGGAGAGCACCGCCGGGTCGAACCCGCGCACCCGCGACCAGAGCCCGATGAACGGCTCCTGCGGCTCCTGCGCCTGCAGGCCGCACAGGTGCGCGACGGCGTCGAGCACGGGTACGTCGGCGTGGTCGAGCAGCAGCTGCCGGGCGAGCGTCGCACGGTTGAGGGCCCGGGTGTCCAGAACGGTCATGGCTCTCACCGTGGCAGCAGAAGCGGTCAGGAACCGGCCGCTTCTCGGGGCATCCTGGTGATCATGCCGAAGACCTCCGCGCGACTGCGGGCGCTGCTCTGGCTGCACACCGTCCGCCGCCTTCGTGGCCGGCCGGTTCCGGGGCTCCGCCGGCGCGGGCGGGTGGCCCTGCCGCGGTGAGGTCATCCTCGATCTGCCCGGCGAGGGTTTGCGGGCGGCCGCGGCGCGGTACTGCGCCCGTCGTGACCCTGAGTTCCCCGAGCCCGCCGCTGCGGACCGACCAGCGGCTGCCCGCCCCGGCCGGCGCGTGGGCGTACGACCTGTGGGGCCGGCACGGCCGCCCGCTCGTGCTGATCCCCGCGATCCTGTTCGACCGGCTGATGTGGTGGCCCGCCGCGGCCGACCTGCGCCCGTACGCCACCGTGGTCGCGGTGGACCTGCCGGGCCACGGCGAGTCGCCCGCCCGCGCCCGCTACGACCCGGACGAGCTGGTCGACGACCTGGCCGAGCTGGTCGCGGGGCTGGGCGGCACCCGGGCGCCGGTGGTGGTCGGCCACGGCGCGTCGGCCGCGCTCGCGCTCCGGTTCGCCGCCCGGTACGCGAGCCACGCGGTCGTCACCGTGGACGCGCCCGACGACTGCCGCCGGCCGGTGCCACGCGAGGAGTACCTGGCCCGGATGCGGCTCGACACGCTGCCGGAGTGCTACCGCGACCTGGTCCGGCCGGCCGCCGATCCGGGGTTGCTGGCCGCGTACGGGTCCTGTGTGGACCTCGAGGCGCCGCCCGCCGCACCCGGCACCGCCCGGCTGGACGTGCGCAGCACGGACTACGGCGTCCCGGGCCGCTTCGCCCACCTCACCGCGGCCTCCCGGTTCGTCGGCGCCCTCGGCGCCCTGCTCTGAGGCCCGGTGCGGTACACCGGAGGCCATGACGATCACTGAGAGGTACGCCGAGTTCGCCGCCCGGGAGACCCGCGGGGTCTCGCCGACCTACGAACGGCTCTCGGCCGCGGTCGCCGGCGACGACGAGCTGGTGGCCCGGCTCGGCGCCCTGCCGCCGGACAAGCAGCAACCCAACCTGCTCTTCGGCGTCGTGCGGTTCCTGGGCGGCCCGGTGCACGACCCCGCGGCGTTCCGCGCCTGGACGCTCACGCACTGGCCGGCGATCGAGCCGGAGCTGCGGGCCCGGGCCACCCAGACCAACGAGCCCGGCCGGTGCGCGGTGCTGCTGCCGATCCTCGCGGCGCTGCCGCAGCCGCTGGCGCTGCTGGAGGTCGGCGCGGCCGCCGGGCTGTGCCTCTACCCCGACCGGTACGCCTACCGCTACGGCGACCACACCCTGGGCACCGGAGCGCCGGTCCTGGACTGCGCCGCGACCGGCCTGGTCCCGCCGGCCACCCGGCCCCGGGTGGTCTGGCGGGCCGGCCTGGACCTGAACCCGCTGGACGTCACCGCCCCCGCGGACGTGGCCTGGCTCGACGCCCTCATCTGGCCGGAACACCAGCACCGCCGGGCCCGGCTGCGCGCGGCGGCCGCCGTCGCCGCGGCGGACCCGCCGCTGCTGGTCCGGGGCGACCTGGTGGACGACCTGCCGGCGCTGGCCGCCCGCGCCCCGGCCGGCGCGACCCTGGTGGTGCTGCACACCTCGGTGCTCTACCAGGTGCCGCGGCCACGCCGGGAGGCGTTCGCCGAGCTGGTGACGGCGCTGCCCGGGCACTGGGTGGCGAACGAGGCGCCGGAGGTGCTGGACCGCGCGGGGTTGCCGGCGCCCCCGGACGACGCGCTGTACAACGTGCTGTCGCTCGACGGCAGGCCGCTGGCCTGGACCCGCTCGCACGGGCAGGCGATGACCTGGTTCGGCTGACCCGCGGCCGGCGTCAACAGCGCGTCAACAACCGCGGTGGCGGCGTAGACATCGCGTGAACGCCGATGACAGCGCGGCCGGGGCGCGCTGTGCTTCCTGACGAAGGTCCGCACCCCTCGTCAAGGAGTCCTCCCGATGGCTGATCTCGTTTTCGCCGGTCTCACGGTGGTGCTGTTCGCGGCGCTGACCGTGCTGGTCCGGGTGGTCGAACGCTGGTGAGCGCCGTCAACCTCATCGGCCTGATCGTGGCCGTCCCGCTGACCGCGTTCCTGGTCGCGGCGCTGCTGTTCCCGGAGAAGTTCTGATGGCGGGCTGGCTCTTCGTGATTTCGCTGGTGCTCGCCCTGGTCGCGGTGTACCGGCCGTTCGGTGACTACATGTACCGGGTCGTCACCGGCGCCCGCAGCACCGTGGTCGAGCGCGGCGTGTACCGCCTGGTCGGGGTGAACCCGGCCGCGGAGCAGACCTGGGGCGTCTACGCCCGCGGCGTGCTCGCGTTCTCCGCGGTGTCGATCCTCTTCCTCTATCTGTTCCTGCGGGTGCAGGACAAACTGTGGCTGTCGCTGGGCATGCCGACGATGCCCACCCACGTGTCCTGGAACACGGCGGTCAGTTTTGTCACCAACACCAACTGGCAGGCCTACGCCGGTGAGTCGGCGCTCGGCCACCTGGTGCAGATGGCCGGGCTCGCGGTGCAGAACTTCGTGTCGGCGGCCGTCGGCATCGCGGTCGCGGTCGCGGTGGTCCGTGGCCTCGCCGGCCGCGGGACCGGCACGCTGGGCAACTTCTGGGTCGATCTGACCCGGATCATCCTGCGGATCCTGCTGCCGGTCTGCGTGCTCGCCACGCTCGTCTTCATGGTCGCCGGGATGGTGCAGAACCTGTCCGGCGGCACCGACGTCACCACCCTGGCCGGCGCCACCCAGCACATCACCGGCGGCCCGGTCGCCTCCCAGGAGGCGATCAAGGAACTGGGCACCAACGGCGGCGGCTTCGCCAACGTCAACTCGGCGCATCCGTTCGAGAACCCGACCACGTGGACGAACTGGCTGGAGATCTTCCTGCTCCTCCTGATCCCGTTCAGCCTGCCCCGGGTGTTCGGCCGGATGGTGGGGCAGAACCGGCAGGGCTACGCCATCGTCGCCGTGATGGCCGTGCTGGCGATCACCTCGATCGCGCTCACCGTCGGCTTCGAGGTGCACGGCGGCGGCACTGTCCCGCAGGCCGTCGGCGCCGCCATGGAGGGCAAGGAGGTGCGGTTCGGCGTCCCGAACTCGGCCACCTTCGCCGCCGCGACCACGCTGACCTCCACCGGCGCCGTCAACTCGGTCCACGACTCGTACACCCCGTTCGGCGGGATGCTGACGATGGTCAACATGATGCTCGGCGAGGTCGCCCCCGGCGGCGTCGGCACCGGCCTCTACGGCCTGCTCGTCCTCGCGGTGCTCACGGTCTTCGTGGCCGGCCTGATGGTCGGGCGCACGCCGGAGTACCTGGGCAAGAAGGTCGGCGCCCAGCAGCTCCAGCTGGCGTCGCTGTACTTCCTGGTGACCCCGGCGATCGTGCTGACCGGCACGGCGGCCGCCTTCGCCACCGGCAACAACGCCACGGCGCTCAACGTGGGCCCGCACGGCCTGTCCGAGGTGCTGTACGCCTTCACCAGCGCGGGCAACAACAACGGCTCGGCGTTCGGCGGCCTCACCGTCAACACCGGATGGTGGGCCACCGCGCTGGGCCTGGCGATGCTGCTCGGCCGGTTCCTGCCGATGGTGCTGGTGCTGGCGCTGGCCGGCTCGTTCGCCCGGCAGCAGCCCGCCCCGGACTCCGAGGGCACCCTGCCCACCCATCAACCCCTGTTCGTCGGGATGGTCGTCGGCGTCACCGTCGTGCTGGTCGCGCTGACCTTCCTGCCCGCTCTCGCTCTCGGACCCCTCGCGGAGGGCCTGTCATGACCATGCCCACCCTCGAGAAACCCCGGGCTGAAACGCCGGCCGCCGCCGGTGGCCGCCGCGTCGGCGCCGGTCTGCTCGATCCGGCCCAGCTGTGGCGTTCCCTGCCGGGCGCCGCGGCCAAACTGGACCCGCGCACCCTGTGGCGCAACCCGGTGATGTTCCTGGTCGAGGTCGGCGCCGTCGGCACCACGGTCCTGTCGATCGCCGACCCGAGCGTGCTGGCCTGGTCGATCACGGTCTGGTTGTGGCTGACCGTGGTCTTCGCCAACCTGGCCGAGGCGGTTGCCGAGGGCCGGGGCAAGGCCCAGGCGGCGGCGCTGCGCCGGTCGAAGCAGGACCTGGTCGCCCGCCGGCTGACCGCCGACGGGCGCGAGGAGCGGGTGCCCGCGTCGGAACTGCGCCGGGGTGACACCGTGGTGGTCGAGGCCGGCGAGACCATTCCCGGTGACGGCGACGTCATCGAGGGCATCGCCAGCGTCGACGAGTCGGCGATCACCGGCGAGTCGGCGCCGGTCATCCGCGAGTCGGGCGGCGACCGGTCGGCGGTCACCGGCGCCACCAAGGTGCTCTCCGACCGGATCGTCGTCCGGATCACCCAGCAGCCCGGCGAGAGCTTCCTCGACCGGATGATCGCCCTGGTCGAGGGCGCGAACCGGCAGCGGACCCCGAACGAGATCGCACTGAACATCCTGCTCGCGGCGCTCACGATCATCTTCCTGCTGGCGGTGGTGACGCTGCAGCCGCTGGCGATCTTCTCGAAGGCGTGGCAGGCCGCCGCGCCGGACACCGCGGCGATCGACGCGCACGGCGTCACCGGCATCGTGCTGGTGTCGCTGATCGTCTGCCTGATCCCGACCACCATCGGCGCCCTGCTGTCGGCGATCGGCATCGCCGGGATGGACCGCCTGGTGCAGCGCAACGTGCTGGCCATGTCCGGCCGTGCCGTGGAGGCCGCCGGCGACGTGAACACGCTGCTGCTCGACAAGACCGGCACGATCACGCTGGGCAACCGGCAGGCGGCCGAGTTCGTCCCGGTCGACGGCGTCACCGCGGCCGCCCTGGCCGATGCCGCGCAGCTGGCGAGCCTGGCCGACGAGACACCCGAGGGCCGCTCGGTCGTGGTGCTGGCCAAGAACGAGTTCGGCCTGCGCGAGCGGGAGACGGGGCTCATGGGCGGCGTGACGTTCGTGCCGTTCAGCGCGCAGACCCGGATGAGCGGCGTCGACCTCGGCGCCAGGCACGTCCGCAAGGGCGCCGCCGCTGCGGTCATGAAGTGGGTCCGTCAGCACGGCGGGCACCCCACCGAGGAGGCCGGCGAGATCGTCGACATGATCAGCACCGCCGGTGGCACCCCGCTCGTGGTCGCCGAGCACATCGCCGGCGCCCCGGCCCGCGCCTTGGGCGTGATCCACCTCAAGGACGTGGTCAAGGCGGGCATGCGCGCCCGGTTCGACGAGATGCGCACGATGGGCATCCGCACCGTGATGATCACCGGCGACAACCCGCGCACCGCGAAGGCGATCGCCGACGAGGCCGGCGTCGACGACTTCCTGGCCGAGGCCACGCCCGAGGACAAGCTCGCCTACATCCGCCAGGAGCAGAAGGGTGGCCGGCTGGTCGCGATGACCGGAGACGGCACCAACGACGCACCCGCGCTGGCCCAGGCCGACGTCGGGGTGGCGATGAACACCGGCACGTCGGCCGCGAAGGAGGCCGGCAACATGGTCGACCTCGACTCCGACCCGACCAAGCTCATCGAGATCGTGGAGATCGGCAAGCAGCTGCTCATCACCCGCGGCGCGCTGACCACGTTCTCCATCACCAACGACATCGCCAAGTACTTCGCGATCATCCCGGCCATGTTCGCCGCGGTCCATCCCGGTCTCGACGCGCTCAACGTGATGCGGCTGCACTCGCCGGGCTCGGCGATCCTGTCCGCGGTCATCTTCAACGCGCTGGTCATCGTGGCGCTCATCCCGCTGGCCCTGCGCGGTGTCCGGTACACCCCGTCCGGCGCCGGCGCGTTGCTGCGCCGCAACCTGCTCGTCTACGGCCTCGGCGGCGTCCTCGCCCCGTTCCTCGGCATCAAGCTCATCGACCTGCTCATCCAGTTCGTCCCAGGGATCTGATCACCGTGCGCCTGCCCAGCTGGCTCTCCCCGCACCTCGCCGCGCTGCGCGCGCTGCTGGTCTTCACCGTCCTGCTCGGCCTGGCCTATCCGCTGGCCTTCGTGGCTCTCGGCCGGGTACCCGGCCTCGACCACCAGGCCGACGGCTCCCTGGTCACCGCGTCCGGCAACGCGGTCGGCAGCAGGCTGATCGGGCAGTCGTTCACCGACGCCGACGGCAACCCGATCCCGCGCTACTTCCAGAGCCGCCCCTCCGCGGCCGGTGACGGCTACGACCCCACCGCCACCTCGGCCAGCAACCTCGGCCCCAGCAGCGTTGTCGACACGGTGTCCGACAACCCGGACGACACGTCGCCCGGCCTGCTCACCCAGGTCTGCGCCCGCAGCCTCGCCGTCGGCGAACTGGAGGGCGTCGACGGCCGCCGCCCCTACTGCACCACCGACGGCGTCGGCGCGGTCCTCGCGGTCTTCCGCCGCGACGGCCTGACCGGCCCGGTCACCCGGGTGGTGTCGGTCAACCAGATCGGTACGCCCTTCCTCGCGACCTTCGACGGCGTCACCGTGGAGTCCGCCCGGCCCGGCCAGGACTATCAGGCCCTCGGCGGGGTCATGACGCCGATCCGCGGCACCGCGCCCGCCGTGCCGGTGGTGCCGCCCGACGCGGTCACCGCGAGCGCCAGCGGCCTGGACCCGCACATCAGCCCGGCCTACGCCGCACTCCAGGTCCCGCGGATCGCCCGGGAGCGGGGCCTGCCGCCCGGCACGGTGAGATCCTTGATCCGGCAGCACACCGACGGTCGCGCGCTCGGCTTCCTCGGCGAGCCGGGGGTCAACGTCCTGACCCTCAACATCGCGCTCGACCGGCTGAAGTAACCACGAGAGGAGGGCGGCGCCGACATGGCACGCGGAGAACTACGCATCTACCTCGGCGCCGCCCCCGGCGTCGGCAAGACGTACACGATGCTCGAGGAGGCCCACCGGCGCGCCGGGCGCGGCACCGATGTGGTGGTCGCGCTGGTGGAGACCCACGGACGCCGGCACACCCAGGCGATGATCGGTGACCTGGAGGTCGTGCCCCGCCGCACGGTCGGGTACCGCGGCGCCGAGTTCACCGAGCTGGACGTCGCCGCGGTGCTGGCCCGCGCGCCCGAACTGGCCGTGGTGGACGAGCTGGCGCACACCAACGTCCCCGGCTGCGCCCACGCCAAGCGGTGGCAGGACGTGCAGGAGCTGCTGAGCGCCGGCATCGACGTGCTGACCACGGTCAACGTGCAGCATCTGGAGTCGCTCAACGACGTGGTCGCCCGGATCACCGGCGTCGAACAGCGGGAGACGGTGCCCGACGCCGTGGTCCGCGCGGCGGAACAGGTCGAGCTGGTCGACATGACCCCGGAGGCGCTGCGCCGCCGGATGGCGCACGGCAACATCTACCGGCCCGAGAAGGTCGACGCGGCGCTCGGCAACTACTTCCGCACCGGGAATCTGACCGCGCTGCGCGAGCTGGCCCTGCTCTGGCTCGCCGACAAGGTCGAGGACCAGCTCGGCCGGTACCGGGCGGACAACCGGATCAGCGCGACCTGGGAGACGCGGGAACGCGTGGTCGTGGCGCTGACCGGCGGGTCGGAGGGTGACACGCTGATCCGCCGGGCGGCCCGGATCGCCACCCGGACCGCCTCACCGCGCTCGGGCGGCGGTGCGGATCTGATGGCCGTGCACGTCACCCGTAACGACGGGCTGATCGGTGCGGATCCGGCGGCGCTGGCCCGGCAGCGGGTGCTCGTGGAGAGCCTGGGCGGCACGTACCACCAGGTGGCGGGCGCCGACGTGGCGCACGCGCTGCTCGACTTCGCCCGCGCCGTCAACGCCACCCAGATCGTGCTCGGCGCGAGCAGCCGCGGCCGGTTCGCTCAGCTGTTCTCCGCCGGCGTCGGGGTGACCACGACCGCGCTGTCCGGCACCATCGACGTGCACCTGGTCCCGCACGAACGGGCCGGGCGGGGCCGGAGCCGGCGCCGGATGCCGGTCGGGCTGTCGCGCGGCCGGCGGACGGCAGGCTTCGTGACCGTCCTGCTCGGGTTGCCCGCCTTGACCGCGCTGCTGCGGGTCGGGCCGGCCCTGTCGCTGACCAACGACATCCTGCTGTTCCTCGTCGCCGTCGTGGCCGTCGCCCTGATCGGCGGGCGCTGGCCGGCGCTGCTCGCGGCCGTGTCCGGGTCGCTGATGCTGAACTGGTTCTTCACCGCGCCCGTGGGCCGCTTCACCATCGCCGAGACCGGGAACCTGCTCGCCCTGGCGATCTTCGTGATCGTCGCGATCGCGGTCAGCTGGGTCGTCGACCAGGCGGCCCGGACGACCCGCCAGGCCGCACAGGCCGGCGCCGACGCGCAGACCCTGGCCACCGTCGCCGGCAGCGTCCTGCGCGGCGACCGGCCCCTGCTCGCGCTGCTCGGCAGGTTGCGGGAGACGTTCACCCTCGAGTCGGTGACGTTGCTGGAGAACGGTGTCGTGGTCGCGGAGGCCGGCGGCCCGCCGTGCACCCACGCCGCCGACGCCGACGCGGAGGTCACCGTGGACGACCATCTGGTCATGCTGCTCAAGGGCCGGCCGCTGCGGGCCGGCGACCGGCGCATCGTCGAGGCGTTCGCCGCGCAGGCGGCCCTCGCGGTGCGCCAGGAGCGGCTCGCCGCCGAGGCGGCGACCGCCCGGCCGCTCGCCGAGGCCGACCGCATGCGCACCGCGCTGCTCGCCGCCGTGAGCCACGACCTGCGCAACCCGCTCGCCTCCGCGAAAGCCGCCGTCGCCAGCCTGCGCAGCGCCGAGGTGCACTTCGACGACAACGACCGCGCCGAGCTGCTGGAGACCGCCGACGAGTCCCTCGACCGGCTCACCCGGCTGGTCACCAACCTGCTCGACATGAGCCGCCTGCAGGCCGGCGCGCTCGGCGTCACCCCCATCGCGGTCGGCGCCGAGGAGGTCGTACCCCGGGCCCTGGACGATCTCGGACCGCCCGGCCGGACCGTCGCCGTCCACATCCCCGACGACCTGCCCTATGTCCACGCCGACCCCGGCCTGCTCGAACGGGTCCTGGTCAACCTGGCCGCCAACGCCCTGCGGTACAGCCCCGCCGACCGGCCACCCGTCATCACCGCGAGCGCCCTGGGCGAGACCGTCGAGGTGCGCGTCATCGACCACGGCCCCGGCATCCCACCGGATCGCTGGGACGACGTCTTCCTGCCGTTCCAGCGGCTCGGCGACCGCGACAACCACGTCGGCGTCGGCCTCGGCCTGGCCCTGTCCCGCGGGCTCACCGAGGCGATGAGCGGCACCCTGACCCCCGAGGAAACCCCCGGCGGCGGTCTCACCATGATCGTCGCCCTGCCCACGACGGCCGGCGCATGACCCGCATCCTGGTCGTCGACGACGACCCCCAGATCGTCCGGGCCCTGCGGATCAACCTGCGCGCCCGCCGGTACGACGTCGACACGGCCCCGGACGGCGCCGGTGCCCTGCGTGCCGCCGCGCAGCACCACCCCGACCTGGTCGTGCTCGACCTGGGCCTGCCCGACATGGAAGGCAGCGAGGTGATCCGCGGCCTGCGCGGCTGGACCGCCACCCCGATCATCGTGCTGTCCGGCCGCGCCGACAGCCACGACAAGGTCGACGCGCTCGACGCCGGCGCCGACGACTACGTCACCAAGCCCTTCGGCATCGACGAACTCCTCGCCCGGATCCGGGCCGTCACCCGCCGCGCCCAGCCCTCCGGCGAGGCGCTGCCACAGGCGACCATCGGCCGGCACACCATCGACCTCGGCACCCACACCATCACCGGCGGTGGTGCCGACGTCCGGCTCACCCCCACCGAGTGGCAGCTGCTCGAGCACCTGCTGCGCCATCCCGGCAAACTGCTCAGTCAACGAGCCCTGCTGCAGGACGTCTGGGGCCCGCAGTACCTCACCGAGACCAACTACCTGCGCCAGTACATGGCACGGCTGCGCCGCAAGCTCGAGACCGACCCCGCCCACCCCCGTCACCTGCTCACCGAGCCCGGCATGGGCTACCGCTTCAAGCCCTGACCGCGTTATTGGAGCGTCTGCTCTGATATAACTGCCGGGTGCCCCGCCGCCGCGTCCACGACCTGGACCACGTCCTCGACACCGCCGAGCGTCTTGTCGTCGAGCTGGGCGCCGGTGGGGTCACCGTGCGCGCGCTGGCCGCCGCCGCCGACGTGCCGAACGGCACGATCTACCACGGCTTCGGCTCGCTGCCCGCCCTGCTCGCCCGGGCCTGGCTGCGCGCCGCCGACGACTTCCTGCGCCTGCAGACCGAGCTCGTCGAGCAGGCCCTCCCGGCCGGCGCCCGCGAGGCGGTCGTCGCCGCGGCGGGCGCACCGGCGGTCTTCGCCGAGCGGCGCCCGGCCGCGGCCCGCATGCTCTTCACCGTGCGCCGCGAGCACCTGCTCGGCCCGGAGCTGCCGGAGGCCGACGCCGAGGCCCTGCTCGGCCTCGACGCGCGGCTGGTGCAGGTGCTGGTGCGGCTGGCGCGGCTGCTCTGGGGCCGCGGCGACCGGCACGCCGTCGAGGTGGTCACGACGTGCGTGGTGGACCTGCCGACCGCGCTCTTCCGGCGCGCGCTGACCGGCCCGGCCGCCGACGGCGCCGTGGTCATCAACGCCGACCTGCGCCGGCGCCTCACCGCGGCGGTGCACGCCGTGCTGGATCTCCCGCCCACCCCGCTACCGACCCGGAAGGGCTGACATGCCGACCCTGCACCAGGACCACCCCGTCCACGTCCTCGACCTCGGCGACGGCGAGAACCGCTTCTCGCCGTCCTGGATCACCGGCGTCCACGAGCTGCTCGACACCGTCGTGCGCGGCGCGGAAGCGGCCGCGCTGGTCACCACCGGCCGGGGCAAGTTCTTCTCCAACGGCCTGGACCTGGCCTGGCTGGGCGAGCACGGCGACCGCGCGCCGGACTACCTGCGCGACGTCCAGCACCTGCTCGCCCGGCTGCTCACGCTGCCGGTGCCGACCATCGCGGCGGTCAACGGGCACGCCTTCGGCGCCGGGGCGATGCTGGCCATGGCGCACGACTTCCGGATCATGCGGTCCGACCGCGGGTACTTCTGCTTCCCGGAGGTGGACATCACCATCCCGTTCACCCCGGGGATGGCGGCGCTGGTGCAGGCCAAGCTGACCCCGGCCGCGGCGATCGCCGCGATGACCACCGGGCGGCGGTTCGACGCGCCCACCGCCGTCGGGTACGGCCTGGTCGACCGCGCGGCCGACCAGGCCGCGCTGGTGGCGGCGGCCACGGAGGCGGTACGCCCGCTCGCCGGCAAGGACCGCGACACTCTGGGCAGCATCAAGTCGACGATGTTCGCCGGCGCGTACGCCGCCCTGCGCGCCGCGGAACCGGCGATCGGCCGGTAGGCCGCCGGTGCCCCACCGAGCAGATGTTTTGCCCGAAGTCCCGGGAGAGCGCCGCTTCTCTCAGGCGGCGCTGGTTTTCCTCCGCCGTTCATTCGTATGATGTCTCGAACGAGGATCGACTCTTCCGCGACGACCGGTACCTGCCCCCGCAACCGGTCGGCCGGGCGGGACCTCCACACCCCCCGGAGGCCCGTCCGGCACCGGACGGTGACCGCCGCACGACGCTGCGCTGCCCGCCGAACCCGCCGCCGGCGCCGTCCGCGGAGTTGTTGTCCCAGGACAACAATGCATTTGCGGTTCGGGGCCACCCGCGCGGCAGGGCTATGGTTCCTGGATGGCCGCGCCGGATTCACCCCCCACCCAGAACCCGGGTGCGGGCGTGGCCGCCACCCCGGCCCCGGCGGCGGTCGAGGTGTTCACCCGGGGCTTCACCGCGGCGGAGATCACCGAGATGCGCCATGACCTGCGGCGGCACGCGGAGCGGACCGGGCTGCGGGGCGACGCCCTCGACGACTTCGTGATGGCCGTGAACGAGCTGGTGACCAACGCGGTGCGGCACGGCGGCGGCTGGGGCTCGCTGCGGCTGACCCTGAACGCCGACACGCTGATCGCCGATGTCAGCGACCGCGGCGCGGGCTTCGCCGGCCGGCTGCCGGTGACGGCGGGACCGCCCGCGGCCGACGTCCCCGGCGGGCGCGGGATCCTGCTCGCCCGCCGGCTCACCGACACCCTGCTGATCAGCGACGGCCCGGAAGGGGTCACCGTGACGGTGACCAGATGCCTGTCCGCCCCGGCGTCGGCACCCACCCAGCAGTAACCCCGACGGCGGCCTCGCCGGTGGCCGGGCAGGGCGGTTGCCGCAGGGAGCCGGCGCGGCGTGGAACGCCGGCCGGTGGCGGGCGGCGGGGGTAACCGGCGCGGCGTGCAGGGACCGGCGGCACCGGTGTTCAGGTCGGGTGGGGTCAGCGGGTCGAGGTGACGCGGGTGGCGGGCCGGCGGTTGCGCTGGGGCACCGGATTGCGGCGCGGCCGGCGGCGGGCCCGGCGCATGGAGCGGCGGCAGGTGGGCCGGGCAGTGACCCGCTCGGGCGCCGTCAGCAGCAGCACGCCGACCGTGGCCAGCACCGCGCCCGCGCCGGCCGCCAGCAGCGCGTCCCAGGTCAGGCCGGCGCCCAGGCCGAGCAGCGCGATCCCGATGCCCGCCGCCGCCACCGGGTTGGCGATGGTCAGCGTCGCCAGCGGGCCGCCCAGCCCGTACCGGTAGGCGGCCTGGGAGAGCAGCAGGCCCGCCGCCGAGAGCGCGACCACCGTCAGGGTGGTGCCGGCGACCATCGGCCGTTCCAGCGCGGCGAGCCCGTCGGCGCCGATGCGGAGCAGCACGGTCTGGGTCAGCGCCGACGAGGCGGCGAAGGCGGTCCCGCCGGCCGCGGCCAGCCGCAGGCCGGGCAGCCGGGCGGGTCCCGGCACCGCACGGTACGCCCGCCCGCTGAGCGCCACGATCAGCGCGCCCGAGGCCAGCACCAGCAGCACCACCTGCCGGTCGGTCAGGGCCCGGGCCGGCGCGGCCGTGCCGACGGCGATCAGCAGCGCGACCAGGCCCCCGACGGTCGCCACCGCGCCCCGCCACTCCCGGCGGCGGACCCGGCGACCGGCGACCGCCGCACCGACCGGCAGCGCCACCACCAGGGTCAGCGCGCCCAGCGGCTGCACCACCGCCAGCGAACCGTAGGCCAGCGCACCGATGTGCAGCAGCGCGCCGCCGCCGTTCAGCCCGATGATCATCCACCAGCGCGGGGCCGCGGCGAGGCGCTCCTGGACCACCGCCGCGAGGGCGTACGCCATGGCCGAGAGCAGCGCCAGCAGGACGGTCACCGCCAGGGCCCCGGTCATGCCGGCTGCTCCACGACCGTCGTGGTGACCGGGCGGCCGAAGGACGGGTGCGGTTGCGGCCCCGGCCACGGGCAGGCCAGCAGCACGAGGCCGTACAGGGCCGCGGCGACGAGGCCGTCCACCCAGTAGTGGTTGCCGGTCACCACGACCACCAGCAGGGTCAGCGCGGGGTGCAGCAGCCAGGCCCAGCGCCACCGCCCGCGGGTTACGGCCAGCAGCGTCACGGCGAGCGCCAGCGCCCAGCCGACGTGCAGGGACGGCATCGCGGCGTACTGGTTGGTCAGGGTGTCGGTGGCCGGGTCGCCGTACACGGCCGGTCCGACCAGGCGGCCGGTGTCGAGCATCCCGGTGCCGGTGAGCATCCGCGGCGGCGCGAGCGGCAGCAGCACGTGCACGACCATCGCGGCGGCGGTCAGCCCGGCAAGGCTGCGCCGGGCCCAGCGGTAGTGCGCCGGGCGGCGCAGGAACATCCACAGCAGGAAGGCGGCGGTGGCCGGGAAGTGCACGTACGCGTAGAAGGCGTTCGCCGTCTCCAGCAGCGTCCCGGGCCCGACGAACAAGTGCTGCACGGCCACCTCGTCGGGCAGGTGCAGGAACCGTTCCAGGTCCCACACCCGCCAGGCGTTGGCGAAGGCGACGTCGTCGCGGCCCTGGATCAGGATCCGGGCCAGCTTGTACACCAGGAACAGCCCGACCACCAGGGCCAGCTCGGGCAGGGCCCGCGGGCGCGCGGCCGGATCGGCGACCGGCGTTTTCTCGACCAGGCTCATCTGCCGGTCCCTCCGAGGGGTTTTGCGCCGGCCCCCCGGAGCTGCGTGGGGGTGGTGGACCGGCAGGTACTTACCGTCGGCGCGGTCGTCGGCGGGGCGTGCGGCACCGTCCGCCGGCGGTCCGGCCGGCGGAGTGCGGGTGGGGGAGTGCTCAGGTGGCTGGGGTCATCCGGGTCCGGACTCCGCCGCGGGCGCCGGGATGCCCTTGCTGAGCAGGTCGAGGGCCTCGCCGAAGATGTCCGCGAGGCTGCGCCCGGTCGCGCCGGTGGACCAGAGGCCCAGGCTGGTCTTGAGCGCGATGCCCGAGGCGTCGGCCAGCAGCCGGGGGTAGAGGTCGCGGGCGGCGTCGGTGCCGGTGCGCTCGGCGATGACCTCGGTCATCCGCCGGCTCAGCTCCTCGAAGCTGGTGAGGTGCTCGGCGAGCAGCGCGTGGTGGCAGCGGATGAGCCCGAGCAGCTGCATCAGGTCGTGCCCGGGCATGCTGTTCTCCAGCGAGGGCAGCAGCACGGCCCGCAGCGACTCCCAGATCGGCTCGCCGGCCGGGCGGCGGCGCAGGTTGTCGGCGACCTCGTGGGCGCGGTCCTGCAGCCCGGCGACGATCGCCTCCTCCTTGCTGGAGAAGTAGTTGCGGAAGGTGCGCGGCGAGACCCGCACCTCCTCGGCGATCCGCTCCGGGGTCAGGGCCGCGACCCCGTCGTCGAGGGCGAGCTTGAGCGCGGCGTCGCAGAGCGCGCGGCGGGTCGCCAGCTTCTTGCGCTCGCGCAGCCCCAGCTCGTCCGTCATGACCTTGACGCTACGTCTTTTTTCCGGACGTGCAAGTTTTCCAAATCGGAAACTTTGTGCTGTGGATCACCCGCTCATTTGACCGCCCCGCTGGTGATGCCGGCGATGATCCGGCGCTGGGCGACCGCGAGGACGACCACCAGCGGCAGGCTCATGAGGATCACGTACGCGAAGATGAGGTGCCAGTTGTTCAGGTACAAGCCCGCGCTCGCCACCCGGAACAGGTTGAGCGGCAGCGTGTCCAGCCGGCCGCCGATGACGAAGAACGCGTAGAAGACGTCGTTCCAGACGTACAGGCAGACCAGGATCGTGGCGGTGGCCAGCACCGGGCGCAGCATCGGCAGCACGATGCGGCGGAAGACCAGCACGGCGCCGGCCCCGTCGAGCTGCGCGGCCTCCTCCAGCGACGGCGGGATGGTCCGCACGAAGCCGGTCACGAAGAAGATCACCGTGGACAGGTAGATGCCGAGGTAGACGCCGATCATGCCGGTCGCCGTGCCGGCCAGGCCGAGCTGGCGCAGCAGCAGCACCACCGTGACCACCGCGGGCGGGAGCACGATGCCGCTGATCCCGATCGCGTACAGCGCGGCGTTGAGCCGGGTGGCCCGGCGGGCCAGCACCCAGGCGGCCATCGAGCCGAACGTCAGCACCCCGGCGACCGTGGGCACCACGACGAGCAGGCTGCCGAGCAGCGCCGCCGGCACGTCGCCCTCCACCCAGACCTGGCGGACGTTCTCCAGCAGCTGCCAGTGCCGCGGCGGGGACAGGTCCGGGTGCAGCGCCTCGCCCTGGGACTTCCCGGCCGTCATCACCACCAGCCAGAGCGGGACGCCGATCACCACGGCCACCAGCACGGTGGCGGCCACCGGTTGCAGCCGCCGCCAGATGGCTGCGTCGCTGAGCCCGGTCACAGGATCTCCTCCCGCTTGCGCAGCAGGTGGATGACCGGGAAGGCCAGCAGGGCCACCATCAGGAACAGCAGCAGGCTCATCGTGGTGGCCTGGGCGAACAGGCCCTGGCCGAAGGTCCGGAAGATGAAGATGTTGAGGATCTCGGTGGTCCGGGCCGGCCCGCCGCCGGTGGTGGCCTGGACGATGTCGAAGCCGTTCATCGAGCCGAGCAGGGCCGTGGCGACGTTGAAGGTGACGGCGGGGGCCAGCAGCGGCGCGCGGACCCGCCAGAAGGCGTACCACCGCGAGGCGCCGTCGATCCGCGCCGCCTCGATGACGTCCTCCGGGATCGTCTTGAGCCCGGCCAGGTAGATGAGCATCGACAGGCCCATCCACTTCCAGCCGTGGATGACCGCCACCACCACCAGGGTCCAGGTGGTGTCGCCCAGCCAGGCGTAGTCGAACGGGTGCCGCAGCATGCCGCCGATCAGCTGGTTGACGCTGCCCTCGGGCTTGAGCAGGGCCTGGAAGAGGTAGCCCACCGCCAGCGCGGACATCAGCACCGGCACCAGCAGCAGCACCCGGGCGATCCGGTTCAGCACGGTGTCACGTTCGAGCAGCACGGCCAGCCCGAAGCCGAACAGGTTCTGGAAGGCCGCCACCAGGACGGCGTACAGCAGGGTGATCCGCAGGGCGCGGAACAGGCTGCCGTCGGCCGCCAGCGCGGTGAAGTTGTCGAAGCCGACCGGGTTGATCGCGGCCTTGAACCCGGACCAGTCGGTGAAGGCGTAGACGAAGTTGAACAGCGTGGGCAGGAAGAAGAAGACCAGCAGCAGCGAGAAGGCGGGCAGCAGGAACCACGCCGGGTAGGTGCGCCGGTTGACGGTGCCGGCCCGGCGCCGGGCCGGCGGTGGGGGCGCGGGCGCCCGGGGCACCCGCGCTTTCTCCATCGTGGACATCGCCGGTCAGAATCCGGGGGCGCCGGCGGCCTTGGCCAGCTGCGCGAACTGGTCCTGGGTCGCCTTCGCGACCTGCTCCGGGGTCATCGTGCCGCCGATCATGTCGGCCAGGTTCAGGTAGAGGTCGGGATTGGCCACCGCGAGCGCCTGCATGGAGCCGACCGACGCGGGCAGGGCCGCGTGCACGTCGAGCAGGGCCTTCGGTACGCCGGCCGGGTTCGGCACCGCCGGCTCCAGCGACACGGTGTTGCGGTCGGCGACGAAGGAGGCGTACCCGGGGCCCATCCAGTACGCCAGGAGCTGGCGGGCGGCCGCCTCCCGCTCGGCGTCGCCGGTCTTGAACGCGACCAGCGCGTTGGACTGGTCCGGGATGAACGTGCCCACGTTGCCCGAGGGCGCGATCGGGAAGAAGCCGATCTTGCGGTCCAGCTCGGCGGTGTCGGCCTTGGCCTGCAACTGCCCGAAGAACGAGTTCACCTGGACGGCCATCGCCGCCTTGCCGCCCAGCAGCGCCGCCCCCTGGTCGGCGAACGTCGCGGTCCTGATGTCGGGGTTGAACAGGCCCTCCTTGATCAGCGACTGGTACCGCTTGATCGCGTTGAGCACGACCGGGCCGGCGAAGGTCTCCTTGCCGGTGTTCACCCTGTCCCAGAGCCCGTCCCGGGCGGCGTCGGCGAGCTGCACCTGCACCCACCACTGGGTGGCCCAGCGGTCCCCGCCCATCTCGTGGAACGGCGTGACGCCCTTGGCCTTGAGCTGCCGGGCGAGCGCCACCATCGCGTCGAAGTCCTTGGGCGGCGCGGTGATGCCGTGGGCGGCGAAGACCTCCTTGTTGTAGTAGACGCCCTCGACCGCGGGGCTGGTCACCAGCGCGGCGTAGCGGGTGCCGTCCAGGACGCCGGTGATGTCCTTGAGCTCGGAGGCGAGCGCGGTCAGCCACGGGGCGCCGGTCAGCGGCTGCAGGTTGGCCCGGGCGTTCAGCGCGGTCAGCATCGAGGCGGTCGGCTGCCAGAACGCCAGATCCGGCTGGTCCCCGGTGGCGACCTTGGTCTGCACCCCCTGCTCGTACGGGTCGGGGATGGTGACGACCTGGACCTTGGCGCCGGTCGCCCGCTGGAACTCCTCGATGACCTTCTTGGGCACGGTGTTGCTGTTCTGCGCGGCCCAGATGGTCAGCTGCACACCGTCCAGCTCGGCGGTGGGCTCCGGCCACGAGGCCACGGTCGTGGCGGGTGCCTCCGCGGACGGGTCACTGCACGCCGCGAGGCCGAGCGTGAGCACCGCCGCAGCGGCCAGTACCGGCAATCTTCGCATGTCAGCTCTCTTTCTCGGGTGGGGTGCCGCCCGCCCCGGCGACGAGCCGGAAGATGCGGGCGGCGGGCCCGGGACTGCCGGTCGCGACCGTCAGCGCTCCGGTGTCGAAGGAGGAGGTCCAGGGCGGCAACCGGCGGGGGTAGAGCACGTCGACCCGGACGGGCCGGTGGCGCAGGTGGGGTAGCTCCAGCCGGACGGCGGGATCGGCGCCCGGCCGCCGCCACACCGCGACGTACGTGACGTCGCCGGCGCGCAGGGCGAGGCTGAGCCAGCGGTCGGCGAAGCCGGGCAACCCGAGCGGCCACACCGGCACGGCCGTCGTCAGCGCGGCGCGGATCTCGCCGTACCGGTGCACCGCGTCGCGCACGAGCTCGCGCTGATCCGCGGTCATCGCGTCGAGGCGGCCGGAGAGGTAGAGCCGGCCGAGCATGCCGGTGCACATGGTGAAGGCGATCTGCTCGTCGGTCATGTCCGGCTGCGGGTAGGCCCAGCTGGCCGACTGCTCCGGCAGCACGGACAGCGGCGCGGCCACCGCGATCGGCGGGTAGCGCAGCGGGTCCTGCTGGTCGCTGGTGGACTGCAGCTGCATCCGGGACAGCAGCGCGTAGTCCATCCGCATGCCGCCCGAGGCGCAGTTCTCCAGGGTCAGCCCGGGATGGCGCGCCAGCACCCGGTCCAGCCAGGCCAGGTGCGCCCGGTTGTGGTCGAGCAGCCCGGCTCCGGCGCTGGCGGCGGCGAAGTCGGTGCCCACGCCCGGGTCGATGTTGTAGTCCAGCTTGAGGTAGCCCACGCCCAGCTCGCCGGCCAGCCGGTCGACCACCTCGTCCAGGTGCGCCACCGCGGCCGGGTGCCGCAGGTCCAGGTGGTAGCGGCCGTGCTCGACCAGCCGGACCCCGCCGCGCTGCAGGAACGCCGCGGCCGGCAGCCGGGCCGCCATCGGGCTGCGGACCCCGATCACCTCGGGCTCCAGCCACAGGCCGGGCACCAGCCCGTGGCCGCGGATCCGGTCCAGCACCTCACCGAGGCCGCCGGGGAACCGGGTGTGCGAGGGCTGCCACTCGCCGACGCTGTCCCACCACGTCGTGCCGTTGTCGTACCACCCGGCGTCCACGCAGAACACCTCGGCGCCGGCCGCCGCGGCGGCGTCCACCAGCGGCAGCAGCTTCGCCGTGGTCGGGTCGCCCATCAGCGTGTTCATGTAGTCGTTGAACACCACCGGCAGGTCCCGCCGGTCGGGATGCGCCCGCACCAGCGCCCGGCGGTGCCCGGTCAGCGCGGCGGCCGCGCCCGCCAGGCCGTGGCCGGAGACGGCGATCGACACCGGTACGGTCTCGAACGACTCGCCGGGAGCCAGCCGCTCCTGCCACTGGTGGTCGATGTCCGTCGGGCCCAGCAGCGCCACGTACGCGCCCTCGCGGCGCTCGCCGGCCTCCCAGCGCCACGGCCCGTTGTGCTCGATCTGCCACAGCCAGCTCCGGCCGGTGACCCGGTCGACGAGGCCCGCGGTGGGCAGGTGCACCCCGGTCGACCAGGTGCCGTCGCTGGTGACCGCGTACCGGCCGCGGCCGTCCTGGCCGTGCTCGCGCAGGCCGAGGTCGGGCAGGTGGCTGCGCAGCGGCTCGCGCGCCCAGCGGGCCTCGCCGAGCCACTCGCTGTCGGCCCGGACCAGGTCGAGGTCGTCCACGGTGGACCCGGCGAACCCGGCGGCGAACGAGGTCACGCCGAGCAGCAGCACCGGCTCGCGGCCCTCGTTGGTGATCCGGGTCCGCACCTGGCACGCGCCGACGCCGTCCGCCGAGCGGAACCACACCCGCGCGGCGAGGCCGGTGTGCTCGTCCCGCAGCTCGATCCGCAGCTCGTGCCAGCGCCCGTGCCGGCTCGCCGAGTGGGCGGTGTGGCGCAGCCGGACGCCCACCGCGGTGCCGGAGAAGCGGTGCGAGGCGCGGGCCCGGCCGGCGCCGGCGACCAGCAGCTCGACCAGGGGCTGGGTGGCCCGGGGCAGCGGCCGGCGGTCGTCGGGGGCGAGCGAGCGGATCCCGGCCGGGGCGTCCGGCGCGGCGTCCACGACGAGCCGCAGCGCCGGATGGCCCCAGGACACGGTGCTGGTGGTGGTGTCTCCCAGGAGCACGGTCAGCCCTGCCCGAGGGGTGCGGCGATCCGGATCAGGTCGAGGTTGGGCGCGTACCCGGTGGACGGGTTGCCGAAGGTGACGGTGTTGGCGCCGGCGGCCAGGTCGACGTCCACCACCGTGGTGCGGTAGTTCGACCAGCCGAGCGTGTTGCGGAAGTAGACCCGGCGGGCGGCGGCGCCGTTGACGCTGATCTCGGCGTACCGGTCGACGATGTTGCTGTTGTAGTTGGCCGCGCCGTCGCCCAGCTCGCCGTTGGCGTAGCCGACCACCATCCGGTAGCGGCCCGCGGCCGGGACGGTGACGCCGGTGAACCGCAGGGTGTTCGCCGCGCCGGCGCCGACGTAGCCGACATACCGGCCGCCGGAGGCCGCGGCGTCGCTGGTGACCACGGCCGTGCCGGAGCGGACGTTGCCGGCGGCCTCGGCCTCGTACGTGGTCACCGTGCCGCTGCCGGGGGAGACGTCGAGGAAGTCCAGGTTCACCGCGTCCCGGTCGTCGGCGGCGTACGCCTGCACGTCGATCCGGTTGATGCCCGCGGACAGGAACACCCTGCGGCTGACCGTGTTCCAGGTGTTCCAGGTCGCCGTGCCGGGCAGCGCCAGGTCGGTCAGGTCGGCGCCGTTGAGCCGCATCCGCACCGACCGGTCCACGGGCGCCCCGCTGTACGGCCCCGCGGAGTACCGCAACCCCACCGTGTAGGACCCGTCGGCCGGAGCCGTCACCACGAACTTGGTGCTCGCGGTGGTGCTGGCGCCGTACCCCTCGACGAAGTACGTGCCGGAGTAGCCGGTGTTGCCGCCGTAGGTGATCCGCGCGCTGCCGTCGGTGCGGGCGTACTCAGCCTCGTACCGCGCCGCCGAGGCGACCGTGGACAGATCGGTGTCCGGGGTGACCACGACCTGGTAGGCGGACGTGCCCTTGAGCCCGGTGAGCGGGACGGTGAGCTGGCCGCCGCTCGCGGTGTAGTCACCCTCGCGGACCAGGTAAGGGCCGGTGGACGGGTTGAGTCCCGAGGTGTCCACGGCCCAGACCGAGGCGTGCACGGTCGAGCCGAGGTAAGCCGCCGCGCCCAGCCCGGTGACCACCACGTCGGTGTCGTACGTGCCCGACGCCGGGTTGTTGCCGCCGAAGATGACCCGCGCCTGCTTCTTCGCCGGGTCCAGGGCCGCGAGCCCCTGCAGCGAACTGGTGGCCGAGGGCGGCGTGACCGCCACCGTGCCGCCGGTCAGCTCGCCGTACCACTTGTAGAGCCACCACGCGCCGGTCGCCTGGTTGTTGCGGGTGACCAGGTCGTTGAGCCCGCCCGCGGTGGTCCAGTAGGCCAGGCAGCCGTCCACCTTGCTCTTCTCGAACCGGGTGACGAACTGCACCAGGTTGCCGGGCACGCCCAGGTCGCCGGAGAACCGCCCGTACTCGTTGATGGAGATCGGCCGGGGGCTGATGCCCAGTGACGTCTCCAGCGCCCGGTAGTCGTTGTAGTGGCTCTCCCAGCCGGTGAAGAAGTCGTCGCCGAGCTCGTGCCAGGTCATCACGTCGGGCAGCACCCCGTTGGCCCGGGCGGCGGTCAGGAACGTGCGCAGGTCGGCGGCGCGGTAGCCGGCGAAGTTCGGCCCGGCGATGCGGGCGCCCGGGTCGATCGACCGGATCCGCTGGTAGACGGTCCGCCAGTCGGCGTTCAGGCCGGCGACGTCGTTGGCGTACCAGATCTGGTCGGGCTCGTTGAACGGCACGTAGACGTACGAGGCGCGGTACGGGTCGGCCACCACCTTGCGCGCGATGGTGTCCACCTTGGCCAGGTAGTCCGCGATGCCGAGGTCCTCGTACGGCCACTGCTGGTAGACGTCCTGCAGGTAGATCTGGATGTCCCGGCCGCCGGCCCGCTTGAACATCGGGGCGATCTTCAGCGCGTCGCCGTTGGGGTGCTGCCGGCCGTCCGGCGCCTTCTGTGCGGTGACCTGGGGCTTGAGGGCGGCCAGCATGGTCTCGTTCGGGATGCCCTCGTCGCCGAGGCCGTAGAGGAAGCCGGTGGCGCCGTACCGCAGCGCCCCGGTGCCGGCGGCGAGATCAACGACCAGCCGGGACGCGGCGGCCCGGGCGGGCGCGACGGGCTGCGCCGCCAGCAGGACGGCGACCGCGGCCAGGCAGCCGGTGACGCGTTTCTTCAGCGAGCTCACCGCGGACCTCCACGACTCGATGTGTGACCGGTCACATACATAGCAGTGAGTGTGACCGGTCACATCGACGGCCGGAAGAGGCCGTTACCGTTCTGTTACGAGCGGATGTCCTACCGCCGCCGCGGGGCCGCCGTCGACTCCCGGACCACCAGGTGCGGGGCGGGCAGCTCGGGATGCGACCCGGCCGGCGTGGCCAGGCACGCCTGCCCGAGGGCGACAAAATCCATCCGTACGGTGGTCAGCGCCGGCGTCCAGTAGGCCGCCCCGGGCACGTCGTCGAAGCCCACGATGCTGACGTCGCCGGGCACGTCCCGGCCCGCCTCGTGCAGCGCCCGGCGCACCGCCAGGGCGGTGTCGTCGTTGCCGCACAGGATCGCGGTGACCTGCGGATCCGCCGCCAGCCGCCGCCCGGCCAGGTACGCCGACCGGGGATCCCAGCCGCCGGCGACCACCTCGGGCACCGGGGCGCCGGCCGCCACCAGGGCGTCCCGCCAGCCGGTCTGCCGGGCGCCGGTGCCGGTCTCGGACGGGATGCTGACGTGCTGCACCGTCCGGTGGCCCAGGCCCAAAAGATGCTCGGTGGCCGCGCCGGCCGCCGGCCGTTCGTCCAGGTAGATCATCGGGCGGGTGCTGCCGGTGACCCCGCCGGCCTCGGTCACGGCGAGGGCCGGCACCTCCGCGGGCAGCGCCCGCAGCACCTTGGCGCCGGCGTCGTCGAACGCCACCACGATGACCCGGCCGGCGCTGGGATCGCTGACGTACTCGACGGCGTGCCGGACGTCCGCGGCCCGCCCCGACTCCACCACCCGCACGCCCACCGCCAGCCCGGCCAGCCGCGCGGCCTCCTCGATGCCCTGGAGGGTCGCGGCGTACCCGTAGAGGGTCGTGTTGGTGGTCACGACCGTGACCGCGCCGGCCCGCCCGGCGCCCAGCGCCCGGGCCGCGCGGTTGGGCCGGTAGCCGAGCCGGCCGATCACCTCCAGCACCGCGCGGCGGGTGGCCGGGCTGACGCTCGGCGACTCGTTGAGCACCCGCGAGACGGTCTGGTAGGACACTCCGGCGGCGGCCGCGACGTCACGGATGCTCAGCGAGGGCTCGCGTCGCCGCCGGGCCGGCCGGTCGGAGGGAGTTCTCGTCACTGCGCCATCGTGTGCGCCCGCCGGGCGGAGGTCAAAGACATGAGAGCCATGTCGCGGGCGCCGGGCCGGTCAGGGCCGGCGCTTGCGCAGGTTCGGGATGATCCACTCGGTCGGCGGCCAGCCCGGCACCGGGAGCTTGTGGCTCAATGCCGCGATCACCCAGCCGTGGTCGGCGCTGCGCCGGGTGATGAACGCCTGGCTGGTGGCCGCCGGGCCACGGTCGGGCGCGCCCGAGTGGGCCAGGGTGGGCACCACGGTGAGCTCCATGTCGGCGCCGACCGGCTGCGAGCGGCTCGCCGTCGGCATCCCGGCGGCGAGGAACGCGTAGAACCGGCGCCAGTGCCGCGCGCAGCGTTGCAGCATGTCGGGGAACCAGGGGTCGGCGGAGTCGCGGGCGGCGAGCGCCGCGGCCCGGGCGTCGTCAGGCCGCTCGTTCATCCCCAGCAGGAAGCTCTGCGCGATGGTCATCCGCAGGTCGTCGTCGAGCGGCACCCAGATCCGCCGGGGGTCCCCGGCGCCGTGCACCCGCTCCGCCCACATCGCGATGGCCTGCAGGCTGCTCGACGGTGCGCCGTCGGTGGGTGGGGGCATTGCCTCATTCCTCTCCCGCCCGCGGGCCGCGCGGGCGGGTGATCAGAGCGGGGAGCGGACGACGAACTGGGTCGCCGTGCCGGTCGTCGCCGGGGTGAGCCGCAGCAGCGAGCGGCTCTCGGTCAGGAACCTGTCCGGGTAGTTGTGCGAGCGCAGCGCGACGACGCCGGCGCGGCTGCCGCCGCGCGGGCAGAAGGTGGCGTCCTCGGCGAACAGCCGGCTCCGCTCCGCCCGGTCCAGCCGGATCTCGAAGTTCCGGTGCCGCAGGAACCAGCCCGGGTAGTTGGCCGCCTCGAACGACACACACTCCGGGTCGGCCAGTCCACGCCGGACGATCAGGCGCGAGTCCGCGCGGGACAGTGCCGTGCTCTCCGGGCCGATGCGGTCGGCCCGGCCCCGGAAGTCGCGGTGCCGCACCCGGTAGCCCGGCGCGCCGGCGAGCTCGAGGCCGATCGTGGCCCCGGCCCGCAGGGCCGGCGTGGCGGGCGGCGGCGAGGTGGGCCGGCGGGTGGGGGAGGCGGTGACCCGCGCGTGGCGGGCCGGCTCCCGTGGCACCTCGGACCTGGTCCGGACGGGCCCGGAGACGCCGGAGGTCGCCGGGGAGCCGGACGACGGCGTCGGGTAGAGCGGCGTCGGGTAGAACGGCGGCGGCAGGATCGGAGCGGCCGGCAGCTGCCATTCGCTGTTCGCGGCCGGTGTCGCCGGTTCCCCGCCGATCTGCAGGGCGGCGATCCCGATCACCAGCAGGCCCGCCACGGCGGCACAGAAGACCAACGAGGTGCCCCGGCGGTCGTTCTTCGAGCCGGCACTTAATTCATAAGATGTATCGATATCCGGCGAGGATTGTGAACGGTAAACACTCGTTCGAGTCAGGGGGCTGTCGGCGGGCGGAAATGCCTGGTACGGCGGTAACCACCCGCCCACCCGTAGCCGGGTGCGGGCGTCGTCCTCAGAGGTCATGCGCTTCCGTTCGCTGAGAATCGGGCCGGATCGCGGGGGACCGCGGTGGCCGACGCGGATATGCTCCGGCCTTCGGGCGAACTTCGCAACCCTTACATCGTCAGATGTCTGGAATGGCCCCCGGTCGATGCCCTCCGGGCCGGCCGCCGGCGGCCGGCGGATCGGAAAGCCGCGGCGGCCGATATCGACAAGACATCCATTCCGGTGAATCACCCGGCGATTCTCCGGGGCCCGGTCCCTGCGCTTATGCCGGCGGTGCGGTGGTGCCGGGCTCGGACGGCGCGGGCAGCAGCGAGCGCAGCCACGACTCGGACGTGTTGAGGTGCACCAGCGCGGCCGCCTGGGCCAGCACCGGGTCGCCCGCGCGCAGCGCCTGGTAGATCTGCTCGTGCTCGGCGACCGTCCGGGCCGGCACCGCGCGGTCGGAGGCGCCGCGCCAGAGCCGGGCCCGCAGCGTGCGCCCGCCGAGCCCGTCCAGCAGCGACACCAGCGACTCGTTGGCGGTGGCCGCGGCGATGACGTGATGGAACTCGGCGTCGTAGCGCAGCAGCAGCTCCGCGTCGTCGGCGGCCGCCCGCATCCGGTCCAGCAGCCCGGCCAGCTCGGCCAGCTGCGGCGCCGAGATGCGGCTCGCGGCCAGGCCGGTCGCGGCCGGCTCCAGCAGCCGGCGGACCTCCATGATCTGCGGCAGGCTGTCGTCGCGCAGCAGGTCGACCGCGAGGCCGAAGCCCTCCAGCAGCAGCCGCGGCGCCAGGCTGGTGACGTAGGTGCCGTCACCGCGGCGCACGTCGACGACCCGGGCCAGCTCCAGGGCCTTGACGGCCTCGCGCAGACCGCTGCGCGACAGCCCGAGCTGGGCGCTGAGCTGCGGCTCCGGCGGCAGCCGGTCGCCGGGGGCGAGCTGTTCTGACTGGATCAGATCCCTGATCTTGGAGATCGCCTCGTCGGTGAGCGCCACGGGCGACCTCCTTGTCCGTCATCGCGGCCGAGCAGCCGCTACCGGGAGGATAAGGCTCCGGGCGCCGCGCCGGTCACCTGCTCGGCGTCCCGGGAGATGCCGTCCGGCCGGCACCCCGGCGTGCGGGCCGTCCCGGCAACCGGGCCGCCCTTTACGGCAGCGGTTTTCGCGTGCCACCATCCGCTGATGCTGATCGATGTCCGCGGCTGATGGAGTACCGGCCGATCGAGGGCACGGACCTGCGCGTCTCGGTGCTCGGCTACGGCGCCGCGCCGCTGGGCGACGTCTACGGCCAGGTCGATCCGGCGACCGGGATCAGGTCCGTCCGGGCCGCGCTCGACCTCGGCGTCACGGTCATCGACGTGTCGCCGTACTACGGCCGGACCCGGGCGGAGACCGTCCTCGGTCGGGCCCTCGCCGGCGTCGACCGGGACGCGTACACGCTGGCGACCAAGGTGGGCCGGTACGGCCTCGACGACTTCGACTTCGGCGCCGCCCGGGTCCGCCGCAGCGTCGACGAGAGCCTGGCCCGGCTCGGCACCGGGCACCTCGACCTGGTCCAGGTGCACGACATCGAGTTCGGCGACCTCACCCAGGTCGTCGACGAGACCCTGCCCGCGCTGGCCGGCCTGCGGGAGGCCGGCAAGATCCGCCACCTCGGTGTCACCGGCTACCCGCTGGCCGCGCTCGCCTCGGTGGCCGCCCGCGCCGAGCTGGACACCGTGCTGTCCTACTGCCACTACACCCTGCTCGACCGGTCCCTGGCGGACTGGGCGCCGATGTTCGCCGAGCGGGGCGTAGCGGTCCTCAACGCCTCGCCGCTGGCCATGGGCGCGCTCACCGCCCGCGGCGCCCCGCCCTGGCATCCGGCGCCCGCCGAGGTGCTGCGGTGCTGCGCGGCGGCCGCCGAGGTGTGCGCGCGGCGCGGCACCACCCTGGAGGAGCTGGCGCTGCGGTTCGCCGTCGGCTACCCGGGGGTGGCGACCACCTTCGTCGGCATGCCCGACGAAGAACAGGTCCGCGCCAACGTCCGCGGGGCGCTCGGCCCTCCCGACCCGGACCTGCTCGCCGAGGTGGACCGGGTGCTCGCGCCGGCGCGGAACCGCACCTGGCCCAGCGGCCGGCCGGAGAACAACCGGCCGTGACCGCGCTCGTCGACGCCCACCTGCACCTGTGGGACCCGCGCCGGTTCCGGTATCCCTGGCTGGCCGGCCTGCCCGCCCTGGACCGGCCGTTCGGGCCGGCCGAGCTGGACACCGGCGGTCACCGGCTCACCGGCGCGGTCTTCGTCGAGGCCGGCCGCGCCCCGGCGCAGGCCGTCGACGAGATCCGCTGGGTCGAGCGGTTCGCGGCCGGCCTGCCGGCACTGCGCGGCGCGGTCGCGCACGCGGACCTCGAACGCGGCGGGGAGGTCGCGGCGGACCTGCGCCGGCTCGCCGCGATCCCGCTGGTGCGCGGGGTACGCCGCAACGTCCAGGACGAGCCACCCGGCTTCGCCACCGGCCCCGGCCACCTCGACGGTGTCCGGTTGCTCGCCGGGCACGGCTTCACCGCCGACCTGTGTGTCCGGCACGCCCAGCTGCCCGAGATCACCGAGCTGGTCGCCCGGGTGCCCCAGGTGACCTTCGTCCTCGATCACCTGGGCAAGCCGCCGGTGCGCGACGGCGGCCTCGACCCCTGGCGCGAGCACCTGCGCCGGCTCGCCGGGCACCCCAACGTCGTGTGCAAGCTGTCCGGGCTCACCACCGAGGCCGGTCCGGGCCGTGGCGAGCCCGCCGACCTGCTTCCGTACCTGCGGCACGCGCTGGCCGAGTTCGGCCCGGACCGCTGCCTGTTCGGCGGTGACTGGCCGGTCGCCACCCTGACCTCCCGCTACGACCACTGGGTGGCCGTGGTGCTCGAGGCGCTCGCCGGGCATCCGCCGGCGCACCGTGAGCAGGTCCTGGCCGGCACCGCCACCCGGGTCTACCGGCTGCCCCCGGCCTGACCGGCGGTCACAGTGGACCCGGGCGGGCCGCGGGACGCGCCGCCGGCCGTCCCGCGATCGGTGGGTTACCCCGCCCGTGTCGACCGTTAGGCTGCTGGGCATGGTGACTGAGGGTGCGCCGGCCGACGCGGTCACCGTGGTGCGGGAGGTGCTCGCCGTGGCCCCGGCCGGCTGTTCCTGGTTGCTGCCGGAGCGGGACGCCGCCGGGCACGTCGCCGACTTCCGGATCGCCGCGGTCAGCGGCCTGCAGAGCGACGTCCACGGCCGGGGCACCAGCCGGGTCGGTGCGCTGCTCACCGCGCTGTACCCGAGCGTCGCCGGCGGGCCGTTGTGGCGGATCTACGAGCAGGTCCTGGCCACCGGCGAGCCCGGCGAGCTGCACCGGTTCCAGTACCAGCAGAACCCCACCGATCCCGAGGCGTTGTTCGACGTCAGCGTGCACCCGCTGCGGGGCGGCCTGCTGGTCTGGTGGCAGCGCCTCGACGAGGACCACCGGCGGCTGCAGCGCACCGAGCTGCTGGGCCAGCTCGGCTGGGCCGAGTACGACCTGCGCACCGCGCGCAGCAGGTGGTCGCCGGGCATGTACCGGATCTTCGACCGGGATCCCGCGCTGGGCCCGCTGTCCCGCACCGAGCAGGCGGCGATGCTGGTCCCCGCCGACGAGGGGCTCAGCGAGGCGGCCTGGCAGACCCTGGACAGCGGCGCCACCTCGGACGTGACGGTCCGTTTCCAGCCGGCCGGGCGGGTCAAGTATCTGCGCATCCTGTCCGACGTGGCGCGGGACGCGGACGGGGTGCCGATGAAGATCTGCGCGGTGGTGCAGGACGTCACCGCCCGGGTGGACTCGCGGAGCGAGATCGAGCGGCTGGGCGACCGGCTGCGGAGCCGGGAGATCACCGCGCTGGCCGAGCACCGGCTCGCCGGTCAGCTGCAGAATCTCATCCAGCCGGTGCCCCGGGACCCGTTCCCGCTGCCCGGCCTGCAGGCCGCGGTCAGCTACCTGCCGGCCGAGCGCGCGGTGCAGGTCGGCGGCGACTGGTATCACGCGCAGGCCCTGCCCGGCGGGCAGTCGCTGCTGGCCATCGGCGACGTCGCCGGGCACGGGCTGGGGGCCGCCAGCGGCATGGCCCACCTGCGGTTCGCGCTGGTGGCCTGGCTGTCGGTGGGGATCAGCGACCCGGGCGAGCTGGTCGCGAACCTGAACCGGCTGAGCCGCCAGCTCGCCGTCACCGGCACCGCGGTGATCGCGGCCTACGACCCGGCGACCCGGGTGCTCTCCTGGGCCCGCGGCGGCCACATGGCCCCGCTGCTGACCCGGGCCGGGCGCACCGGCGAACTGGCGCTGCCGCCCGGGGTGCTGCTCGGCGCGGCCGACCGGTCCCGCTATCCGGTCGTCAGCGTGCCGCTGTGCCCGGACGACCTGGTGCTGTTCTACACCGACGGGCTGGTGGAGCGGCGCGACCCCGGCGACGCGGGGCTGCTGGACGAGGTCATGCGGACCATGTCCGAGGTGTCGGGCGAGACCGGAGACCTGACGCTCAAGCGCCTGCGGGACCTGCTGCCGGCCGCCGGCCCGGACGACGACACCTGCACCCTCGCCGTGCGCGTCCTGTCCTGACCGCGCGCCGGGGCCGCCGCCCCGGGAAGATCAACCCCCGGTATCGACCACGGCGAATCGTCGCTAAGGTTTCCTCAAGATCCGGGAGGGCAATGAGCGACCCCATGAGTCTGTTGCGGACCGCGCTGCCGCCCGCCCAGGCCGTGGAGCTGGAGCGCTGGCTGCTCTCGAGCGGCACGGACCTGCGGCCGATGCGGGTGGGGCTGAGTGCCGCGCTGACCGCGTACGGGCTGGTCGGCCCGGCGGAGCCGGCCGAGACCGGGGACCGGGTGATCCTGGTGGCCACCGAGCTGGCCAGCAACGCCCTGCGGCACGGCTCGCCGCCGGCGGTTGTCGTGCTGCTGCGCGGCGCCGGTGAGTTCCTGCTCGACGTGGCGGACCACGACCCGGCCGGGACACCCCAGCTCGCCCACGTCGGCCACGACGGCGTCGGCGGCCGGGGCCTGCACATCGCCCGCACCCTGTCGCGCGAGATGTGCTGGTATCGCACCGACCGGACCAAGCACATCTGGGCGTCCTTTCCCACCCGCGCGGACGGCGCCGGCGGGTGAGCCCGGTCAGCCCGCGAACACCTCGGCCAGGCCGGTGATCTCGAGGACCTGGCGCACCATGCCCGCGGCGTTGGTCACGCGGAACCCCCGGCCCTCCCGGCGCGCCGCCTCGAAGCCCGCCAGCAGCCCGGCGATGCCGTGCGAGTCCAGGAACGCGGTGTGCCGCAGATCCACCACCACCCGGTGCACGCCCGGCGCCCGGGCGGCGCGCACCAGGGCGTCGCTCAGCTCGCCGGCCACGCTCATGTCGAAGTCACCGGCCAGGCACACGGTCAGCACTCCGCCGGGCCCCAGCTCGGTGCTGATCTCGTGGATCGGAGTAGTCACAAGCAGCATGTCTAGCACGGAGGTATGACATCGCACCCCGGACGCACAGCACGATCCGGTCACGTCGGCGGCCCGCCGGACCGGCCGGGTGGTAATCCGCTGGCCGCCCCCGGCGGGGTCGGTTAGCGTCCCGGCCATGGTCTACCAGCACCCCCTGATGTACCTGCTCGGCCTGGAGGGCGTCGCCCTGCTGCGGGCGTTCGCGGGGGAGCGAGACCGGGAGTTCGCCGAGGCCCGGATCGCCGAGATCCGCCGGCTGCTGGACAGCCCGGAGCTGACCGGCCCCGGCGTGACGGCGGCCCGGGTCGGCACGGTGGCCGGCTACCGGGCCTGGTCGCGGACCTACGACGAGCCGGGCAACGGGCTGTTCGCGTTCGAGGAGCCGCTCGTGCACGGCACCGTCGACCTGCTGCCGGCCGGCGTCGCGCTGGACGCCGCCTGCGGCACCGGCCGGCACGCCGCGTACCTGGCGGGCCGGGGCCACCGGACGATCGGCGTGGACAGCTCGCCGGAGATGCTCCAGCGGGCCCGCGCCCGGGTGCCCGGCGCGGAGTTCCGGCTGGGCGAGCTGCACCGGCTGCCGGTGCCGGACGGCCACGTCGACCTCGTCGTGTGCGCGCTGGCCCTGGTCCACCTGGGCGAGCTCGGGCCGGCCTTCGCCGAGTTCGCCCGGGTGCTGCGCCCCGGCGGCCGGCTGCTGATCACCGACGTGCACCACGAGACGGTGGCGCTGGGCTCGGTGCCCCGGATGCGCTCCGCCGCGGGGGAGCCGGGACTGCTGCCCGCGTACCGCCATCACGCGGCCGACTACCTGGCCGCGGCGCTGCCGCTGGGTCTGCGGGTACGGCGGTGCGAGGAGCCCGGACGCGCCGGCGGCGAGGTGCCGGCCGGGGCGGCGCCGGCGGAGATCGAACCCGGGCCCTGGGACAGCTGGCCGTGGTCGCTGGTGGGCCTCGTGCCGGCGGCGTCGGCGGCCGCTTGGCACGACGCGCCCGCGGTGATCTTCTGGGACTTCGAGCTCAGCGCGGGCTGACCTGCTCCCGCCGTACGGCCGCGCCCGCCGTGGCCGCGACGGCGGCCCGGACGAGCTGTTCGCTGGCCGACAGCATCAGCTGCGCCGCGTGGTGGAGCTGCAGGGCCTGCTCGGCCGGCACCTCGCCGGCGTACGCCAGGTCCCAGACCGCCGACCGGAGGCCGTCGGTGATCTCCTGAACGCTCTGTCGTCCCTGCTCAGGTGCGGTGTCCGGGGTGACCGACACGTGTTGACCCCCTCTGTCGTCGCGGTAGCCGTGCGAAGGGGCTTCGGGCGCCGGCGCCCGCACGGATGCACCGGCGGCCGGCTGCCGGGTGCGTTGGCCGAAATTCGCTCCATTTTGACCCGGAATCGTCGACGATGAGGGGATGCGTGACGGGGTTTCGACGGTGCGGGCGCTCTGATGGCGATTCTGGCGGTCACGGCGCTGTTCCTGCTGATCTTCGTCTGGGCCGCGGTGGAGTACCGGCGCCGGCGGGACCCGCTGCTGCGCGACGTCATGCTGATCTTCGGGTCGGTGGCGATGCTGTTCGTCCTGGGCGTGCTCCGACTGTTCTTCGGCTCGCCGCCCTGGCCGGTCGCCGGGCTGGTCAGCGCGCTGCTGCTGGGCCAGCCGTTCTTCACGGTGCGGCTGGTGAGCCGGTTGCGCCCGGTGCCGGCGTGGGTGATCCGGGGCGCGCTGGCCGGCTGGGTCGCGGGCGCGGTGCCGGTGCTGGTGCTGCCGCGGCCGTTGCCCGGCCCGGTGGTGTGGGTCGCGGTGACCTTGTTCTTCGTGGTGGAGACGGTCGCCGCGGGACTGCTGGCGGTCGACGGCCGGCGGCGGGGCGGCGCCGCCCGGATCCGGCTCTGGTGCGCCGCCGTCGGGACGGTGCTGTTCGGCGCGACGCTGCTGTTCGCCGGCGCCGGCGTGGCTGTGCTGGCCCGATCGGTCGCGGTCGTCTCGGCGCTGATGTATCTGCTGGCCTTCCTGCCCCCGCGCCGGCTGCGTCGCGCCTGGGCCGCGGGCACGGCGTACGCCCTGATGCGGAGCCTGCTCGCCGCTCCGCCGACCGAGCCCGCCGAGCGGATCTGGCGGCGCTACTGCGAGGGCACCCGGCAGGTGCTCGGCGCCGACGCCGTGGTCGTTCTGCTGCCCGGCGCCGGGGATTCGGTCCAGCTGATCAGCGATCCGGGCCTCGGGACCGCCGAGCCGCGCTACCGGACGGCCGACATCGAGGGCCTGACCGCCGGCCCGGGGACCCTCGACGCGCTCGCGGGCTGGACCGGTCCGCCGCCGGTCGCCGCCGAGCTGGCCCGGCTCAGCGGCACCCGGTTCGTGGACGCGGCGCCGCTGCCCGGCTCCGGCGGCGTGCTGGTCCTGCTGCACCGGCACCGGACCCTGTTCACCGACGACGACATCGAGCTCTACGCGGAGCTGGCGAGCCAGGCCGCGGCCCTGGCTGAGCGCGCCGCCGTGCTCGGTGACCGCCAGCGGCTCGCGATCATCGTCGAGTCCTCCGCCGACGCGATCATGAGCAAGTCCCTGGACGGCGTCATCACCAGCTGGAACGCCGCCGCCGAGCGGCTGTACGGCTACCGCGTCGAGGAGGTGCTCGGCCGCAACGCCGCCATGCTCTTCGCGCCCGAGGAACGCGAGCTCGAGACCGAGCTGCTGGCCCGGGCCGCCCGCGGTGAGCGGATCGACCAGCTGGAGGTGCGCAACTGCACCCGGGACGGCGCCCCGGTCATGGTGTCGCTCACCTCCTCGCTGATCACCGACGGCGCCGGCCGGCCGGCCGGCGTGGCCTGCATCGTGCGCGACACCAGCGAGCGGCGGCGGGCCGAGGTGATGTTCCGGGGCCTGCTGGAGGCCGCGCCGGATGCGATCATCGGGGTCACCGCCGACGGGAAGATCGCCCTGCTCAACGCGCAGACCGAGCGGCTGTTCGGCTACCAGCGCGACGAGTTGCTCGGGCAGTCCGTGGACTGCCTGGTGCCCGAGCGGGTCCGGGCCGCCCACCCGGGTCACCGCCTGCACTACTTCGCCAACCCGCAGCAGCGGCCGATGGGCGCCGGGATGGCGCTGGCCGCGGTCCGCAAGGACGGCAGCGAGTTCCCGGCGGAGATCAGCCTGTCCGCGCTGGAGACCGACCAGGGCGTGATCGTGTCGGCCGCGGTCCGCGACGTCACCGAGCGGCTGCAGGCGCAGGCCGAGCGGGAGCGGCTGGCGGCGCAGGCCGAACGGGACGCCGCCGAGCGCCGGCTGCAGCACACCCGCCGGCTGGAGAGCCTCGGCCAGCTCGCCGGCGGGGTGGCGCACGACTTCAACAACATCCTCGGGGTGATCGCGAGCTACACCGAGCTGCTCACCGAGACCCTGGAAGCCCCCGTACCGGACCCCGAGGAGCTGACCGCGGCCCGGGCCGACCTGGGCCAGATCGCCCGGGCCACCGAGCGCGCGGCCCGGCTGACCAAGCAGTTGCTGGCCTTCGGCCGGCGCGAGATCACCCAGGCCCAGGTGCTCAGCCTCAACCACGTGGTCGGCGACGTGGAGCAGATGCTGCGCCGCACGCTGGGCGAACACATCCACCTGATCACCGAGCTGGACCGCAACCTCTGGCCGGTGTGCGTCGATCCCAGCCAGTTCGAGCAGATCCTGCTCAACCTCGCGGTCAACGCCCGGGACGCGATGCCGGGCGGCGGCACGCTCTCCATCGACACCAGCAACACCGAGCTGGAGGAGGACGACGTCGCGGACAGCACGGAGCTCTCCCCGGGCCGCTACGTCCGGGTCCGGGTCAGCGACACCGGCAGCGGCATGCCGCCGGAGGTCGCCGACCGCGCCTTCGAGCCGTTCTTCACCACCAAGCCGCAGGGCGCCGGCACCGGCCTGGGACTGGCCACCGTGTACGGCATCGCCTCCGCGGCCGGCGGCCACGTCCGGCTGTACTCCGAGGCCGGGATCGGCACGACCATCACCATCGTGCTGCCGGCCAGCGACGCCGCGATCGACGAGGCCGAGGTGGCCGCGCGGCCGGTCACGACGTCCCCGCCGGCCGCGGCCGGGGCCACGATCCTGCTGGTGGAGGACGAGGAGGCGCTGCGGATCGCGACCAGCCGCATCCTGGTCCGGGCCGGCTACGAGGTGCTCACCGCGGACGGCGGCGCCGCGGCCCTGCGCCTCGCCCAGCACCACCCGGCCCCGATCCACCTGCTGCTCACCGACGTGATCATGCCGAACATGATGGGCAACGAGGTCGCCACCCGGGTCCGCGCGCTGCGCCCCGAGCTGCCGGTGCTGTACATGTCCGGCTACGCCCAGCCGGTCCTCACCGAGAACGGCACCCTGCAGCCGGGCGTCATCATCATCGAGAAGCCCTTCACCCGGCGCGACCTGCTCGACCGGGTGCACGCCCGGCTGCACCACGGCGCCCCCGTCGAGGGCGACGACGGCACCGAGCGGCTGGCCGCGGCGCACCCGGGCGACCCCTCCTGCTGACCGGGCGTGGACGCGGTGGCGCCGGTGCAGTAGAACCGGGGGTGAGCAGGACCCGGGCCGCCACCGCCGCCGGTCCGGGCGGGGGAGGCCGCGATGGAGATGACCTTGCTGGACCGGATCCGCCGGGGGCTGATCGGCGCGGGCGAGGTGCTCGACGGGCCGTACGGGCCCCGCCGGCTCACCTACGCCGACTACACCGCGTCGGGTCAGGCGCTGGACTTCGTCGAGGACTTCATCCGCCGGCAGGTGCTGACCCGCTACGCCAACACCCACACCGAGGCCTCCGCGACCGGCCTGCAGACCGGCGCGCTGCGCGAGGAGGCCCGCGGGATCATCCACCGCGGCGTCGGCGCGGGCCCCGGCGACGTGGTGCTGTTCTGCGGCTCGGGGGCCACGGCGGCGATCAACAAGCTGGTGGCGATCCTCGGGCTGCGGCTGCCGGAGAGCCTGGCCGACCGGTACGACCTCACCGCGGCGATACCGTGGCAGGACCGCCCGGTGGTGTTCGTGGGGCCGTACGAGCACCACTCCAACGAGCTGCCGTGGCGCGAGACGATCGCCGACGTGGTGACCGTCGGCGCCGGCCCGGACGGGCACATCGACCTCGACGACCTGCGCCGGCTGCTGCTCGTGCACGCCGACCGGCCGCTGCGGATCGGCAGCTTCTCGGCCGCCTCCAACGTCACCGGGCTGCTGACCGACGCCGACGCCGTGGCCCGGCTGCTGCACGAGCACGACGCACTGTCGGTGTGGGACTACGCGGCGGCCGGCCCGTACCTGCCGATCCGGATGCGCGAGTCGGCGCCGGGCCACGGTGACCACAAGGACGCGGTGTTCCTCTCCCCGCACAAGTTCGTCGGCGGCCCGCAGACCCCGGGCGTGCTGGTGCTGCGCCGCGCGCTGCTGACCAACCGGGTGCCGACGGTGCCGGGCGGCGGCACGGTGGCCTTCGTCGACCCGGTCACCCACCGCTATCTGGACGACCCGGTGGCCCGGGAGGAGGGCGGCACCCCGGCGGTGGTGGAGTCCATCCGGGCCGGGCTGGTCTTCGCGGTCAAGGACGCGGTCGGCACCGCCACCATCGGCACCCGGGAACGCGCGCTGTGGTCGCGCACCCTGGACCGCTGGGCCGGCGAGCCCGGCATCGAGGTGCTCGGCGACCTGGCCGCCGACCGGCTGTCCATAGTCTCGTTTCAGATCCGGGCCGGGCAGCGGCACCTGCACCACAACTTCGTGGTGGCGCTGCTCAACGACCTGTTCGGGATCCAGGCGCGGGGCGGCTGCTCGTGCGCGGGCCCGTACGGGCACCGGCTGCTCGGCATCGACGAGGCGCACTCCCGTGAGTTCCACGCCGAGATCGTCGCGGGCTGGGAGGGCATCAAGCCCGGCTGGTCCCGGATCAACCTCAACTACTTCATCTCCGACACGGTGGCCGGCTACCTCGCCGAGGCGGTCGCGCTGATCGCCCGGGACGGCCACCGGCTGCTCACCGACTACCGCTTCGACCCGCGCACCGGCCGCTGGTGCCACGTCACCGCGCCCCGCCTGCCGGTGCGCCTGGCGGACCTGCGGCTCGGCGCCGACGGCAGCGTCACGATGCCGCCGTCCCGGCCGACGCTGGGCGAGGAGGTGCTGGCCGGCTACCTCGACGAGGCCCGCCGGCTCATGCGCGACCGGGAGGAGCCGCTCGACGGGACGGGCCTGGACCTGCCGCCGGCCTTCGAGAAGCTGCGCTGGTTCCTGCTGCCCGCGGTGTGCCTGTCGCCCGCACCGTAGCCTTCGGCACGCCCGTCAGGCGGTGCGGGCCGGCTCCGGCAGGGGCCGTCCCGGGCCGTAGGTGCGGCCCGCCCGGTCGCGTTCCAGCCAGCCGGTGTCGACCAGCATCCGGCGGGTGCCGGCCACCTCGTCGGTGATCGCCGCCAGCCTGCGGTTGATCTCGTCCTCGGCGTACAAGCCGTCCAGGGCCAGGAACCGGGCGATCAGCTCGCCGATCAGCTGGTAGCGGTCGCTCAGGGTCGGCGGCAGGCCGGTCAGCCGGCCGTGCGAGAAGTTGCCGCGCAGCTGAGGGTAGTCCGCGAGCAGCGCGGTGATCGGCTGGAGCCGGTCCACCGCGGCGGCCGCGTCGCGCAGGCCCTCGGGCCGGGCCCGGTAGAAGCCGTTGCCGGTGCCGGTCGCCAGCCCCAGGCCGACCAGCCGGGCGCAGGCGTCGCCGACCTCGGGCAGCGGCAGGTCCATGGCGTAGGACAGCTCGCCGAGCGACGCGCCCTCCTTGCCCCGGCGGACGAGCTCGGCCAGGGCCAGCAGGCGGACCGGCACGGACAGCTGGGCGAGCACCTCGGCGGCCCGGGCGGCTTCGACGGACATCCCGCCAACGTAGCCAGCGGGGGCCCGCCCCGCACCCGCATTTCGCGCCGGCCGGGATCAGGCATGAAGGCCCGGGACGGTGGGAATACGAGGTGCCGTGTCCAGGAGTCGATCTCGGTCGGTGGCGCTGCTCGGCGTGACCGGCGTTCTGCTGGCGGGATGTGCCACGGTCGGCGACCGGAGCCGGGCGGCCGAGGAGGCCGGCGTGCGGTTCCTGACCGCGGTGGCGGCCCGGGACGGCGAGACGGCCTGTGCGCTGCTCGCCCCCGACACCGCCGAGGAGGTGGCCGACGCGGGCGACAGGCCCTGCCCCGAGGCCGTCCTGGCGGCGGACCTGCCCGCTGCCGGCGCGGTCACCGGCACCGACGTGTACGGCCAATGGGCCCAGGTCCGGCTCACCGGCGACACGGTGTTCCTCGCGGCGTTCCCGGGCGGCTGGCGGGTGGTCGCCGCGGGCTGCACCCCGCGTCCGGAGCGCCCCTACGACTGTGTGCTGAAGGGAAGCTGAGCCGTGCGAGCGCTGTTCGTTCTGCTGCTGGTCGTGGTCGGCGCCGGCCTGATCTCCATCGTTGCGCTGGGGGTGCTGCACCGGTGAAGCGTTTCCTCCGGGAGAACTCCCTCGGGCTGGTCTTCGGGCTGCTGTTCCTCGTCGTGCTGGCCGGCCAGGCCGCCGCCGGGCACGCCGACTTCAACCGGATGCAGCTCACCGAGGGACTGCCCGAGGTCTCGCTGGGCCGCTACCTCACCTCGGCGAGCTTCGGCGCCGACGTGGCCGAGAACTGGCAGTCCGAGTACCTGCAGTTCTTCCTCTACACGTTCATGACCGTCTGGCTGCTGCAGAAGGGCTCGCCGGAGTCCAAGTCGCTGGGCGAGTCCGGCCTGGAGTCCGACCAGGAGCAGAAGGTCGGTCGGTACGCCGGCGCCGACTCGCCGAAGTGGGCCCGGGCCGGCGGCTGGCGGCGGCACCTGTACTCCAACTCGCTGGGCCTGGTGATGGGCCTGATCTTCCTGGGCTCCTGGCTGGCCCAGTCGGTCGCCGGCGTGGCCGCCTACAACGAGCAGCAGCTGGGCAAGCTCCAGGATCCCGTCTCCTGGGCCCGGTACCTGGGCGAGCCGGACTTCTGGAACCGCACGCTGCAGAACTGGCAGTCCGAGCTGCTCGCCGTGGCCTCGATCGCGGTCCTGGCCATCTACCTGCGTCAGCGCGGGTCCCCGCAGTCCAAGCCGGTGGGCGCCGCACACTCCGCGACCGGCGTCGAGGGGTGACCGACACCTTAGGGTACTTCCGGTTTCGAGGAGGTTTGAGCACCTCCGGCGCCGGTAAAGTCCATTGCGGTACGGCAACTATTGCAGGGAGATCGCGTGAACACGAAGACCGCTCGGCGTGCGACTGAGGACAACCCGCTGACCAGCACGCGGACCGCCGGCAACGCGGACGAGCTGCTGTGCGCGATGGCGGCGATGCCGCCCGCGCACCCGTCCCGGCCGGCCATGCGGGACCGGGCCATCGAGGCCTGGCTGCCGCTGGCCCGGCACCTCGCGAACCGGTACGCCGGCCGCGGCGAGCCGGTGGACGACCTGCTCCAGACGGCGACCGTCGGCCTGATCAAGGCGGTGGACAAGTTCGATCCGGGCTTCGGCACCGACTTCGCCGGGTACGCGATCCCGACCGTCATCGGCGAGATCAAGCGGCACTTCCGGGACCGCACCTGGTCCATCCGGGTGCCCCGGCGCCTGCAGGAGCTGCGGCTGGCCATCACAGCCGCCAACAACGACCTGGCACACACCCTGGGCCGGTCGCCGACGGTCGCCGACATCGCCGTCCACCTCGGCATCACCGAGGAGGAGGTGCTGGAGGGCCTGGAGGGCGCGCGGGCGTACAACGCCACGTCGCTGTCCACCCCGGTGGGCGCCGACGGGACCACCGAGCTGGGGGAGACCCTGGGCGGCGAGGACCACGAGTACGCGCTGGCCGAGGCCCGGCTGGCGCTCGGCCCGGCGCTGGCCTCGCTCGACGACCGCGAACGCCGGATCCTGACGCTGCGCTTCTACGGCAACCTCACCCAGACCGAGATCGCCGAGCAGGTCGGCATCTCGCAGATGCACGTCTCCCGGCTGATCAGCCGCGCGCTGGCGACGCTGCGCGGCAAGCTGGGCGACGACACTCTCTGAGCGAACCGCTCCCGGTGGGCCGGCGCCGGCAGCACGACCGGCCCGGCCGGATCGGCCGCGGCGCTGCGGGTGGCCAGGCCCCGGCGCCGGGCCAGCACCACGATCACCGCCGCGTACGCCAGCAGCACCGGCACGTCCACCACCGCCAGCTGCCAGGGCATGTCGGCCGCGGTCTCGTCCGCGAACAGGTCGCCGTGGGCCGCGCTGAGCGCGCCGCCGATCAGGTTGTTGAGCACGTGCAGCGCGATCGCCGCCTCCAGCCCGCCGGTGCGCACCGTCAGCCAGCCGGCGACCATCCCGAACACGACCAGGTCGGCGAAGCCCCACGGGGTGCCCCAGCCGTGCAGCGCGGCGAACACCACCGCCTGCGCCCCGATCGGCACCCACGGCCCCCGGCAGAACGCGCCGACCGCCTGGAGCAGCCAGCCCCGGGTCAGGTACTCCTCGGCGGCCGCCTGCACCGGCACCACGGCCAGCAGCACCAGGCTGCCCAGCAGGAACGGCCGCCAACCGGCCGGCCCGGCACCGAGCCCGAGGTCCTCGCCGGTCGCGGCGGCGACCGCCAGGCCGGCGCCGATCATCGTCACGATCGCGACCAGCGCGACCGGCAGGCAGGTCAGCAGCCAGCGCAGCCGCAGCCGCCCGGCGACCGACGACAGGGTGCCGGCCGGGCGCCGCTGCACCCAGCGGGCGGCGGCCAGGACGGCCGGCAGCAGCGTGGCGATCAGCAGGAAATCCAGGGCCAGGTCGGCCAGCGGCCCGAAGGACGGGATGCCGTCGGCGTTGACCGGCCGCCCGGCGAGCGCCGCGGCGAGCGCGGTGAGCCCGAGACCGAGCAGGACCAGCAGGACACTGCCGGCGATCACCAGGGCGGTGCCGGCGACGGGACGCCACCAGCGGTGGGCGGCGGTCCGGCCGAGACGGTGGTACGGGCTCAGCGGCGGTGCGAGATTCGGCATGCGGGAAGTCTCGCGGGAACGACGGGCCCGGCGGATCCGGCCGCAGCGGGATTCCCGGCTCCACCGCAGGATATAGCCCCGCGCACGAGCGAGGGCCGGACCCGCGTACGGATCCGGCCCTCGCCGCTGGGTGATGCGGGTGTTACGGGGCGGCCGGGTAGTCGGTCACGTAGACCGGTACGCCGATCTTGGTGGTGTCCGCCGCCGCGCCCACGCCGTTGACCACGTGGTCGATGACGCCGGCGCTGAGGTTGACCGTCATGATGTGGTGCAGCTTGACGCCCGGGCGGTCCGGCACCTCGAAGCCGTTCTCGGTGTGGATCGCCGGGTTGTTCTGGTTGAAGACGTAGACGCCGGCCCCGTACAGCTTGTGGTTGCGGACCTTGGCGCCGACCTTGTAACCGGCCCAGCCGAGCGTGCCGTCCTGCTGCGTCCAGTCCGCCTGCGTCGGCGGGTCGTACGGCAGCTCGTTCTGGTACAGCACGGTGGTGCCGTTCTCGCCGTTCCAGATGGTGTTGTACTCCTGGAAGTGCTCGACGAACAGGCCGGTGGCGGTCACGTCGTCACCGTTGATCACGGCGCCGTTGCGGCCGGTGTTGGTGCGCCACCGCTGGGTGTCACCGTTCACGCCCTCGGTGAAGCCCTCGACGCCGTGGTCGCCGCGCCACACCCAGGTGTGGTCGATGAGCACGTCGTCGCTGTTGACCTCGAGCGCCACGTCGACCTTGCCGATGTGCGGCCCGCCGACGCGGAAGTACACGTCGGACAGCGTGGTCGGGTTGCTCGCCGAGCTGTGGCCGAAGGCGTTCTTGTTGCCGACCTTCAGCAGGTTCTTCGACTTCTTCGTCCCGGCGTCGATGGTCACGCCCGCGACCACCACGCCCGGCACGTCCGCGACCGTCAGCGGCGTCGCGCCGTTGACCGCGGTCAGGGTGGCGTGCCCGATGCCGAGCACCACCTGGTTGGGGTGCCGGACCTTGATGCTCTGGGCGATGTCGTACACGCCCGGGGTGAGCAGCAGGTTCTTGCCCAGCGCCAGGTTGGCGTTGATCAGCCGGACCGGGTCGCCCGGCTTGGCCACGAAGAAGTTGCCCAGCGGGATGGTCCGGCCCGGGGTGAGCCCGGCGGACCAGGAAGTGCCGCTGGTGTTGCGCTGCGCGGCCGGCACCCGGACGCTGTACCTGCCCGCGGCGTCGGTGAACAGGTACGGCTTCTCCCGGCTGACCGGGGTCTTCTCCAGCGTGGTGTACGGAGTGGCCGGGAAGGCCGACTCGGACGGCGCGCCCTCCACCCCGGCGAACACCTGGTTCCACACGGCGTTGGACCAGCTGTTCACCTTGCTGTTCCGGGTGAGCCACTGCTGCTGCGAGCCGTTGATCACGTCGGGCATGGTCGAGTCGGCGATGAAGCCGCCGCTGGCGTACTGCGGGCCCGCCGTGCAGTAGTCCATCAGCGACAGGTTGCCGCCGCTGATGTTGAGCCGGCGCAGCGACACGGCCTGCGACACGGCCCAGAAGTTCGCCGAGCCCCGGCAGCCGTCCTGGCCCTTGCCGTTGACGTTGATCGACAGGTTGGACAGCGTGCGCCAGAAGTTGACCAGCGCGAGGCAGTTGGCGGTGCCACCCTCGGTCAGGCAGCGGTTGTACACCTCGACCTTGCCGTTGATGACGACGTCGGAGGGGGACGCGCCCAGCCCGGAGATCTCGGTGTAGTAGCCGACCTTGATCTGCAGCGGCTGGTCCGCGGTGCCGTACGTGCCGGGCTTGAAGAGGAAGGCGTACCGCTCGGTGCCCATCTCGTTGTCGACCTGCTTGGCATATGCGGCGTCCAGGGTGGCCTGGATCTGCGCGACCGGCGTGGCCGGATCGAAGACGGTGACGTTGGCCCCGAGGTTCGGCCCGGACGTGCCCGGCCGGCCCGGCGTGGCGGCGGCTGCCGACCCGGTCAGCGTGCCGGTCGCCGTGAGGGTGAGAGCGAGTGCCAGGGCGCCGGCGAGATACCGGCGCCCGGCGAGACGGCGAACGCCGGAGGGGCGTGTCGTCATGCGGGGAGGTCCTTTCGTAACAGGGCTGCAATGAAGCTCGTCACAGCAAGCGACAGCCGGGGCCAACTGTCAAGAGAGCGCTCTCGCCCGGCAAGCCGCAATCCCGGCGGCATCCGGACAACTCGCCCGAGTTCCGGAACCGGCGGCACCCGAACGGACCATCCCGGCAGGCTGCGCGTACCACCGGCGCCGGTCGCCGCCTGCGCCGAGGAAGATCCATTCGAGGTGTCGCAGAATCGGGATGTGCGGGTGACGGTGTGGTACTTCGCGGACTGCCCGAGCTGGCGCGTCGGTGAGCAGCGTCTCCGGCGGGCCCTCGACCGGATCGGCCGTGGTGACGCGGACGTACGGCTCGTCCCGGTCACGACGGAGGCCGAGGCGGCCGCGGTCGGGTTCGCGGGGTCGCCGACCTTCACCGTCGACGGGGTCGACCTGTTCGGCCCGCCGCCGTCGGTGGGCGTGCTGGCCTGCCGCGTGTACCGGACACCGGGCGGGCTCGCCGGGGTGCCCGAGGTCGAAGACCTGATGGCCGCACTCACCGCGAAAGGGCCGTCGGGTTGCTGACGCGCGGCGGCCCGGGTGGGCCGCCGCGCGAGGGAGCCGTCAGGCCGGTACGACCTGAAAGGTGATCGAGTAGTCGGCGTTGGTCAGGTGGAACTCGCCGCGCTGGGCGCCCTGGCCGGACTGCCCCGCGATCGCGGTGACCACCCCGAGCGAGTCGTCCGAGCCCGCGTCCACCTCGACCAGCGCCAGGTGGGCCACCGAGGTGAACACCGCCGACCGCGGGCGCAGGTCCACGGTCTCGCCCTTGCCGATGTCGCCGGGCCCGTAGACCGAGACGCCGTTGACGAACAGCTGCGGCTCGTCGCGTCCGATGGTGTCCTGCCGGCGGTTGCAGGTCAGGGACGTGAGCTGGACCCGGTACCGCTTGGTCGCCGTGGCGCCGGCGGTGCCGGCGCCCGCGGTGCTGCTGCCGGCTGTGCTGTTTCCTGCCGTGCTGTTCATGATTCCTCCTGCGGGATGGCCGGCCCGATGGCCCGCCGTTGCCCCTCACCGTGGGCCGGCGCCGTTGGGCCAACGTTGGATTCCCGTTGCACCGCAGGTCCGCTGCCCGACAGCGGTCCGGGCGCCGGTGGCACAGACTGGGGCGGCGGCGTGCGGGGGGAGGGTCTGATCACGGTGCCAGTGGAGTTCCGGCTGCTCGGTGAGATCGGCGTGGGCGTCGACGGCCGGCCGATCGCGATCGGCCACAGCAAGCAGGCGTACGTGCTGGCCGCGCTCGCGATCGACGCCGGGCGGTGCGTGCCGACCGGCAGCCTCGTCGAGCGGGTGTGGGGTGCCGACCCGCCCCGCGGCGCCAGGGACACCACCCGCGCGTACGTGTGCAGGCTCCGGCAGGCCCTCGAGCCGTGGGACGCCACGATCGTCCGGCAGGCGGCGGGCTACCTGCTGGCGGTCGATCCGCCGGCGGTGGACGTGCACCGGTTCCGGCACCTCGTCGGGACGGCACGCTCCGGTGTCGAGGCGAGCGCATCGGACGCGTACGCCGCGGCCCTGCGGCTGTGGCGGGGGCAGCCGCTCGGCGGGCTCGACACCCCCTGGGCGGCGCAGGTGCGGGCGGAACTGGCCCGGGAGCGGCAGGCCGTCGAGCGGGACCACGTCGACCTGCTGCTGGCCGGCGGCGGGCACGCGGAGCTGGTCGGCCCGCTCACCGCCCGGGCCGCGGCCGACCCGTTCGACGAGCGGCTCGCCGGCCAGCTCATCCTGGCGCTGTACCGCAGCGACCGGCGCGCCGACGCGCTGGCGCACTACCAGCGGGTGCGCGGGCAGCTGGCCGACGAGCTCGGCATCGACCCGGGCCCCTCGCTCCAGCGGCTGCACCAGCGGATCCTGCGCACCGATGCCGCCCTGGCGGCGCCCCGGGCGGGCGGGCCCCGGCACCGGGCGGTGCCGCGGCAACTGCCGGCGCTGCCGGCGGCGTTCTCCGGCCGTACGGTGATGTTGTCCCGCCTCGACGCCGCGCTGCTGCCCGCGGGTTCCGCCCGGGCGAGCCGGGTGGCTGTCGTGCACGGACCGGGCGGGGTGGGCAAGACCTGGCTGGCGCTGCGCTGGGCCCACGACAACGCCCACCGGTTCGCCGACGGCCAGCTGTACCTGAACCTGCGCGGCTTCGACCCGGGCCGGGAACCGCTGGCGGCCGAGGTGGCGGTCCGCGGCCTGCTGTCCGGGCTCGGCGTCACCGCGGCGGCCGTCCCGCCGGACCCGGACAGCCAGGTCGCCCTCTACCGCAGCCTGCTGGCCGGCCGGCAGATCCTGCTGGTGCTGGACGACGCCCGGAGCTCGGCGCAGGTGGAGCCGCTGCTGCCCGGCTCGGCGAGCTGCGCCACCCTGATCACCGGCCGCACCGGGCTGGCCGACCTGGTGGCCGGGCACAGCGCCCGGCCGGTGCCGCTCGGGGTGATCAACGACGGGGAGTCGGCGCGGGTGCTGGCCGGTCATCTCGGCCCGGACCGGCTCGCCGCCGAGCCCGAGGCCACCGCCGAGCTGATCCGGCACTGCGCGGGCCTGTCGCTGGCGCTCGGCATCGTGGCGGGGCGGGCCGCGCTCGCCCCGGAGCTGCCGCTGGCCGCGCTCGCCGCCGACCTGCGGGAGTCGTCGGCCCGGCTGGACGGGCTGGACGGCGGCGAGCTGCGGGGCAACCTGCGTGCCGTGCTGGCCGCCTCGCTCGCCGCGGTCCGGCCGGCCGCCGCCGAGCTGTTCGGCCGGCTCGGCTCGGCGCCGGGCCCGGACATCGCGCTGGCCGCCGTGCGGTGCCTGACCGGGCTGGCCCGCGCCGAGCTGCTGCCCTCGCTGCGCGACCTCGTCGACGGTCACCTGGTGCAGGAACACCAGCCGGGCCGCTACCGCATGCACGACCTGGTCCGGCTCTACGCCGCCGAGGTCGGCGGCGACCCGGCCCCGGTCCGGGACCGGATGCTGGGCTACTACGCCGAGGCCGCGCTGGCCGCGGACCGGGCGCTCGACCCGACCCGGGACCTGCCGCGGGCCCGCGCCGCCGAGCCGGCGGCCGTCGACCCGGTCGACGCGGCGGTCTGGTTCGACCACGAATACCAGGTGCTGCTCTCCTGCGTCGCGCGGGCCGCGGAGTGCGGCGCCGACGCGCGGGTGCTGGAGCTGGTCCAGGGCCTGACCACCTATCTGGAGCGCCGCGGCCGGTGGCACGACCGGGCGGCGCTGCAGCGGGCCGCGATCAGCGCGGCGATCCGGCTCGGCGACCGCGGCGCCGAGGCGGAGGCCCGCCGCGGGCTGGCCATCGCCCAGATCTGGCTGGGCGCCTACGACGACGCGGCCGCCCAGCTGACGATCGCCCGGGAGCTGTTCGGCGCGATCGGCGACCGCACCGGCCTGGCGGCGGCCCACCGCACGACAGCCAGGATGTTCGCCCGCCGGCACCGGCACGCGGACGCCCTCGGGCACGACGAGCGCGCGCTGGCCCTGTTCGAGGCCGAGGACAACCTGGCCGGGCAGGCCACGGCGCTCAACGCGATCGGCTGGCACCACGCGCATCTCGACCGGCCCGAAGCGGCGATCACGCACTGCCGGCGGGCGCTGGCCCTGCACGAGCGGCTGCACAACAGCTTCGGCCAGGGCCTGACCTGGGACACCCTCGGGGTGGCGTACCGGCTCACCGGGGACCACCGGAACGCGCTGACGCACTTCCGGCTCGCGGTGGCGGCCTTCCGGTCCTGCGGCGACCGCTTCCAGGAAGCCGACACGCTGCGCCGGCTCGGCGCGGTCCTGCTGGACACCGGAGCGGTCGCGGACGGCTGCGCGGCCTGGCGCCGGGCGGCGGTGATCCTCGGCGACCTCGGCCACGCCGACGCCGACGTGGTCCGCCGGGAGCTCGGCGAGGTCACGGCCGGCGTCCCGGCCGACACCTGAGCCGGCCCCGGCCGCACCCGCCGGCGCTCGACGGAGCGGGCCGGCGGGTCGCGGACCAGGAGATGGATGACGCGGTGTGCGCCGTCGGTGCAGGTCAGGATGCCGCGTGCGCTAGGGCGCCGTCCAGCCGGTGGGCACGTGGCCGATCCGGACCCGCTGCGGGTGGTCGCCGACGGGCACCGTGGCCACCCGCCGGCCGGTGGCGAAGCTGATCGCGGAGACCTGGTCCGCGCCCGACTCGGAGATCACGCAGTCGCGCCCGTCGCCGCTGACCGTCGCCCAGTACGGCTTGCTCGCCGGCACCAGCGGTCCCTCCTGGAGGGTGCCGCGGTCGACCACGGTGGCGTAGTCGTCCATGGTCCCGGCGATGCAGAGCTTGCCGCCGTCCGGGCTCATCGCCAGGCCGTGGTGCCGGGAGTCGTTGACGAAGGTGGTGCGGTCGTCGCTGGTCGCCGGGTTCTTCGGCAGCGTCCGTACCCGGGTGATCTTGTCCGTGGCGACGTCGTACTCGACGAAGCCGTGGAAGAACGAGACCTGGAAGTACAGCTTGGCGCCGTCCGGGGTGAACACCGCGGGCCGGATCGCGTTGGACAGGTCCTTGCGGCCGAACGCGTCCAGCCGGGCGCGCATGTCGATCGTGCGTACCGTCCGGAAGGTGGTGGTGTCCACGACCGTGATCCGCCGGTTGCCCTTGGTCCAGTCCCAGCCGGGCGCGTCGAGATCCGTGTTGACCTCGCCGATGGACATGTTCCACAGGTACCGGCCGCCGTCGGTGTAGACGTTCTCGTGCGGCTTGTCGCCGGTGCCGAACGAGCCGAGCTGCCGGCCGGTGGCGATGTCGAGCACGTGCACCGTGTTCGAGGTGGACGCGGAGACCGCCACCTGGGTGCCGTCGGGGGACACCGCCATGTGGTCGGCGCGGAAGCCCGAGACCCCGAAGCGCCACTTCACCGCGCGGGTGCGCAGGTCGATCGAGACCACGTCGGCCAGGCTGGGCCGGGAGGCGACCAGCGCGGTGCCGTCCGGGGTGGTGTACATGTCGTCCACGAGCTGGTCGTGCCCCTCGCCCGGGCCGGAGCGGATGCCGAGGAAGTACGCCAGCTTGATCGGGTTGAGGTAGATGTCCAGCAGCCGGGCGTCGAGGTCCGGCACCACGCTGAACCCGCCGAGCTTGGCGTAGTCGCCGCTGGACCGGATCACGTCCACGGTGCCCGCCCAGTTGTTGCCGACGAACATCACCTCCTGCAGCGCCGGCGCGGCGGCGGCCGGCTGCGGGCCGGCCAGCAGGACGGCGGCGAGGGCGGTCAACGCGAGGAATTTTCGGGCCACGGGACTCTCCTGACCACGGCGAGTGATGTTACTTTGCGGTAACGCACAGGAAACAGGGGATCGTCGCCCGTCGATAGGTGCCGGTGTCCAACGTTCGGCCCCGTCGTTGTGCGGCGGCCACAACCGGCCCGGGGGAGAGATGACGCTGACCACGCGCGGCGAGGTGTTCCTCAAGGTGCTGGCGGCGATGGCGGCCGACGAGCGCATCGTCGACGACCTCGTGCGGGCGGCCCGGGCCGAGGCCCCGGAGGTGGCCCGGTTGCCCGAGGCGGAGACCCGCCGGCACGTCGCCCTGCTCTTCTCCGCCGGGCTGGCCTCGTTCGAGCGGGCCGGTGACCCCAGCGAGCGGGACTTCGCCGAGGCCGCCCGGCTCGGCGCGGACCGGGCCGCGCAGGGCATCTCGATCGGCGGCCTGCTCGGCGCGATCCAGGCGGGCCGCAACCGGGCGCTGGAGATCGCGGTGCAGCGGGCCCGGACCGCGGCCATCCCCGACAGCGTGCTGCTCGAGGTGCTGCTGGAGCTGGACCGCTACCTCGGGATCATGGAACGGCACGTGATCGCGGGCCACCGGGCCGCGGAGCGCGACCTCGCCGGGAGCCGCTCGGCGGCCGGCGACCGGGTGCTGCGCGGGCTGCTGCTCGGTGCGGAGCCGGCACCGACGCCGCCGGACCTGACCGGCGCCGGGCTACGGCCGGACGGCCGCTACCACTGCCTGCTGTCCGAGGTGGCCGACCCGGCCCGGTTGCGCGCGGCCGGCCGCCGGCTGGTGGTGGGCGGCGGCCTCGCCGGTACGGTGCTGGGCCGGCTGGCCGTGCTGGCGCCACGCCTGCCGGGGCCGGACGCGCTCGACCCGGGTCTGCTGATGGTCGCGGCGCCGGCCTGGCCCCTGCCGGAGATCCGTGGGGTGTACGACCTGTGCGTGGCCGCGCTGCCGGTCGCCGCCGGGTCCGGCCGCGCCGGGCTGCACCTGCTGGTCGAGCACGCCGGCGACCTCGCGCTGACCGCCCAGCCGCTGCTGGCCGGGCTCGCCGGCGCCGCGGTCCTGGGTGCGCTGCACCCCGGCGACGACTTCCACCGCGAGCTGGCCGGCACCGCGATGGCCTATCTGGACCACGGCCAGCGGCTGGACCACACGGCGGCGGCGCTGCACGTGCACCCGAACACGGTCCGGTACCGGCTGCGCCGGCTGCACGAGCTCACCGGGGTCCCGCTGGTGCCGGGTGCGCCGGGGACCGTGCTGGCCACGGTGGGCCTGTGGTGGGCGCTGCGGACCTGGCGGGAGTCGCCGGCCGGGGCCGGACCGGGCGGCGCAGACTTCGACGCTTGACGATGTCTCGGGCTCGGGGGTTAGCGTGCCTCCCATCCAGAACAACCACCTTTTCTGGATCAAAGTGGGGGAGAGCCCATGCGCGATTGTCAATGTCCTGAGCATCGGCTGACCCGGTACGGCCGCACCCGCTGGCGCCGCTTCGGCCTGCTGGTCGGCCTCTGCGCGGCAACCGTCGGCGGGCTGCTCACGCTGATGTCCCACGGCGCGCTCGCCGCCTCGTTCTCGGTGTCCGGCCAGCAGTTCAAGGTCAGCGCCGACCAGCTCGTGGCGACCGGCTTCGTCCAGTACGGCACGGTCGACGCCCGGACCGAGCCCGGCGCCGGCTCGCCGCGGCCGGAACCGGTGGCGGTGTCGGCGATGAGGAACGCCACGCTGACCAACCTGTGCCAGTCGGTCGTCACCGACCTGGGTGACTTCGGCGCGGTCACCCTCAAGATCAGGGCGGGCACCGGTAAGGACCCGGTGACGGCCACCAACATGGTCATCGACATGAACGCGATGGACGGCAACGCCAAGTTCCAGGGCATGGAGATCGGCCGGGACGCCGCCACCCTCGACAAGGGACCGGTCAACGACCCCGCCGAGACCGCCCAGCGCCGCGAGGGCATGTTCAGCCAGCAGGCCGACAAGGTCACCATCACCGACCTCAAGCAGGTGGCCTGGGCGACGACCGCCGGCGAGTTCAACCTCACCGGCCTGTCGCTGCGGCTCAAGTGGGGCAAGGACGAGTGCGTCTGAGCGGTAATCCGCGATCAAAGGAGATCGAGATGGTTCGCACCCGTACCCGTACCGTCCGCCGGTCGGCGCTGGCCGTGACGGCCGTCGTCGCCGGCGCCGGCCTGGCGGCCTTCCCCGCCGGGCCCGCCCAGGCCGCGGCCGCCACCACGGTCGGCCCGGCCGGGCACAGCTGCACCGCCTCGCTGGTGCCCGGGACCACGGCGACCTTCCTGGTCGGCAGCACCACGGTCACCTGCAACCAGTCGGGCAACACCGGCGCCGTGCCGGCCGAGCCCGGCAACTCCAGCCCGGACGGCCCGGTGGTCTCGTCGCTGACCCCGGCCACGTTCGCCAACAACGGCGGGTCCTGTCCCACCAACGTGCTCTTCACGACCGCGCGCACGGTCTCCAACTCGACCAACGGCGACTGGACCATCGCGCTGCAGTACGACGAGGCGGGCTCGGTCGGCACCATGACCATCCCGCAGGCCGGCGTGGTCACCACCATCTCCGGCCTGGCGTCCTGCGTGGTCACGGTGGCGCCGGACGGCCCCGCGTCGATCAGCGGCCCGTGGCTGCCCGGCACCGAGGCCGGCGCCCCGGTGCTGGACTTCTCCGCGGGCGTGACGTTGCCGATCCGGGTGACCGGCGGGCTGACCTGCCCGACCGGCGCCACCACGGCCCGGTTCTCGGCGCGGTACGCGGTCACCGACACCACCGACACCACCCAGCAGATCACGGTCTCGGCCGGCGCGCCGCCGGTCGAGCCCTCACCCAGCGCGTAGCGCGGCCCATCCCGGTGTCCCGGCGGCCACCCGAGCGGCGGCCGCCGGGCCCAGGAACGGCACCACCACCAGGTAGGTCAGGTCGCCCAAGCGGGCCGGCAGCTCGGTGGTGCGGCCGGTGGACACGAAGTCGTAGATGACGCCGTACACGCCGGCGATGACCGCCTCCACCACCCCGTCCGGCACCGGCGGCGCCCCCGCCCGGCGCGGCGCCTCGGCGAAGAACACCGCGTAGGCGTCCAGCAGCTGCCGCCGGCAGGCCCGCGCCCGCGGCCCGGCGGCGAGCACCTCGACCACCGCCAGCGCGGCGAAGGCCGGCTCCGCCGCCAGGATCCGCAGCAGCGTGTCCAGGCCCCGGTGCATCCGCTGCGGCCAGCGGGCCGGGCGCGCGTACGCCACGGCGACGGACCTCTGCAGCAGCGTGACCCCGCGGTCGAAGGTGGCCAGGAAGCACGCCTCCTTGTCGGTGAAGTGCTGGTAGAAGGCGCGCGTGGACACTCCCGCGGCGGTGCACACCTCACCCAGCGAGGCGTTGGCGTAGCCGCGCTCGGCGACCGTCCGGGCCATCGCGTCGATCAGGCGGTCCCGCTGGGTCCGGCTGACGAATTCCCGGGTGAGATCGTGGCGCCCGCGCGGCAGCAGCCGGTCCGGATCGGTGGCCGACCGGGAGCCCGGAATGCGCTCGTCGGGATGCGCCGTCGAGGACACCGTCACCTTCTCTCGCCGTCCGGGGCGGGACTGTCGAATGGCCGCGGCACCGCTGTGGTCAGCCTAGACGAGACGCCGACGCGGGTGAACCGGCGCGACGCGATGGGTGATTCGCGCGGATGTCCACGATCGGAAATGGTGCTACGGATACCTTCTTGTCGGCTGTGGAATGAATGGTGAGGTCTTATGTGAAAGGTGTGTCATGTCTGTTCGCCGTACTGTTCTCTTCGCCGGGGCGCGGATGGTCGCCGCCGCCGCCGCGGCGGTCGCGGTCGCGGCGCCGGCGGGCCCGGCCCGGGCGGCGCCGGAGTTCCCGTTCCTGCGCGGGTTCCAGCTGGTCAACGTGCACAGCGGCAAGTGCCTCGCGATCGCCGGCGGCGGCACGGCCGACAACACCGCGGTGGTGCAGAGCGCGTGCCGCGAGGAGCGGGCCCACCTGTGGCGGATGCGCCTGGTGTCGCTGACCGGGCTGTTCCAGGTGCAGAACATCAAGAGCGGCCGGTGCCTCTCCGCGGCGGGCGGCGGGCGGGTCGTGCAGTACCGGTGCGACGACGCGCTCCCGCGCCGGTGGCGGCTCCGGGACGCCGGGCGTACGGGCTTCACGATCCGTGCCGCCACCAGCGGGCGGTGCCTGACCGTGGCCGGCGGCGGCCGGGCCGAGAACGCCGCCGTGGTCCTGGCCGGCTGCGGGCCCGCGCGCTCGCGGCGCTGGGACGCGCGCCTGATCGGCAGCACCGAGCGGGGCTGAACCGGCGGCGATCGTACCCCTTTCCCGCGCGCGCCGCCGGCTTTACCGGAGCTGGACGGCAAGCGGACTGAATGGTCGCGCCGGCGTTTTCCGGCGTTAGTTTTCTCCCGGCACCACACCATTCGGTCAGCATCATCGGAACGGGGAGAACAATGCTCAGGAACCGGCGCCTGCTGGCGCTCTCAGCGGTCACCGCAGTCACGATGGCCGTCCAGGTCGCGGCCCTTCCGGCGGCCGCCGCCCCGCCCGCGGGCGGCGGCTTCAGCGGCGTGGCCGGCGATTTCAACGGCGACGGCCGCGACGACATCGTCACCTTCACCCGGGGCCCGGCCGCCGACGTCTACGTGGCACTGTCGACGGGATCGTCGTTCGCCGGCACCGGCGTGAAATGGCATGACTTCTTCGCGGTGGGCACCGAGACGCCACTGGTCGGCGACTTCAACGGCGACAACAAGGACGACATCGCGACGTTCACCAAGGGCCCGGCCGCGGATGTGTACGTCGCGTTGTCGACCGGGTATTCGTTCGTCGGCACCGGGGTGAAATGGCATGACTTTTTCGCGGTGGGCTCGGAGACGCCGGCGGTCGGTGATTTCAACGGTGACAACAAGGACGACATTGCGACGTTCACCCGGGGTGCGGCGGCGGACGTGTACGTCGCGTTGTCCACCGGGTATTCGTTCGCCGGCACCGGGGTGAAATGGCATGACTTTTTCGCGGTGGGCTCGGAGACGCCGGCGGTCGGTGATTTCAACGGTGACAACAAGGACGACATCGTGACGTTCACCCGGGGTGCGGCGGCGGACGTGTACGTCGCGTTGTCCACCGGCCACTCGTTCGCCGGCACCGGGGTCAAGTGGCATGACTTCTTCGCCGTCGGCTCGGAGCTGGCCTCGGTCGGCGACTTCAACGGCGACCACCGGGACGACATCGTGACGTTCACCCGGGGCGGCTCCGCGGACGCGTACGTCGCCCTGTCCCGCGGGAGTTACTTCGCCGGCACCGGCGTGAAGTGGCACGACTTCTTCGCCGTCGGCACCGAGATCCCCGGCACCGGCGACTTCACCGGCGACGGCCGCACCGACATCGCGACGTTCACCCGGGGCCCGGCCGCCGACGTGTACGTGGCCCGGTCCACCGGCCGGCGCTTCGTCGGCACCGGCGTGAAGTGGCACGACTTCTTCGCCGTGGGCGCCGAGATCCCGCAGCCGGGCATCCTCTGGTAGCGCTGGTAGCGCCGTTTGCACCAGCGAGGCTGGTCGCGCTGGTCGCGCTGGTCGCGCTGGTCGCGCTGGTCGCGCTGGTCGCGCTGGTCGCGCTGGTCGCGCTGGTCGCGCTGGTTGCGCTGGTTGCGCTGGTTGCGCTGGTTGCGCTGGTCGCGCTGGTCGCGCTGGTCGCGCTGGTAGCGCTGGTTGCGCCAGCGAGGCCGGTGGCGCCGGTTGCGCCGTATGGAAAGAGCCGGGCCGGCACACGGCCCGGCTCGGTCCGCGCCCAGGCATTGACGGACGTGGTTCCGGCTTCTACGGTCGGCGGGAAAGCGCTTACCTCTAGCGCTCCGTCCCCGGCAGGAGTCCTCATGGATCGCCGAACCCTGATCAGGCTCGCGGCGAGCTCCGGCGCGGCGCTCGCCGCCGGAGCCGTCACCGGCGGCCCCGCCCAGGCCGCCCCGGCCGCCTCCGCCCGGTCCGGTTCCCGCAGCGCCCCGGCCGCTTCCGCCCGATCCGGTGACCGCAGCACCGTGGCCGCGGACGGCAGCGGTGACTTCGTTTCCATCCAGGCGGCGGTCGACGCCGTGCCGGCCGGCCGGACCGAGCGCTTCACCATCAACGTCGAGCCCGGCACCTACCCCGGCCAGGTGATCATCCCCGCCGACAAGCCGAACATCCTGCTGCGCGGCCGGGGCACCCGCCCGGAGCAGGTGGTGATCACCGACGATCGGGCCAACGGCACGCCGCGCCCGGACGGCGGCACCTGGGGCACCTCGGGCAGCGCCTCGGTCACCGTGGACGGCGCCGGTTTCGCGGCCCGCAACCTGACCTTCGGGAACTCGTTCGACGAGGCGGCGCACCCGGAGATCACCGGGCGGCAGGCGGTGGCCGTGCTGACCCGGGCCGACCGCATCGAGTTCGACACCGTGCGGTTCCTCGGCAACCAGGACACGCTCTATCTCAACAGCCGCGCCGCGGACGTGCCGGCCCGGATCTACCTGCGCCGCTGCTACGTCGAGGGGGACGTGGACTTCATCTTCGGCCGCGGCACGGCCGCCTTCGACCGGTGCCGGATCCACGCGCTCGACCGGGGATCGGCCACCAACAACGGGTACGTGACGGCGCCGAGCACCAGCATCACCAACCCGTACGGGCTGCTCTTCGCCGGGTGCGCGTTCACCTCGGATGCGCCGGCGGCGAGCGTCTACCTGGGCCGGCCCTGGCACCCCAGCCAGGACCCGAACGCGATCGGCCAGACCGTCATCCGCGATTCGTGGCTCGGCGCGCACGTGGGGCCGACCCCGTGGAGCGACTTCGGCACCTGGCCCTGGCGGGACGCGCGGTTCGCCGAATACCACAACTGGGGGCCGGGCGCGCTGGTCACGCCGGACCGCCCGCAGCTCACCCGGGAGGAGGCGGCCGGCCTCACCGTGGCCGCGTTCCTCGCCGGCGCCGACGGCTGGTCGCCGCAGTGCTGAGCGCCTCGCGCTGATCCGGGATCACCCGGGCGGGAACACTCCCGCCCGCGCCAGCTGCCCCGGCACCTCGTGCCCGAGCAGCCCGCCCAGCCGGGCGCCCAGCGGCAGCAGCGGTGCGACGTCCACCCCGGTGTCGTACCCGCTGCGGCCGAGCAGATACACCAGGTCCTCCGTGGCGATGTTCCCGGTGGCGTCCGGCGCGAACGGGCACCCGCCGATGCCGCCGGCGCTGCTGTCCAGCGCCACCGGGCCGGCCCCGGCCAGCTCGGCCGCCGTGATCGCGTTGGCGTAGCCGGTGTTGCGGGTGTTGTGGAAATGCCACCGCAGCGGCACCCCGGGCGCCTCGGCCGCCGCCACCGCCGCCAGCTCCCGCACCTGCGCCGGCACCCCGACCCCGATGGTGTCCGCCAGCGCCAGCTCGTCCGGCTGGGCCTGCAGGCACCCCGCGATGACCTCGCGGACCCGCGCCACCGGCACCTCGCCGGAGAACGGGCACCCGAACGCCGCCGCCACGGTGACCGTGGTGCGCAGCCCGGCGGCCTTCGCCCGGGCCGCGATCCGGTGCCAGGCCACGATCCCCTCGGCCGTGCCGACGCCCTGGTTGCGCTCGCTGAACGGGTCCGTGGCGACCACCACGACGTTCACCTCGTCCATGCCGGCGGCGATGGCCCGGTCGAGCCCGCGCTCGTTGAGCACCAGCCCGATCCACGAGACCTCGCCGCGGGGCAGCCGCGCGGCGAGCGCCTCGGCGTCGGCCAGCTGCGGCACCCGCTTGGGGTTGACGAAGCTGGTCGCCTCGATCCGGCGCAGGCCGCCGGCCACCAGCGTCGTGATGAGCGCCAGCTTGTCGTCGGTGGCCACCGGCACGGCCTCGTTCTGCAGCCCGTCGCGCGGGGAGACCTCCACGATCGAAACGCTCATTGCATACAACCTGTCGACATCGTGGACACCTCTCTTGCGCAAACACCCGATCGATGACAAGGATTGCATGCAATCGAGCGGAACGGGAGGCCCGGTGCGACCAGCAGCGGAACAGGCGGCGCAGGCCCTGCGGGAGGAGATCCTCTCCGGGGCGATCGCGTCCGGAGCCCGGCTCGGCGAGGCCGAACTGGCCGGCCGGCTGCGGGTGAGCCGCACGCCGATCCGCGAGGCGCTGACCCGGCTGGCCGCCGAGGGCCTGGTCGAGCTCCAGCCCAACCGCGGCGCCCGGGTGGCGAGCTGGTCCACCGACGAACTGCGGGAGATCTTCGACCTGCGGCTGCGGCTGGAGCCGTACGCGGTCCGCCTGGCCGTCCCGAAGCTCGCCGCCGCCGAGCTGGACGAGCTGCAGGAGCTGGCCGAGCTGATGCTGCGGACCGGCCGGCCGGGCCGCCGGCAGGACCTGACCCCCATCGTCGAGGCGAACCGGCGGTTCCACGGCCTGTTCATCGAGGCGGCCGGCTCGCCGCCGCTGGCGGCCGCGCTGCGCGGGGTCACCCACGCCGCGGTCGTCCACCAGAACTTCCACGACTACAGCCCGGAGGCGCTCCAGCGCAGCTTGCACCACCACGTCGAGATGGTCGCCGCCGCGCGGGCCGGCGACGGCGACTGGGCCGAGGCGATCATGCGCGCCCACCTCTACAACGCCCGCGCCACGATGATCGGGGTCCCGTCATGAACCTTCCGTTGGACGATCTGCGCGTGGTGGAGTTCGGGCAGCTGCTGGCCGGGCCGTTCTGCGGGCAGCTGCTGGGCGACTTCGGCGCCGAGGTGATCAAGGTCGAGGACCCCGGCAAGGGCGACCCGATGCGCGAGTGGGGCCGGGAGAAGCCGCACGGCAAGTCGCTGTGGTGGCCGGTGGTGGCCCGCAACAAGAAGTCGATCACCTGCAACCTGCGCGACCCGCGCGGCCAGGAGCTCATCCGCCGGCTCGTCGACACCGCCGACATCGTGGTGGAGAACTTCCGGCCCGGCACCCTGGAACGCTGGGGGATGAGCCCGGAGACGCTCTGGCGCACCAACCCCGGGCTGATCATCACCCGGGTCACCGGCTACGGCCAGACCGGACCCTACGCCGGGCGGGCCGGCTTCGGCTCGATCGGCGAGGCGATGGGCGGCATCCGGTACGTGATGGGCGAGCCGGACGGCCCCCCGGTGCGCGCCGGCATCTCGCTCGGCGACTCCCTGGCCGCCGTCTACGCCTGCCTCGGCACCCTGGTCGCGGTGCACAGCCGCAGCCGCACCGGCCGCGGCCAGGTGGTCGACTCGGCCATCTACGAGGCGGTGCTGGCGATGATGGAGTCGCTGCTGCCCGAGTGGTCGGTCGCCGGCTACCAGCGCGAGCGCACCGGCGCCACCCTGCCGAACGTCTCGCCGAGCAACGTCTACCCGACCGGCGACGGCGACCTGATCCTCATCGCCGCCAACCAGGACACGGTGTTCGGCCGGCTGGCGGCCGCCATGGGCGAGCCGGAACTGGCCCGGGACCCCCGGTACGCCACCCACTCGGCGCGCGGTGCGGCGATGGCCGAGCTCGACGACCACATCGCCCGGTGGACCGCCACGATCGGCGCCGAGCAGCTGCTCGAGACCCTGCACGGCAACGGGGTGCCGGCCGGCCGGATCTTCCGGGCCAAGGACATGTTCGCCGACCCGCACTTCGCGGCCCGCGAGGCGATCGTCCGGGTGCCGCACCCGGACTTCGGCGAGCTGCCCATGCAGAACGCGACCCCGCGGCTGTCCGCGACCCCCGGCGCCGTCCGCACCGCCGGGCCGGCCCTCGGGGAGCACAACGACGAGATCTACGGCGGACTGATCGGACTGGACGGCAAGGAGCAGGTGCGCTTGCGCGCTGACGGAATCATCTGAGGAGCGACATGTCATATCGACTCGGCGTGGATGTCGGCGGAACCTTCACCGACGTGTTACTGGTAGACGAGGAATCCGGATCCACCTGGCGGGCCAAGACCGCCTCGACGCCGAGCGATCAGTCGATCGGGGTGCTGCACGGCATCGACAAGGTGTGCGCGGAAGCGGGCGTGGCCCGCGGCGACATCGCGCACGTCCTGCACGGCACCACCGTCGCGACCAACGCGATCCTGGAGGGCAAGGGCGCCACGGTCGGGCTGGTGACCACCCGCGGCTTCCGGCAGGTGCTGCAGATCGCCCGCTCCTTCGTGCCCGGCGGGCTGGCCGGCTGGATCATCTGGCCCAAGCCGGAACCGCTCGCGGCGCTGGAGAACACTGTGGAGGCTCCCGAGCGGATCGGCAGCGACGGCAGCGTCGTGCTCGAGCTGGACGAGGAGGCCACCCGGCAGGCGCTGCGGGCGCTGCGCGCCAACGGCGTCGAGGCCCTGGCGGTCTCGCTCATCAACGCCTTCGCCGACGACCGGCACGAGCGCCGGATCGCCGAGCTCGCCGCCGAGGAGCTGCCCGGCGTCGAGGTCTCGCTCTCCAGCGTGGTGCTGCCGGAGATGCGGGAGTACGAGCGCGCGCTGACCACTGTGGCCAACGGCTACGTGCAGCCGCAGGTCGCCCGGTACGTCGCGAACCTCTCGGCCCAGCTGGCCCGGGAGGGCGTACCCGGGGAACTGTCGATCCTGCGCAGCGACGGCGGCCTCTCCTCGGCCGACGCCGCCATCTCCGCCCCCGTCACCATGCTGCTCTCCGGCCCGGCCGGCGGGGTCACCGGCGCGGTCTGGATCGCCGAGCAGTCCGGGCACACCGAGCTGATCACGTTCGACATGGGCGGCACCTCGACCGACGTGGCGCTGGTGCGCGGCGGCACGGCCCGGATCGGCCGGGAGACCAAGGTCGGCGACCTCACGGTACGGGCGTCCGCCGTCGACGTGCGCACGGTCGGCGCGGGCGGCGGCTCCATCGCCCACGTCCCGCAGCTCACCAAGGCGCTGCGGGTCGGCCCCCGGTCCGCCGGCGCCGAGCCCGGACCGGCCGCGTACGGCAAGGGCGGCACCGAACCCACGGTGACCGACGCCAACGTGGTGCTCGGCTACCTGCCGTCCGCGCTGGCCGGCGGCGAGATCACCCTCGACCGGGAGGCCGCCCGCGCGGCCGTGCAGACCGTGGCCGACGCGATGGGCCTGCCCAGCGCCGAGGCCGCCGCGGCCGGGATCATCGACATCGTCAACGAGAACATGCTCGGCGGGCTGCGCCTGGTCAGCGTGCAGCAGGGCTTCGACCCCCGGGACTTCGCGCTGGTCGCCTTCGGCGGCGCCGGGCCGCTGCACGCCAACGCGCTCGGCCGGCTCACCGGGGCCTGGCCGGTGATCGTGCCGCCGTCGCCCGGGGTGCTCTGCGCGCTGGGCGACGCCACCACCTCCGCCCGCGACGAGTCGGCCCGCACGGTGCTGCGCAAGCTCGACGAGCTGGACGCCACCGAGCTGCGGACGGTCTTCGGCGAGCTGGCCGAGGCCGCCTCGCAGCGGCTGGTCGCCCAGGGCGTACCGGCGAGCGCGCACACCACCACCTACTCGGCCGACCTGCGGTTCGTCGGGCAGGGCAACGAGCTGGCCGTCATCTTCGACGCGGACCTGCTGGCCGCGGCGGACGGGCCCGCCCAGCTGGCCCGGCAGTTCGACGCCGAGCACGAGCGGCTCTTCTCGTTCACGCTGCCCGCCGGGCACGAGCTGGTGAACGCGCGGGCCACCGTCACCGGGCCGCGGCCACGGGTCGCCCCGATCCGGCTGGAGGCGGGCGACGGCGACGCCACCGCCGCCCGCACCGGCGAGACCCGGATCTACGTCGACGGCGGCTTCGTCGACGCCGGCCTCTACGACCGGCTGAAGCTGCGCGCGGGGGACGTCGTGCCCGGCCCCGCCATCGTGGTCGAGATGGACTCGACCACCCTCGTGCTCCCCGGGCACACCGCGACCGCCGACGCCGGCGGCAGTCTGCTCATCCGCCCCAGCGCTACGGAGGCCTGAGATGGCAACGATCGTCGAGCCGAACAGCACCCCGGTCCCGCGCGTCGAGGTCGACCCGGTGACCCTCGACCTGGTCGAGAACGGCCTGCGCAACGCCCGGTACGAGATGGACGAGGTGCTGTTCCGCACCGCGCTCTCGCCCGGCATCCGCGAGCAGCACGACGAGTTCCCGCTGATCGCCGACCCGGCCGGCAAGATGGTGGTGGGCCAGTTCGGACTGTCCATCCCGGACTTCCTGGCCGGCTTCGACGGTGAGATCCGCGAGGGCGACGTCCTGCTCACCTCCGACCCGTACGCGTGCGGCGCCGCGATCAGCCACGCCAACGACTGGCTGGTGGTGCTGCCGATCTTCGTCGACGGACGGGTGGTCGGCTGGGCGTCGATGTTCGGGCACATGTCCGACGTGGGCGGCAAGACGCCGTCCTCGATGCCCACCGACGCGCGCACCATCTACGAGGAAGGCGTGGTGATCCCGCCGTTCAAGCTCTACGCCGAGGGCCGGATCAACGAGGACGCCCTGCGGATCATCCTGAACCAGGTGCGGGTGCCGGACTGGAACCGCGCCGACCTCAACGGGCTGGTCGCCGCCTGCCGCACGGCCGCCCGGCGGGTGCAGGAGATGTGCGCCCGGTTCGGGGTCGACACGTACCTGTCCGCGCTGGACGCGCTGCTGCAGCGCAACCACGACGCGATGAAGGCCCTGCTGCACCTGGTCTTCGCCGAGGGCCGGACGCTGTCGTTCACCGACTACATCTGCGACGACGGCGTCGGCTTCGGCCCGTACGAGCTGAAGCTGTCACTCACCCGCACCGGCGACAAGGTGCACCTGGACTTCACCGGCTCGTCGCCGCAGGCGCAGGGGCCGATCAACTACTACCTCAACGAGAACCTGGCCCGGATGTTCTTCGGCATCTACATGATCACCGTGGCCGACCCGCAGATCCTCTGGAACGACGGCTTCTACCCGCTGATCGACGTCACGATCCCGGACGGCTCCTACTGGAAACCCAAGCATCCGGCCGCCCTCAACGCCCGCAACCACGGCATCGGCCGGGTCTTCGACCTGTTCGGCGGCCTGCTCGGGCAGACCAACCCGGCGCTGCTCAACGCCGCCGGCTTCTCGTCGTCGCCGCACTTCATGTACTCCGGCACCTACTCCGGCGGCGACCGCAAGGGCGAGTGGTTCCAGCTCTACTCGATCGGCTTCGGTGGCATCCCCGGCCGGCCGCTGGGCGACGGCCCGGACGGGCACTCGCTGTGGCCCAGCTTCGTCAACATCCCCTGCGAGTTCCTGGAATCGTATTACCCGCTGCGGATCGAGAAGTGGGAGACCATCGCCGACACCGGCGGCGCGGGCCTGCACCGCGGCGGCAACGGCGTGGACGTCGCCTACAACTTCCTGGAACCGGGCACCATCGCCATCCACGACGACCGCTGGCTGATGTACCCGTGGGGCGTCAACGGCGGCGAGCCGGGCGCCCGCGGCCGCAAGTGGATCGACCGCGTGGACGGCACCCGGGAGATCCTGCCGAGCAAGTGCCACGACGTCCCGGTCCGCCCCGGCGACGTGCTGCACTTCGTGACCTGGGGCGGCGGCGGCTGGGGCGACCCGCTGGAACGCGACCCGGCCCTGGTCGGCCTGGAGGTCCGGCGCGGCCTGGTGACGCCCGACGGCGCCCGGCGCTACGGTGTCGTGGTGGACGAGCACGGGACGCCGGACCCGGCCGCGACCGAGGAACTGCGGGCGCGGCTGCGCACCGAGCGCCCGGACGAGCTGCCGGTCTTCGACAAGGGCCCGGACCTGGACACGATCCTGGCCCGGTGCCTGGAGGAAACCGGCCTGCCGGCGCCGACCCGGCCCGTCTGGGCATGACGTCACCGTTCGGTGGCCGGCTGGGCTGGGGCAGCCGCCCCGCCCTGCTGGTCATCGACATGATGCGGGCGTACTTCACCCCGGGAAGCCCGTTCGACCTGGGCTCCCGGGCAGCGGTGGAAGGATGCGCGACCCTGCTGGCGGCGGCCCGCACTGCCGGCGTACCGGTCCTGCACACCCGGGTGCGCTATGCACCCGGATGCGCGGACGGCGGCCTGTTCGTCCGCAAGGTGCCCAGCCTGGCCCTGCTCGCCGAGGGCGCCGGCCCCCTCGGCGAATTCGTCCCGGAACTGACCCCCGCCCCCGGCGAACCGGTAGTGACAAAGCAGTACGCATCAGCATTCTTCGGCACATCCCTGGCCGCAACCCTGACCGCAGCCGGCATCAACACCACAGTGATCGCCGGCGTCTCCACATCAGGCTGCATCCGAGCAACCGCAACAGACGCCATGCAACACGGCTTCCACCCCATCGTGGTAGCCGACGCCTGCGGCGACCGCACCCCGGAAGCACACAACGCAAACCTGTACGACCTGGGCGCCAAATACGCGGACATCACCACAGTCGCCGAGGCGGTGGAAAGAATTTCGGCAGCCGGCGGATGAGATCGGGCTCACGCAGACCCGTCCCGGGTGGTGCCCGCGCAACACCCCTGGCTCATCCGGCTGCACCTCCCGGCCCGTTTCACCCGCCCGGCGCCACCGCCGATCGCGGCGCTCGAGCCGACGCTGTCATGACCCACCTGCACGACCACACCGACGATCGACATCTCATCGGAGTCGGGAGGTCACCCGGCTCATGACACGTCGGCGAGCGGGCGCGAAGCAGCCACCTCCCGCCCGATCCCGGCGGACCCTATTCCGCAGGGTCATTGCGTTCTCGGGTTGCTGCTGATCACGGCGGTGATGAGGTCGTGGGGGCGGCGGTTGGCGCGTCGGGTGGCGCGGGCGATGTTGGTGTCGCCGCTGGTCCGGTGGAAGCCGATCGCGGTGTTACGCAGTGTGGCCATGACGGCGGGGCCGTTGCCGGTCCGGGCTTGCTGCGAGTCTTCACAGAACGTTACATCCCGGACGTAGTGCACGAGATTTTCGATGAGCCACTCGCGCCGGATCCATTCCTGTAGGTCGACCGGGTGGGCGTCGGCGGCGGGCAGGGAGATGGTCAGGTAGGCGGTTTCGCGGGTGGTCTTGCCGGTGCGGGTGATGGTGCGGGTTCGGGTGATCCGGATGGCCTGCTCGGCGTGCGGGAAGCCGGGCCCGGGCGATGTCATCCAGATCGTGTAGCCAGTCCGCGATCGCGGCGACCGAGCTGGCACCAGCCATGACCGCGCAGACCGCGACCGCGAGGAGCCCGGTCAGGGGGTAGCGCAGACCGCGCGGGCTGCGCGGGTCCGGCATCGCGGTCAACGCGTCCAGCAGCCGAGCTTGTTCACCCTCGGTTATCGGGCGGGCGGGTGTATCGGTGGGGGCGGCGACTGCGGACAGTACCTGGATCGGGCATGCTGACATCGCGGGTGAGGTCCTCGAAGGTGCCGTGGCTGTGTGAGAACTCCATGATCACCTGAGTGACCTCACCCGTCCCAGCCGCCTCCACAAGGGCCGATCAACCCGCATAACCCCAGTTCAAACCGCCGCCGGGCGAACACGCAATAGCCCTGCCCTATTCCGGCATGGAGCGGCGCCTCCTGTGTCATCAAGGCGCCGGTAACAAGAAGGCACCGTTCGTTTGACAGACCAGGGCGGATTCACCGAGCAAATGCGGAGGCATGCACATTTCTCGCAGCCGCAAGTAACGGATCCGATCGACCCGGCACCGTTCGCCTGGAACCATTGTCGGGCCGAATGGCGATATCTTCCGGCCGATCTCGGTGGGCCACGCGGGCTGGCCGCTGTCGCATGCATTGCCGACATTCGGCCGCTCGCCGGCACTGGGACAGTCCGCACCGAGGGCGCGCGGACACCATGGCCCGTGCCCTCCGATGCGGGTCGAGACGGTCGTGGTGCTGGGCAATCGGTAGCAGTGGTTTGCACGGTGGGCCGGGGCGCAGCGGCATTGGTGGTGGGCCGTGGTGATTGGGGCGTTGGGCGGTCAGCGGTGGCGGCTCGGGTGATCGACCTGGGCTCAGCGTGGGTGTCTCGTTCGGCAGGTAGCGCCGGTTGGGGTGTGGGATGGCCAGCGGCGGCGCCTCGCGCGATCGGCTGCGGCACGTCTTCATCGGCGATGGTTCGCCCGGCGGGCCGAGACCGCCGGGACCCAACGGCATCGAGTGCGGTTGTTGGTCTGGTGTCGGTTGTTGGTCTGGTGTCGGTTGTTGGTCTGGTGTCGGTTGTTGGTCTGGTCCCGGTTGTTGGTCTGGTGTCGGTTGCTGGTCTGGTCCCGGTCCCTGGCCTGGTCCCGTGACCACCGCCGCGCCCCGTCCCACCGCCCGGCGCGCCTGTGGGCCCGGGGCCAGCTGTGGGTGTGGCGGCGGGTGCGGGGCGCGGCGAGCGCGGCTCGGCGGACTCCGGCAGCGTGGGCTTCCGTGTCCGGCTACCCGGGTTGTCCCGGCTGATCACGGCCTCGCCGCCCGGCGCCGGGCACGGTCGCGAGTCAGTCGGCGGGGTTTCGGACGACCGGCCTGGCGTCCGGGAACGTGGCGGATGCTGCCCGGTTGCCGAGGGCCGGGAATCACGCGGCCTCTCCCGCAACTGACGCAGGCGCTCGGCGTGGCGCTGAGCCAAACCCCAGGCGCGATGGCGCTCGTGCTCGCGGCGGAACTCCTCGCGCTCGCGTGAGTAACCGCGGGCCTTCGTGCGGTCGCGCATCGCGGCCACCTCGGTCGCAGTGAACAATTGAAGCTGCCCCATGGAACCATTTTCTCGCCGCCGGGTGACATTTTTGGCCCTCGGCTCAGGGGTGGATCGTGCCAATTCATCGCGTCGCAGAAATGCATTCGTGCGACACGTCGATGACCTTCCGAATGAGATCAATCCGGACCGAAATGCGCAGTATGATCGGTGCGCGGGCTATCGGGGGAGGGTGGTTCGGCCAGATCTTGGAGCATGGGTGTTAGCTCCGGAGTCTTTTGCATGGCTGTTGTGATGATCGATCGCCATCCCCCGGACGGGCGACACGCTTCTGCCGCGCCGAAACGGCCGCGCCAAGCATTGCC